>JBBCAV010000225.1:0-2461 GCA_051382305.1 Bdellovibrionota bacterium FG-2
GGACTCAGAAGTCCCCTTTACAAATAACCAGGGCGAACGGGACTTGCGCATGACGAAAGTTCAGCAAAAGATCTCTGGCTGTTTCCGTTCGATCAGGGGAGCCAAGGATTTTTGCCTTATTCGAAGCTATCTCTCCACCTGCAGAAAAAATGAAGTGCATCCCATGGATGCGCTGCGGACGCTGTTCGCAGGAAAATTACCCGACTTCATGTCCTAGACGGCTGGCCAATTACCGCGAACTTACACGAGAGGGTAGCAGCCCGCAGGAAAAACAATTAGCGTTTGTGTTGATGCGAAAGATGATACCGGCACCCACTGAAGCGGAGTATGTCAAAAACACAATCGAAAGTCACATCGACGACCCCGATCCTCTCATTCGGCGTCTTGCTCAAGAAACGCTTGCGAAAACCAATTCAGGTGGCGGCTGTCTTGAGGCGGCACTAGGGGGTCTATTATGATAATCTGCCACAAAATTCCGTGTTTATGGCATATATTGCACGCCCATATAAAATCTGATATTATATGGGCATATGAGCCAACCAAAGAAAACTACAATTGAGCTTGATCGAGATGCGGTTCGTAAACTCAGAACGATCTTTGACGTTGATACGGACAAAGAAGCGGTGAATCGAGCGATTCAACTTGTTGCGAGCGAAGACGATATCATTAAGATGCATGAAGCTTTGGCGGGAAAAGTTGAATTAGACGAAATCTTCAAGTGAAAACCATTTACGATACCTGCATCTACATCGATTATTTGAGAAGTGGAAAGCACCGCGAACTGTTTTGCTCACGACAACAGATTCGCTATTTATCCCTCGTTGTCATGATGGAACTTCTGGCGGGTGCGCGAAAGCCAGAACAGCGAAGGTTACTAGATCGCATGTTCGTTCCCTATTCCAAGGCCCTTCGCCTTATCTCGCTTGAGGCCAATCATTTCTACAAGGCAGGTGAATGCCTTAGTCATCTTGGGGCGGGGAGAAAAGAAATTCATCTAGGCTTGAGCCACGATGTGCTTATCGCCGTTTCGGCGTTAAGTATTGGCGCAACTCTCTATACTTCGAATAAAAAGGATTTCTCGCAGATCCAAGCTCTGCTCCCATTAAAGATCGAGTATTTGTAAGCCAACATGCCCTAAACCTTCGCGCCCCATTTTCCGATGCGTTATGCATGGAGTTTCCAAAGCAGGACATGGTACAATTTTTTGCGTCAAAAATGTGGCGCAACTCTATTAAGCGCTGGCTCACCACTTTAGTCTTTGCTGCTTTTGTCGCGACAGTTTCATTTGCCTCGCCTCCTCACAAGTCCCTTAAACCTCAGGCTCATTGTCCTTCTCCCTCGAGTGTCAATCGCGAGGATAGAATCGAGAAACTTAATGCGCAGACTTCAGCGGTTGCCTCTCGGGTTGATGCACAGCGAAAGCTTGATCCGGCCCTTAAGAAAGCGTTTCGTGAGGTGTGTGGTAAGGAGTTGGGTGAATCCTACGATACCGCCGCCTACGATGCGCTCGATAATCTGCTTCTTACAGGCGCTGACCGGCTTGATTTAGAGAATGAAGAGCTCGTCGCGATTTATCTTTATACGGGATTTGTGTCGCCAAAAATAAACTCCTCGCTTCGCGCGGGCGGAGAGCGACTCAAGCGGATTCAGCCCTTTGTCGACGTGTTGAATTCAGCGCTCAAAAAGCTGCCTGATTATACGGGGCCTGTCTATCGTGGGACGACACTTCCGGATGATGTGTTAAAGAGCCACACCGTGGACGCCGAAGTGACTTACGCCGCCTACACGAGTACCTCAGTAAGTGTGTCTTCAAAGTTTGGTGGAAAACATCAACTGCAGATCTTCTCAGTACACGGGAAAAATATTTCGGCCTTTTCAAGTGCGCAGACCGAAAAGGAAGTCTTGTTTGCTCCTGGCACGCGCTTTGTGGTCGGTCAAAGAATGCAAGGTGCCGATGGCACCATAGAATTCATCTTAAAAGAAGTTACTCACAACTGATCTCCGTCATTACGAACGTAAATGTTTTGGTTCCATATAGCGTTACACCGGGCTTTCGCTCCAAAACTCGAAATTTTGTTCCGGGAGGAAATAGGACTTCCCGCTCTGCCGGGGAGCGAGAGAAGTCTTCAATATTGCGCCCACATTTAGACGCTATAACAAATTCATGCTCGCCACTAAATCCTTCACCCAACGAAGTGCTCGTGTAGCTTGAATAGGTCACTACGGCTCCCGGTTGATGTTGTGCGAGGACCCCATCGGGTAACAAGGCGCCCAGCCGTACGGGGCCTGTGTCTCTGCCCTCTGGAGTAAAGTTAGGCGCGCCAATTGAAACTTCGGTTCTGTATTGGGAACAGCGGGATCTAGAGGGGCCATTTTTGGCGGTCTAGCGGGGGCCATGGGCCAAGGGCTCTGAAATCTGTACCCGACTGCAGAACTCGTCTTTGTTTGATAGAATCCAATT
>JBBCAV010000226.1:0-2613 GCA_051382305.1 Bdellovibrionota bacterium FG-2
CGGGAAAATTAGTGCTATTATCCGGTCCCAATTTGGCTTTCATATTATTAAACTTACCGCAATTCGTCCTTGGGAAGATGTTGACAAGGCGCAAGTTAAGCGTCTTCTTTTTGATGAAAAGCGCTCCAAGATTTTTGAGGCGTATATGAATCAATTGAAACAGCAGGCCAAGGTCGCAACACACCCGGAGCTTTTGAAAGACTAGACATCTACTACCTCTTGCCCAAACCCTCAGCGTGTGACTCAAATCCAGGAAAGGGTGTTTGGGTATGAATTTTATTTTTCTTATTTTCTCTGTCGTTTTTGGTGGGTTAACAACCCCTGCTTCGGCTGCCGTTCTTATCGACCGGCTCGACGCTTCGGTAAACGCCTCAATTATTCTTCATTCAGATATCACAAAGTTCAAAGAAACGGTCAAGCTCCGCGCCCAAATGGATCCTCTTTTAGTGAAACAACCGTTGGGACAAAGGGAGCGGCGGCCTCAAATACTGAGATTGTCGAGTTCTTAATTGACGAGAAAATTATTACTCAAGAGTTTCCCGTTTCCGATTCAGAAGTAGAACAATCGATCAACTCCATTCAAACAAATAACAAGCTCGACCGCGTTGGGCTTCGGTCTGCGCTGTCCGAGCAAGGATTTTCGTTTGAAGACTATTTCTCCCTGATCCGAATGAGCCGAAGCAAAACGAACCTTATTGATCGCGACATTCGCACGAAGGTCACGATTTCGGATGATGATGTCAAAAATTTCTTTTATAATAACTACTCTCAAGAATCCGCTTCGGCCATCAATTACCACCTTCAACTTATTTCCATTTCTACTCGAAGCTTCAAAACCACTTCCGCCGCCTATGATGTCGCATCAAACGCACTGAAACAACTTAAGGCAGGTGAATCTTTTGAAGAGGTTGCAAAAAGAGTGAGTGACCATCCCTCTGCCTCGACGGGGGGGGATCTGGGCGAACTAACGGAAGACCAGATTTCACCAGATATCAGAGCGCAACTTAAGAGCCTAGCCATTGGAAAGGTGAGTAATGTTTTTGGGGGACCCTCTTCCAATTCCTATTTTATCTTAAAACTCGTCGACAAAAAGTCTTCTGAGGGGGAGCGCTTTGAAAAAATGAAGGGTGAAATTCGCAACCATCTCTTCGCTAGCGAATATCAACACCAACTCTCACTTTGGCTTAGCCGCCAACGGCAAAATGCTTCCATTCATATTTCTCAAGACACTCTAAAGTAGCTAAATGTCAAAACCCCTCACGCTTGTCATTACCCCAGGCGATCCAAGTGGGATTGGTCCCGAGCTTGTTGCTTGCATTTTCGAAAATCGTCGCCGCTTACCTCGTGGCGTCCGCCTGTTTTGCGTTGGAGCTATTGAACCTTTCCTTAAATTGGGAGCAAAAATATTCCCAATCTCTTCTGCCGCCGACCTTAATTCACCGCTTTTTCTGGGTCAAAGGAGCGCCTCAGTCATTCCAATTATTCCTACCCCATTGCCTGCGCGGGGGTTACATGCTGAGGGTTTTCAAGCCGGCTGGTCCATTGAGCGAGCCACCCGCCTTGTCTTAGATGGATCCGCTGATGCGCTCGTCACCGGCCCAATTCACAAAGCCCGCTTTCAGGCGGGGGGCTTTGCCTTTCCGGGCCACACTGAATTTTTAGAATCCTTGTGCCATGCCCGCGGTGTTACAATGATGCTTGCGAACGACCAGCTACGCGTCTCCCTTGTTACGACACATCTTGCGCTCAATCAGGTGTCCCGGACGCTTACGAAGAAACTTATTCAAGATACGATTTTGAGAACAGCGAATTTTCTATCCCGAGAACTAAGAATTTTAAAGCCAAAAATTGCTGTTGCTGCCCTCAACCCACACGCCGGGGAGGGGGGAGTCTTTGGAGACGAAGAGCAGCGCCTCATCATACCCGCTCTCTCCGGACTAAAAGGAAGGACCCCCGCTTCGCTGACCGGGCCACTCCCAGCAGATACTCTTTTTGCGTTAAACGCTGCCTCAAAAAACCGTTTTGACGCTGTAATTTGCATGTATCACGATCAGGGTCTAATTCCCGTTAAGCTTCTTGATTTTAAGAATACCGTCAATATAACATTGGGTCTTCCCATTATCCGAACTTCTGTCGATCATGGCGTAGGGTTTGATATTGTTGGGCGGGGTTCTGCCGATCCCTCAAGTTTACTTGCGGCAATCAAGTTGGCGGTCGCACTGGCTGTCGCACGTGGGAAGAAAAGGAACTAAGATGGAAATTAGGAAAAGTATTTTTCGGGAGTACGATATTCGAGGAATTGCAGGGGATGATTTAACTCCTGAATTTTCAGCGCTCTTGGGTAGGGCCTACGGAAAATACCTTCTCGCCCATCGCAAGGAAACCGCGGGCGCAGCTTCGGGCGCGCCTCAAGTCTCGGTGGGCCGGGACTGTCGTCTCTCAGGAGATAGCTACGCCACGAGCTTAATTATTGGCCTCACTAAGGCTGGGCTTGATGTCGTGGATTTAGGTGTTTGTCCTACTCCATTAACATACTTTAGTCTGTTTCATTTGAATCTAGATGGCGGAATCATGATTACCGGTTCCCACAACCCGGCAGACTATAATGGTTTT
>JBBCAV010000227.1:0-5480 GCA_051382305.1 Bdellovibrionota bacterium FG-2
GGACTCAGAAGTCCCCTTTACAAATAACCAGGGCGAACGGGACTTGCGCATGACGAAAGTTCAGCAAAAGATCTCTGGCTGTTTCCGTTCGATCAGGGGAGCCAAGGATTTTTGCCTTATTCGAAGCTATCTCTCCACCTGCAGAAAAAATGGAGTGCATCCCATGGATGCGCTGCGGACGCTGTTCGCAGGAAAATTACCCGACTTCATGTCCTAGACGGCTGGCCAATTACAGTTTAGTCAGGATTTGAACATCACGGATCCCATTGAAAAGCTCTCTTTGGGGCCCGTGCACTTCAGTCATAGCGGCTGGGCGTTTGTGGATATAAAGCCCGAAAGCGTGCCCGCACCGAATGAGAATTTTCTGTTGGTGTATGACCACCCTTACTCCTTTGAGGCCGACTCGTGGATTCAGCTTGGGAAGCGCACCACGCGTTGCATGTGCCATATGAGTAGTGGCTATTCTTCGGGGTGGTGTGAGGATTCCTTTGGACTAAAACTTGAGGCTCGTGAAGTATTGTGCCGTGCAAAAGGAGATGCCTTCTGTCGCTTTTTGATGGCGCCGCCGCAGAAAATTGAGGGGATTGTCAGAGACTACCAGAAGAAGAATCCGGAGCTTTTTTCTGCAGGAGCAAAGTAAGTGAGAGAAGACGTCTTTAACGCTGTTGTTTCGAAAGTTTCGCTCGTTCAGCCTATGTTTGCCAAAAGCATGTTGCTGCTCGAACTTAAGAAACAGGGGTTAACCATCGAGACTGTGACTCCGGGGCAGATGCTCGATATTGTTAATGAGAAGATTAACCCCATGCTGGCGGGGGTGATGCGAAACACGAATGACGTGATGCTCATGGGAGCTGCCGTCATTCAGTATGATAATGATGGTGTGATTTTGTTCATGAACCCCATGGCAAAACGGATCTGCGAGCAGTTGGCTCCTCAAAGTGCCGGGGCGCTCGACTATTTTCAGATTCTTACCTTATCGGGTCTGATTGTTCCCTTTTTTGATGGTTCTGAGCTCATGACCTTTAGAAGGCCGGTCTTGAGTCTTATGCGAAACTTCATCGTGACCATCGTGAGGACATTGGACTCCCAGTTACTGCCCACGGGCGCGATTTCGCTGATTCAAGATTCGACGGTCGCTGATGCCATTGAGCAAGATGCATTTTCTTCGCTTACGGCACTCAAGGCTTCTCACCAACAATTAAGTGAGACAACTTCGCAGCTGGTGCAGGCCAGCAAACTGACTGCTTTAGGAGAATTTGCGGCTGGAATTTGTCATGAAATCAATCAGCCCCTTAACGTGATGAAGATTGTTTGTGATTCGGCGATTCGAGATATTACGAAGGAGCGCGCAAACTTAGTGGAGTTGAAAAAAGATTTTGAAAATGTGGTTGCTCAGATCACTAGGACTTCAGAGATCATTGATCATATGCGTCTGTTTACGCGCACAACAGCTGAGAATTCGGCCTATGAACTGCATGATTTGAACTCGCTGGTGACCGGCGCATTAAAGTTTGTGGGGGCGCAGCTGATGTCTCATCAAATTGAGCTCGTCAGGACCTTGACCCCAGATTTGCCGAAGATAAGTTGTGACGCGATTCGCCTTGAGCAGGCGTTCTTAAATTTGGTCGGCAATGCGCGCGTGAGTTTAGAGAGTTATGAAAGGGCCGAGAAGAAAATTGAGGTCATCACTCGTAAAGCTGAGAATCCTTCGGGTGTCGTGATTGAAGTCAGGGACAACGGGCCAGGGATTCCGGAGGAGATCCGGGCTAAGATTTTTGAGCCTTTTTTTACGACTCGAAAAGAAGGTAAGGGAACGGGCTTGGGGCTGTCGATTGTCACCAAGATTGTGGATGAGCACAAAGGTAAAATTGAACTTGAAAGCACCGTGGGCGAGGGGACGACGTTTAGGCTCGTGCTGCCTGTTTAGGTTATTCCCTTAGCCTTCAAATAGTCCGTATACTTCTTATCCTCTCCCTGAATGTGCTCTTGAAGCCAAGACTTCAGAAACTTCCACGTCTCAATGGTCAGAACCTGTTTGCCTTCTTTGAGTTGCTCAATGAGCGCCTCCGCTTTTTTGGCGAAGGCGATATGAAACTCTTTGTGATGCTCAAGTTCAGGATACTGGGCCTGTGCGAGCAGTCCTTCTTCGTAGGTAAAGTGTACTTGGGCGTACTTCACTGCCGCTGCTAGAATTTCAGCGAGCGCCTCTTCGCCTTTTTCGACTTTCATTGCCTCATGAATCTTATTGAGCATCTCTACGAGGTGCTGATGTTGGGCATCGATTGAGGGGATCCCGACACTGTATTTATCGCTCCATGCAAATAGCCCCATAAGCAGTTTCCTTATCTCCTTAACCTAGCAATTCGCAAAAAGCAGCTCGATACTCAAAAGAGAACCGGGTTTGACCGAAACTGTAACCGCACCTTTAGAGATAAGTACGGGCTGCAAGCGCTTTCCAGACAGAGTCAGAAGATAAGCCTGGTTTGGTGGCAAAGGCGTACGTAGTACGGCGCAAAGCTCCTTTGATGTCGGATTGTAGAAACGAACTTTAGCGCTGGCGTTGTCTTTGTTCTGCTCCACGAGACTCAACACCATTTCAGAGGGCTCTAAGGTGCATTCAAAAACAGGCGCAGCCGCTTTGGGTGCAGGAGTGGGGGCTAAATAAGTTGGAATCGCCTCCACGGGAGCTGGAACCATTTGCGCCATTGGGCGTGTTTCTTGGCGCGGCTCTGGACGCACTTCTCGCGTTTCCGTGACTCGAGCATGGGCTGGTGCATCTGGAATAAAATCATTAGGGTTGAACTTCGCTGTCATTTCTTCGTCAAAAATGGAAAGTTCCGCTTTTACCCGGGTTCTTCGCGGTTTCGCGATGGTTTCGCCTTTCATAGCGTCATCTCCCTTGCAGGTGAGGGTGAATAGGTCGTTTGCACGGTGGGTCGTACAGAAGCGGCGGTCATTTTTGTGACAAGCGCTTGAATGTCGCTCGCAAGTTTTCGATAGTCCTCTCGAGCCTTGGTCTTGGGGAACGCCTCAGAAACCAGCTTGCGTTTAACTTGCGCGGTCTTGATCTTCGAATCCACACGGATGGGATCAAAAACGATTCCGCCACTCATGAGATCCGCATCAGCCATGCGCTGAAGATCATCAAGGATGGTCATGTCCAGGTTTCGGCGTTGGTCGTACATTGTCGGGACCACTCCAAGAACTTTGCAGGGGCTGATATTCTTTGCCCGAAAATGGTTTCGGAGGTTCTCTAAAAAGAACATCGTGTTCTTCACTCCCACGACAGATAAAAGATCGGTCGTGCAGGGGATCACGCAAAAATCAGCGTACATCGCGATATTTGCAGATATCAGGGAGAGGGCAGGTGGCGAGTCGATGATGACGTAGTCGTAGTCCTCATCAAAGGGTTTCATCATTTTACTTAAAATGAGTTCGCTGTCTGCATCATTTGAAAATGTTTTTTCAAAATCACGCATCATCCGGCCACCCGATAAAATGACATCAATCTGCGGTCTTACCGTCAGTTTTACCTTTGATGGGTGAGTGTTCTCGATGAGGATCGAAGCGATGCCACCGTCCGCATCGGTTGACTTGATTCCGAAGAGGGTTTTGACGTTCGCTTGCTCATCGCAATCCAAGATGAGTATTTTGGCAGTGGGATTATCTGCGGCCAGGCTGTCGGCTAGCGCAACGGCCGTCGTGGTTTTGGCGACTCCGCCCTTATGGCAAAGTACTGCGATAACGGTTGGCCTTCTTATTTTGGTCATTTTGATTCTCGCCTCCATGCGTGAATTAACTACTTGTCAAAATTGTATCGTAGGCAAAAATTTCCGCAAGGGGCAATGGGAGGGAAATGAAAAGAAATAGATCCTTAATGAGTAAATTTAATGGGGTGCTACTAAAATAGGATAAATCTAGAAAACGCAGCCGGAGCCGCGAAATCAAAAAAAGAGGATTAGTGATCGAAATCGAAACTCAGCCCGTGGCTTTGGCGGCTTCTTGATATCCTTCCATGAAGGAATCTTTCATCTTTTCGCCAACAGTTTCAATCTTCTCGCCGAGCTTTCCGAGATCAAGCCAGCCCTTTTTGTGAAGAAGATAAGCGCCACCTGCAACAACGACGACCCCAGCTACAAAACCTAAAGTGTTCATGTGAATCCTCCTGTGAGTACTTATGATTAAGATTTTACCATACTCTTTTACTCATTAGCAAATCGAGGAAAGCAGAAAGTAGACAGAAATGTCTGATCGCTCGCATTGCTGTGCGTTAAATGGGGGGGGGGGGTATAACGCTTTGCTTCGTCCTAATTTTGGCGCAGAAAATAATAACACAATTCTAAATACTCCTTTATGGAAAAACAAAAAATGTCGAAGTATCATCTATATAACGAAGTATCATCTGAAGCGGTTGAGTCGTTACTGAACCCAAGGGTTGACGGATAGATTAAGGGAGGCGAATTGGCATTTTTGCACAGCGGAAAAAACAGACAGCTGATCATGAAAAGTTTAGCTGTGGTGAGTTATTTATCTCTATTTGCTACCTTTGTCGCGCCCTCTTTTGCCGAAACTCCGCACGATTGTATTTGCCCCTATGATGAAACGATTCTCGCAAGTCCCGGCACACAAAGTTGTGGTCAGATCAGCTGCCCCGCGTGTGGACATTTGATGGTGCGTGCACTTTATGTGGGCGGGAAACCAGATGGCGTTTTTCAAAACAAAAATAATATTGAGCAGCCAACTGGATTGCAGAGTGTGCCCGGCGTTTCAGGGATAGTGGAACAGCAGCCGCTTCCGGCTCTTGCGATCGCAGCTACGCCGCCAGCTGCGGACAAGCCTAATGCAGTTAATACGGTAACCTATACAAATACCATTGCCGGAATTATCGAAGTGAGTTGTTCGAAATGTCATAGTGGGCCGCTTCGCAATTTGATGACCTACGAAAACGTGAAAGTTTATGTGGATAATAACCTTTTGTCGATGTTGGTTCGTCTGGGTGGACCGATGAATCGTTTTGCTGGAAAAGATGCGCCGGTGATTATTGATTGGGCTAAGAACGGGGCGCCTCGATGAAAACTGATATTAAAGGGAAAAGGGGCTGAGACATGGAGATGATTGATAACGTGATGGGCATGAGTCTCAAACGCAAGGTCCACCTTATTGTAGGGATTGTGGCCTTGGTCTTGGGAGTTTATGGCGTGTATGACGAGTATTTTAATGTCATCGACTTTTTGAAGGGCGCTTCTCCTCTTATTTTTATTGCAGTGGGCGTGGTGGCGCTGGTGGCAGGGCTGACAAAGAAGATTCACTGAAAATATGATTCAAATTGTAATTGGTTCTACATTTATTGGCTTGGGACTTTGGGGGGTTGTTGATGAGTGGTATTACCTCAAAGATTTGATTAGTGGCGCGGCCCCTGTTGCGATGATTTTGTTTGGGCTTATTGCAATATGGGTAGCGATTATTGGAGACAACTTAGA
>JBBCAV010000228.1:0-21885 GCA_051382305.1 Bdellovibrionota bacterium FG-2
AAGAACTAGATGAAAAGTTGAAAAAGTCGATTTTAGAAGCACCATGGACTAAGGTGTCAAAAACTTAAGCAACTGAAATACTAGAACAATCAGATCGAAAACTTGCGCGTTCTAAGTGCGGAATGTAGGCTCACATTAAAGGTTTTCTGGATATTGCTGTTCTCAAGGTTCTTGAGAAGGGCGAAATGCATGGGTATTCTATCGTCAACGAGCTAAAGTCTCGTGCCGAAGGAAATCTTGGGGTCGGCGAAGGCACGGTTTACCCTCTACTAATCAAGCTTGAAGCCAAAGGCTTGGTTCGGAGTCGCTGGGATAAGCGACGTCGATATTATGTCCTGACACCCGCAGGAAAGAAGGCGCTAGTTCAAAAAACCAAAGAATGGTTCTTCTTTCAGAACGCACTATCATCCCTTCTGGAGCCATCGTCATGACATCAACGGAAAAGCAGTATTTTAGCGAAATCCGTTCAAGCCTCACCTGCTCTTGGTTGCTCAAATGTGCTGTGATTCGAGAACTTCGATCGCACTATGAAGACGCGAAAACCGAAGATCAGCGCAAATCCCCGCAGGAAGTTTTGGGGGACCCCGCTTATCTCGCTTTTTCAATATAGCGAGGCCATGAAACCTGAGAATCGCGTCCGTCGCTTTATAATTGCATTGCCGATCATAGCTGCGCTCACTCTCTCAATGTTTTGGACGATCAATCATCTGCCCGTACTGGAGTTGCCTTTGGGGCAATTCTCTCATTTGGAGTTAAGTGATATGACCTGGGTGCAAGCGCCGATTGCTATATCCAAATCTGAGCTCATGGGTTGTGCAAAAAGTATTGGCGACGGAGGATGGTCTCATTCGCTTTTTGGAATCAATAACGAGATTTCAAGAAGGTTCGAAAAGGTTGGGGCTGCAATGAGCTTTCCAAAACCGGTGATGCAACGGCTTGAATCCACGATCGCGCAAAATCTTTCCGCATTTGCCTTTCGTTGCGAAGGCCCGGGCAGTTGTTTTTATCAGGTGGGGACGCGAAGCGGTCATTGGGGCGATTCCATTCAAGCACCAAATAATGATGCCAATCGATATCTGCTGCTCACGATTAGGAACGTCAACGAAGAGAAGTCTGATCAAAACAGAGCGTACCTGACAGCAGAGGTGTTGGAGTCCACTGGAGTAGTCCAGCGAGAATGCAAAACCTGGGCGCTTTCCGATTGGAACGGTTTTGCTTTCCAGCTGATTATTCTCATTTTGGGAATAGCCGGAACCGGAGTGCTCTGGCTGGGCTATCAACTTGCAAACGGGCTGAAAGTGTTGCGAATTCGTAAACAACTTGTTTTATGAACCCACAGTCACTCTCAGATCCGTAAAAGCCGCGAGGGATGAAAAATCCCGATCGGCGTGCCAAACTGTCAAACGATGACGAAGGGCGATCGCCGCAATCAAGCAATCAGTAGAAGATCTGATGGTCAACCATCTTCGTCTTCCTGATCGATACAGTTCGGATGCTTCTAGATAGAGCTCTGTCGTGGGAGGATCTTCAAAACGGGGAAGAGCCAGCAAACCATCCATGATTCTTTGATGCGCTTTTTCGTTTTTGATCCCCTGCAGAACTTCTTGAATCACAGGGGAACAAGTGGCGAGATCCAACATACGCTCAGGCGCTAGCGAGTGCCGCTTGGCTGAACCCAAGAGATCGACCCAAACCGAGGTATCGACGAGGATCATGACTTACGTCGCCGCGCCCGAGAACCCGAAAGAGAAGCCGAACGATCTTCCCGCATTTCCTTCAAATCCCCTTCCCTCACGCCCTTCCCGAAAAATCCGGCGAGATCCCGGATCTTGGCAGTGCGAATGGCTTCAGCGAGCACCTGTGTGGCGGCTTTGAGCAAATCCTCATCAAGCACAAGATTTGTACGTTTCATGTGTATAGTACGTCGTAAGGGGCCCCAAAGGTCAACCCCTCTGCCCAGGGCCGAAACCGTGTCCTAAACGTAATCCCCGCGCTTAATCTTCTCCAAAATAATTTTCTCAGGCATGATCGGATCGCGAGGATCAACAGTAAAATACGCTTGCTGCTCACAACGACGCTTATGGGTCAGCAACCACTTCAAAATTGCTGCGAGTCCCTTGTTTTTTTTGTCTTTGAAAAAGGGATCATTAGCCAGAGCATCGGACGCCTTTTTTAGCGCCCGCACTTCTTGCGCGTCGGTTTCTTTTACGGGGTAATCCGCCAAATCATACTTTTTGATATCCTCGGGCAACACGCCTAAGAACTTCACATCCGGCGCACTAAAATCCGAATTGCGGATCAAACTCGAAGCCGAACCAGCCTTGAGCGTTCTAAAAATATTCTGCATGGTGTACGCGTCGAGATCCCCCCAAAAAAAGAGCGGGATCTTCAGCTGATCTTGAATCGTTTTGCTCCAGGCGCGCACGGCGTTCGAAGGAACGCCCCCCGAACCAATCAAAATGCAGTTGTTTCTCTTAGTAAATCCGTTCACGACCAGCGTGTTGGCCGTACCTTCGGATTCCACAATAATGGCAAATTCAATTTTCTTCTTCGCCGTCAACTTAAGCTTCTGGGGCCTGTTCTTTGGCTGAAACGGCGACGTCCCCATTTTGGACAAATCAATGACGGCTTTTTCGCCATCCGACATCGTCTCGGTCACGATCAAATGTTGAGAATACGTCTGCCCGCCCCGGTCATTGGCATAGCAATTAAACTCCTCGCGATAACACTCCAGCATCTCACAGATAAAATCGATAATTTCGTCTGACTCATCTTGCGAACCAAAATCCAAAGGCTTGAGACTCGGATTATGCTTAATTTCGCCCTTTGACATATAGTAAAGCTCGCGCTTCGTATTGACCGCGCCGGTTTCAATATTCCGAAGCAGAATCTCGAGCAAAAAAATCGCACGTGACATCTTCTTCACCGAACTCACATTCAGTTCGGTCGCTACTTTTTTGGGACCCGGAGTGAGGTAACCCACCTTAAAATCGTACCGCGAGTTATCCAGTGAGCATTTAGTTGCTTTGAGCACCGGACGTTTTGCCTTCTCAAGATCCGCAAGAAGCTGGCTGCACATCTCACGACTTAAATTTGGAATGCTGTCTTCTGACTTGTTCGACTTCCCCGACCTTGATGATTCTAGAGCTGACATAAAAATTATTTCCCCTTAGCCTTTGCTACGGCTTTTTTCTTCGATCCCTTTTTAACCTTCGTAGCTTTAGCCGGCTTCTCGCGTTCCAAGTCCTCTGGCAAGTCCTCTAAATCATCAGAACCGGCCACTGGCGGCAGCGGCAGCTCCGGAAGTTCCACGACCCGAGCCGCTTCAAGAATCGCATGCGCTTTATTGAGCTCCTGCTGAGTGGCATTCGCATCGCGCCCGAGCAGCTTCATCAAACCCTCTTCCGCACGCTTTTTACGAGCATCAGTGGCTGAAGTGATACGACACAAAACATCAACTAGGATTGGACCAAACTGCTCAATATGCCTGATCTTCTCTTCCAACTCGTTGGCCTTATCCTCGCGCCGAATATGTTTTGAGAGCCGCTGGCCAGCTTGAATGAGCGCCCGTCTAATTTCTTCTACGAGCTCGTCGGAACCATCGATTGTTTCTTTAGACGCGTTCTTAAATTTAATAAACGGTGAGACAACGCTCACAGCCATAATATAGGGCCCGATAGGCAGAGCATCTTTGGGTTGCCCTAGTCCATAGGCGCGCCAATTAACCGACTCAATGGCGTGTACGATGGCACAAGCAGATTTATCAAACTGCAAGGGAACCCGATTAGCAAACCGCAAAACTTGAATACTCGATTCATGCTCTAACGCCTTATCTTCAAGCCGCGCGACCGCCACTTCAATTTGAACGGGTTTGAAATCACAAATCGTGGGCTTGCGCGAAACAACCGCAAAAAAATCCACGGCGCCGAGTCGCTTAATACTTTTCGCCAAAGTCTCTTCGCCCACCGAAAGAACGGATTTTGTCGAAGGAGCCATGAGCTTCAAATTCTGAATCGCAATGAAAAGCTCCTTAAATTCGGTATCTCCGATTGAATCAACGGATTTTTCCAAAATATTTCTTTTAATCCCGGCCTTCACAAGGTCATTCAAAACTCCTTCGTGAATCCGCGAAAAGCCTTTTTTGAGCCATGCCTCGATTTTAACGCGCCCGAAAAGATGAGAATGCGCAATAAACTCCCCAAGCTTCATCGTATGGGGATGGGGGGCGGTCGCGTCGGGTAACTCCGGAATCGCCTCACTCACGCGCTCAATGGTGTGGGGTTCAAGCTCAGGCAATTTGTGATGAAGCGTGAGATGAGGATTCACCAGCGCAGTGCCGTTCAAGTAATTAAGCAAGCCCGCATCGCCATTAAGTTGAACACGTCCGTCGACTAGGAACTCTACCGAGGTGCCATGCGGTTTGTTCCAATCAATCGTCTCTTTGGACTTCAATTGCCCCCGATTATTCTTGATATCAACCTCTACCAAACAAGACATGGCCTTACGCATCGATTCTGTCTTCGTAATGACGCGTGCCCCTACGGCACTGGTCAACTGCGCCCAAGTCGTGGCAGCAGAAATCCCGATCCCCTGTTGCCCGCGTGAGCATCGACCCTTCCCAAATTTTGAGGAGGCCAAGTATTCACCGAAAACTTTGGGAACATCCTCGACTTCAATACCCGGGCCATTGTCTTCAACTCGAATTCGAATCTGATCGGCGTTTTTCAAAGAACCCGGGCCAACTTTCTCAATAAAAACTGAAACCTCGGGAAGAATGCCCGCCTCTTCGCAAGCATCCAGCGAATTATCGACCGACTCTTTAAGAGTCGTCAAGACCGCTTTGGTTTGGGAAGAGAAACCTACTTGCTGCAGGTTCTTTGAAAAATATTCGGCCGTACTACTCGAGGTAATTTTTGCGTTTGCCTTACTTGCCATGTGGGTGATTCAAACAGAGAAGGGGGGAGGATGTCAATGCACGTCCGAAGGAGATTGATCAGGACCCAAAAGAATTTCCAGCGTCACGACAAAAAGCGCCGCAACAATGGGGCCCAAAAAAATGCCCATAAAGCCTAAAGTCTGTATCCCCCCCAAGGCCGCAACAAATGCCAACATCGGGTGAAGATTCGCTGAGCCTCGCAAAAACATCGGACGAATCAAATTATCAATCGCTGCTATCAAAAACGAGGCAATCAGAAGTGCCACTGCTGCCCCAGTCCGCCCCTCAATGAACTGTTGAATGGCGACGCCCAAGGTGACCGGAGCGCTCCCTACCACTGGAATAAACGAAGAAACAAAAACCAGGAGCGCAATCAAGAAAACATTAGGGGTAGCGGAAGACACACAAACGATCACTTCCAAAACAGCCTGAACGGCACCGGAAACGATAGAAGCCAAAATCACAGATCGACAAGTTCCCGCCAATACATCAAGTAAACGCTCCGTTTCTCGCGCGCTGAAAACTGAATTGCTCCGGAAAAAACTCACAAGCCTCGGACCATCCGCGAGAAAAAAATAAAGACTAACGACCATCACCGCAAACCCCATGGCCATCCCAGGAAGCTGAGTCACAAGTCCGCCCAACAGATCCGCAAGTTTGATCCCAACACTTCGAGTCAAATCCTGCGTTGTTTCAATAAGACTCTGTCGATCTACCGGTAGCCAGGCGCTCGAAAGTTCAATCATATGATGAACTCGAGGCGTATTCATCAAGGCTTCAACCCAACTTCCTCCAGTTTTGGGTGCGTCTTTCCAGGCTTGCAGCTCATGGACACCCGATTTTGCCCCAAAAAACACTAACGACGCGCTGGGGAAAAGTACCACCAAAGTAATTCCAGAAGTCAAAAACGCCGCGCCTGTGGAGCGGGAAACCTTGAAGCGCGACATCCACTCAAGGGCCGGAAGGAGAAGAGCCGCAAGCACTGCCCCCATTACGACAGGGATGAGCAGCGGCGAGCCCACGTAAAGAAAAAGACAAAGCACGACTATTGCAAAAAGCTTTCGTTGCATCGGAAATCTATCCTAGCTTAGGGACCCCGCCCAAACAAGACTTGAGATTGACCAACACCCGAGAACGGGGTTAGTCTAAATGCACGTGGTTGGCTTTTTCGGAAAGATGGAGGGATAAGAATGTTTTCAAAATATCACTATTTAGGGTGTGTTTTTCTTTTTATTCTTTGCATCACACCCCTTCAACTCAGCGCAGATAACGCTCCCCCCCAAGGGGATGAAACCATTATGGCGCACATTACCACTTCGTATCCGGAAAACTACTCGGGTCAGATTTCGGTTCAATGGGAGCCCGCAGGCTTCGAAGAGTCGGCAAAAAGTCGGATCGCGAAATTTATTTTTTCGGATAACCGAAATACCCGAATTGTCTATTCCCCTCAAGACCTCAGGAAAGGCGTCGTTTTAGTGCATACGCTCGGGAAGGATCTCCTTTTTATCAGAGGTACGAGCTTCTCCGCCGAATATGGCGGGCCTATGGTACTTACCTTCTCAAAAAACTTCTTTTCTAGCGACCAACGTCAACTGACTTTCGATTATGTCGATACGAGTTCCCAAGAGCCGGACACGTCTCCGCATTGGGCCCTCCAAACGGATGACTCTGATGGCCACGATCCTTTTGACTCGCTTCACATCCAGGTTTACAAAAAAGTCGGCGTTCCAAGCGGAGTCCTAAAAATTCAACTTATTGACCGTGGAAGCCTTATTCGATATTATGATCCAAAAAGCTTACCAAAAGCGCCTGGTAAAAGGTCGTCAAAACATTGACCCCAAAACCTTAAGCTTCGGGATTGTGTCGGAAAACGGCTATGCTACACTTCACAAAAGGACGAAAACCCTATGGCCCGACCTACCCCTATCGATCAAGAAAGCTCTTACTCGCTTGATGAACTTTTTTTTTCGCGCACCGATCCGCGGGGCATTATCATTTCAGGGAACGAAGTTTTCGTCCGGGTCAGCAAACACTCCAAAGAGTCCCTCGTTGGAAGTCCTCATAATATTATCCGCCACCCCGACGTGCCTAAGACCGTCTTCTTCTTGCTATGGAAAACGATTCAGGCCGGACGCCCTCTTTGCGCGTATGTAAAAAACATGGCAGCCGATGGCTCCTATTATTGGGTATTTGCCACCATTTTCCCTATCGAAGAGGGCTTTCTTTCGATTCGGATCAAACAAAGCACCGCGCTTTTTGAAAAGATCCCCCCGCTCTACAAACAAATCCTTGAAAAAGAACGCTCTGGCGGCGTCGAAGCTGGGGTCAAGTTTCTCAACGAAACCCTAAACACATTGGGCTTCAAAGATTACGAGGCCTTTTCAAGGGCTGCACTTTTGGCCGAAGTCTATTCTCATTCGAGTCATGCGACGAACAACCTTTCTGTTCCCGCCCTAAAAGAGGAAGCAAAAAACCAAGAAACTTCCCAACTCACGCAAAGCCTGACTCTGTGCCAAGAATGCGTAAAAGAAAACCTTCGCGCCCTCCAGAATCTTCAAAGTCTTTCGAAAACCAACCAGGTGGCCGCAGAAAAATCAGCCTTTATCGGCGGCATTCTCAAATCCCTTGATCTTTTAACGGTCAATATGACGACCGCTGCCAAGCGAATTGGGGCCGCCGGACTCACCCTGGTTGCGGTTGCAGATGCCATTCAAAAGTCTGCCGCTGAGTTTAAGGCAGATCTTTCTTCGTTCAAACAAAGTACAGAGCAAGTTCAAAACCTTATTTCCTCTTCGGAGTTTCGAATTGCGGCCACACAAATTCAGGTCGAGATGATCGCCTTTTATTTGCGTGAAAATCTCACGACCTTAAATTCCGGTCAAACGGCCGCCGCTGGAGAAATCGAAGACCGCAGACAAAATCTCGTCCTCCTTCTTCTCATTTCCTCCGAATATGTTACTCACTTGCTTGAAGGGACGGGCAATCTCCAAAAACTACTTAGTCGCCTTAACTCTGATGTCGACTCTCTACGAGCCACCGTGAATAGTTTTGAGCTTATTCGCAAGGCGGGAACCATTGAGGCCGCCCAACTTCATGACGGGGGCGTTGAATTCAAAACTCATTTTTCCGACATCGATAAACTTGTCAAGAACACGGCATCGCAGCTGGCCGCCTTTTCTGAATCCCTCAACCAGTCGCTCTATGCCGTCTCGCAAATTATTCCAGCGACTCGAACCGTGAGCAATGCGCTGTTTCGCGCCCGAAAAATCATGAACGTCCAATGAACCGGAAAAAAAGAAACCTATGACCAAGCCCAACCAAAGAAAATCCATACGATTCAGTCCCGATCCTGGAACGCTGGCTCAAATTGAAATTCCACTTAAGGACGGGGCTTTTGCGCCTAAAGACGTGGGCCTAGTTCTCAATGAATCCAACCGGGGCTGCGCCGTTGTCGTGACTCGAAAAAGCTTCTTGAAGGCCGGAGAGCTCTGGCGGATTAAAATCGGTCATCTCGAGCCGCTAAAAGCCCAAATCAAGTGGGTGACGGAACTCGATATGGACGTTCAAAAAGTCGGTCTACAATACCTCGAGTAAGACTCCAAGCCTCGCCTCAAGAGTTCTAATTCGACCGTCGCACCGTTTCAACTCCTGCTCATAGCCCTCAATAATCGATCGTTTTGCGGGTAAATATCGTTCAATTTCCTCAATCTTTTTTTGCGCCTCTTCTAACCCCTTGCGCCCTTTTTCTTCTAAGGCCGTATTCTTATTTCGGGCGCCTTGCTCAATCCAACTTTGATAAACCTTCAAGTTATATTTCATTTTCTCTTGGTTTCGTTGATTGATGTCCAGGCCTTCATTTGCGTTCTCTATGGCGGCGGCAAAATTGTTCCAGTGCGCAACTTCACTTTTGTAGGATTGCTCAAGCCGCGCCTGATATTCCCCGCGCAGTGAATGATCGGCATAGCCCGTTCCTCCCTGATACTCCGACATTAAGACGATTTCAGCGAGCCTCTCACGCGTTCCGATCAAATCGCCTTGATCATTGAACAAAGGCTTCATTTTATCTGACAGGCTATTTTTCGTCTTTTGTTTGCGAATCTGCGCTCTATATTGAGCTACAAAAGCATCGACTTCATCGCCGAGGGCCAAGACTCGTTTCGCTAAAAAATCACTCTCATTCTTAAAGCTCAACATATCGACTTCTTCCAGAGGATCAAACTTTACAAAATGGGTAAGCTCATGAACAAAGGTATACAACGCATCATCTATCGTTAAGTCTGCACGCAAACATATCGAAGGATTCTTCTGCACAGCAACCTTGGCATACCCCGGAGTCAGCACTTCTTTCGCACTCACACCCCCTTCCCCCCTCTTGAACGCCTCAATTCTTGCGCGATAGGCATCTTCAACATTCTTGCCTTCCCTTATCGATGCATCATCCCGAAACAAAAAAATGCTCGAAATTTCCCCAAAATTAGTCGTGCCATAAGTCATCACTGAAATAGTGCCCAATCCTAGTGAAGATGGACTCCCGTTGGGGGGGGCGGCAGGATCTGTTGGAAAAAGTCGAACCACCTTCAGAAAATCCATCATTGAATGCGCTCCCACTTTGTCCATGGCCTGAACCAAAAGAGTCTGACTCTCTGAATCCTCGCGCAAAAGTTTCTCGATCTGCTCCAGCGCATCAACGCTGAGTGCGTCTTTTCCGGCAAGCCAAGTCTGCGGAACTTCAGCCGCAAAGACGAGGGAAACCCTCGGGACCAAACTGACTGATCCAAAGAGCGCTAGCCACAGGAAAACTCTAATTTGAAAACGAAATTTACTTTTCATCAGCGTCGCACTGTTCAAGAATTGGACCGACGCCTTCTAGCAATACAGGGGGATTAGCTAGCTTTCGGGGGCGTTTCCCCTGTCCAGGTTTTTGACAACTGACTAAATCGACTTCAATTTTAAGAGGGTAATTTCCGAAGGGACGCCAAACCTCACAGGAGGCCCCCAGAATCCTGTGCCTCGATTTACATACAAGCACATCTGTCCAATGCGCGCGAGTCCCTTGTAGTAACGATGGGCAATCGCGACGAACACACTCCAAGGAAAAAATTGCCCCCCATGCGTGTGGCCCGAAAGCTGTACATCAAATCCCAGTTTATCCGCTTTTTCGTAACAATCCGGTCGATGAGCGAGGAGAATTTTCTTCACACCGCTATCCACAGGCAATCCCGCTAACGCTTTCTCCAAATCGGCGCCCGCATCGGTTACGCCTGCAATCACGAGTGCGGCGCCCTCTTTTCTTACAACCTCGTGTTCATTCAAAAGCACGCGAATGCCAAGAGCCTTCTGAAACGCGATCCACTCAGGAGCCCCCCAATAATACTCGTGGTTTCCGGTCACAGAGAAAACTCCGCTGGGGGCGCGAAGCCCCTGAAAACCAGTGAATGCTGAATCCATCTGCTCAACCGTTCCATCCACAAGATCACCCGTCAAGGCCACTAAATCTGGCGAAAGCGAATTTGAAATTTCCACGATTCGCTTAATGAATGCTGCTCCCAAAATGGCCCCCACATGCACATCCGAAATCTGCACAATCCGAAACCCGTTCCACTCCGGGGCCAACCCCGAGGAGGGGGAGCTCCACTTCAATGACCGTGGGATCTTTGAGTGCTTGATAGATTCCAATTCCCCAAGAACCGAGTGCGGCAATTCCGACCCCAAAAAAGGCGCGACGCTCTAGGTTTGTGGCCGTTGCAGCCGAGAACAAGGGAAGCCGCTTCAATACAAGCAAAACTAAATCCGAAGCCAGGGCATAAACCACCAGTGACGCAAATAACCCAAGAGTTCCATAGGTCGCCCACTGCAAGACAAAAGGCCACCCAGACTTGGCAGAAATACCGCGATACAGTATCGGCCCCGAAAACTGCAGTACCACAAAAAGCACAAGCGAAAACCAAACAAACACGCGATGTCGTCCGAAAAAAGGAATCGTCGCGATCACCCGAGTTCCGAGATAGAAACACCCACCCGATAGCACTAAAATGATTACAGTAATAAAAATCAAAAATCTTAATTCCATCTTGGCAAAGCCTTAACACTGATTTAGGGGCCCTTACTATTGCATTTACCTAATAATCGTTAGATGAAGAGGATAGGATTATTTTATGAAAAATCGCACAAACACAGACATCTTTTCTGAAGTCCCAAAGCTGGATTATGAAGAGCCTGCCCCCGAGGTGTCTTCGGCTGAGTTTAAGAAAGTCGTCTTGAGCAGACGATCAGTGCGCGTCTACACAAAGGACTCTGTCCCTGAGAACGTCATGCGCGAGTGCCTTGAGCTGGGACTATTGTCTCCCAACTCCTCCAATCTCCAACCGTGGGAGTTCTATTGGGTTCGATCGCCCGAAAAGAAAAAACTTATTGTGGAGGCCTGTCTTTCGCAACCGGCGGCTGCCACCGCGCAGGAGCTCGTGGTGTGCGTGGCCCGCACCAAAACCTGGAAGCAAAATGCGAAACTCATGATCCAAGCGTTTGATCAGGCGCAAGCACAAGGGCAAACAATTCCGGAAAGTGTTCGAAGCTATTACGGCAAACTCGTGCCGCTCGCATATTCTCAGGGTTACTTGGGATTATGGGGCGCCCTCAAATCTCTGATCGTAAAAATCCGCGGGCTAACGAAGGCCACGCCCCGGGAACCCACGAGCTTGAGTGAGATGAAAATTTGGGCCTCCAAAACGACAGCCCTGGCTGCCCAAACTCTGATGCTCGCTTTTCGGGCCTATGGTTTTGATACTTGCCCGATGGAGGGTTTGGATTCGACTTATGTCAAAAAGGCCTTAGGCCTTTCAAAAGATGCGATGGTGGTGATGGTATTATCGGTAGGAAAGCGCGCTCCCAATGGAATCTATGGTCCGAGAGTCCGATTTGAGAGCGCGCGTTTTATTAAAGAAGTTTAGTGCCACACTCTTAGAGCGGACGGCAGGTCACACTTTGCCGACGCTGATTGGCGAACTGATACCCTGACCGCTGAGTGCATTCTTGAACCGCTTGTTTGCGATATTGCTCAAGAGCAAAGCGATCAACCGTCTCTGTGAAAGTCTGAGATTGACCGGAGGAGACCTGCGAAAAGGATTCACAAACCATGAAATGTTGGGGAGGTTGAGGAGGATATCCATGTCCAGGGCCGCCGGGGCCACCGTGTCCGGGATAATCGCTCCCATCTGAATTAGCCACAACTTGAACAATCTGAGCCAAAAGTTGGTTAACCTGATTGAGTTCTGATTGCGAAAGTCCGTAACCTCGTTGCTCTAGCAAGTCACTCACATCACGACTTGCGCCAATAACTTCTTGCGCTCCTGCGTTGAAACCAATTCCGCCGCGCCCCCCCCCAAAGTCACCGCCTGGGCCGCCAGGACCACCAGGGCCAAATGATCATCCGCCGAATCCCCCCCCCCAAAAGAAGAACCGGCAAAAGCAGACCAGCTGGTGCTCATAATAAACAAAAGAGATACCGCTACTTTCGAAACAGATGAAAAGGACATATTTTCTACCCCCAGGTTTAAAAGTTTAACCAAAATCAACTTTACTTGGGAGGGCCTCTTCGCAAGCACGGTGCCAACGAGTGAAATATTAAATAACTTCAACATTTTCATGAAGTTAAATTAGTGTTTGATCTCATACAGATACGCCGCGAGAACCGCATTTTTTGACACTGGCGCATTTTGATTCCGCTCCACTTTGGCCAATAAGTGCCCTATCATAGAGAGCATGGCGAACATTCCCACTCAACCATTTAAGGTCTGCCCAAATTGTAAAAAAAACTGGGGTTCGCGCGATGTGCTCATTGAGGACCCGGCCATTGAACTTATCGGTTATCAAATGGCGAAAGACAGTGTCGAAAAGGGTCTCTTCTTATTTAATCATAACGCAGAAAACTGCTGCACCACGCTTTCGTGTAAGGTCGCAGGTTTTACGGACCTTTACGAAGGGAAGCTCTTTACCGAAGATTTGTTTGGCACAGCGACTTGTGAAAAACATTGTTTAAATCGAAATGATCTTTCGGAATGCAACCAGCCTTGTTCCAACCATTTTGTAAGAACGATTCTCCAAGTAATTCTCAAAAAGAATGAGAATCAGAAAAAACGATAAAGCCTCCTCGCATGGGTCCCGCCGCCGGGTTGGGTAACTTGCTAATGATACGTCGCACAAGACGTTTCTAAGCAACTTTCTTCACCCCCCGCTCGTACCCAAAAGAAAGAGGAGATTCACAATGCAACGTACGAACCTAACGCGCCTAACCATCCTTACCCTCACCACGATCCTAGGTTTCGGTCTCGGTGCCTGTAACGCCCCGCCACCCTTGATCACCCCCACTGTAAGCGTTCCCCAAACCCAAGATTCTTCGACCAAAACCACACCCGAATCAGAAACCGCACCGCCGCCCGAAACCGTCCCGGCGCCAGAGCCCACAGCTACAACGACACCAACCACTAACCCCACTCCTACTGCTACCCCCACCCCAACTCCGACCGTTTCTCCAAGCCCCAGCCCAACCCCAAGCCCAAAGCCACCGTCGAACCAAGGTCGCCTAGCTCCCTACACAACCGGCGCCCTGGTCTTCGGTGGCGATGGAGTATGGACGGGCGAAATGGCTAAGATCGAACAAATCTTAGATGATCACTTCATTAGCTACCGAGAGTTCACGACCACTCAGCTCAACGCCCTAAGCGTCGATGACATCGCTCAATACGGAATGATTGTTTGGCCGGGAGGGAGTGGAACCAGCGAAGTCGCCACCCTCACCACCCAGATCAAAGCCAATTTGAAAACTGCAGTCCAAGATCGAGGAGTGAGTTTCATTGGATTCTGTGCAGGCGCGTTCATTGGCGTGTCGCCCCTAGGACTGATTTCTCATTCTATCTTGGATTACTATTTTCTGGAAAACCAAGGGGTAAGCTCGGCGATGGTTCTAACCGCCTGGGCCGACGGCTCAACCCATGACCTTGTTTGGTATGGAGGACCCGTGACCCCGGATGGAGCAGGTGCCGTGATTGCCAAGTATCCCGATGGAAACCCAGCCATCTCTCAGATTTGGGGCAAGCGCGGCTTAGTCATTTTGTCCGGTCCTCATCCTGCCGCCCCCGACTCCACACGAACATCTATGGGCGACTCGGATGGCTCTGACGATGACGCCGCCTGGGAACTTATGAATGCAACCCTTGAGCAAATCCCGCTAACTGCTTATTAAGCCGCACAAAAACGAAATGGCCCCGGGAGCTTCCTAGGCTCCGCGGGGCCGAATTATTAATCTTTTTATTAAACGAAAATCTTCATCCCATTCTGAGTCTTAGCTGCCACCGTCACACCCGGCCAGGCGCAACCTGACAGTCCATGAGCCCCATCGATACCAGATGGGTTCGCCCATGCTATTTCCGCTTTGGAGGGACCAGAGCGTGAACATCGATTATAAACTTCCCAGAGTGCATCATCTTACGTACCTCCGTTCTACATAAACCACTCTAGCGGAAAAGAACGGAGTCCATAATGTGTCAAATAAGATTAATTTATTGTTAAGACCATAAAGTGATACAACTCAATGAAATCCATTAGTTTTTCACCGAAAAAAACTCGGTCGCAACCCCTCCGTCACTCCCGGTCACACTCATGCGACAACGCCCCGTTTCCGCCGGCGCCACTTCAATCTCGACCCACTTTTCTTCAAGTTTCTCAACACTCTCAATACGAAGAAGAGCAGCCCACAAAAGGCGCATCACCTGCTTCGAAAGATCCGCGGGTCGGCACTCCAATTTCATCGATGTTTCAGGTTTCTTGAATCGCAGCTCGATTCCATGGTTTTTAAACCGTTCGCTAAAAAGATCCAAAACCCCTTCAATCACCTGTGCAAGCTCCACATGTGCCACCGGGCCATCCACCAGCGCAATCATCCTAAGACTCCGAACAATTCGGGCAATCCGACCAAGGCCAAAATCCCACTTCAAAATCCGATGACCACGATAGTACCGGCTGATCTTACTTCGGTGACTGAGGGTTTAAAGCAATTAAAACTCCAGCATTGGCGGGACACAGTCGTAAAAGACTGGGCAACCATAAAGCCAGCCGAACAACAGTTCTTGGCTGCGGCTCTTAAGAAGTGGATCTCAACTGAACTAGCCGAGCGCCACACTGCCAGTATCCAAAGACGCATCGAAAATGCAAAACTTATTCGTGTTCAATCGGTAGATCAGTTTGACGTCAAGTACAATGCCTCCACTCGTGCGATTGAAAAAGACTACCTTAAGCTTCACCAGCAAACGCTTGATGGCAAGATCCCTCATGCCGTATTCGTGGGCAATACAGGGCTTGGCAAGACCCATTTGGGACGTGCTTTGGGCTATGCTGCCTGTCAGGCGGGCTTCTCCGTCTTATTCACAAAGGCCTCAGAGATCGTCAATGACCTGGCAACGGCCAAGGCCATTCACAACTTGGAGCGTGCGCTCCGCAAATACCGCAAACCTCAATTATTGCTAGTGGACGAAGTCGGCTACGTGAGCATGGACACCGAGGCCGGAAATCTTTTCTTCCAGGTTATATCCGATAGGTACGACAGGGGGCTTGGCACAATAGTGACCACCAACTTCGCCTTCGGACACTGGAACCAGATTTTTGCCGCCGAATCCACTGCGCTCGTCATCGTCGAGCGTCTTACTGCGAATGCTGAGGTGTTTTACTTGGAAGGAGAAAGCTATCCCCAGCATCAAAGAAAAAAGAAAAATCAAAATAAACGATAACTGCCCCGTCATCTTCGTGGCCTGCCGCAACTGAACGATCTCACTGTGGTGGCCACGGAGAAAGGGGCTGATCTACGCTAAAACGCCGACAGGTCAGGCAAAGTGCCGTCCTGTGCCCCAAATGACGACATCTTGGCCCATCCGATTCCGCCACTGGCCCCCGCTAGACCGCCAAAAATGGCCCCTCTAGATCCCGCCGCTTCCACAAAAAATCATTACCCGAGTCATGCACTGATGTAGCTCTCACTTTTATGAAAACATCGCTTCTCGCCATCATCCTCATCCTATTCGGCCACGCCTCATTCGCGGCCGAAAAAAGCCGCAGCGAAAAATCTTGGAGTTGGCGTCGCACTCAATACCAACCAAAATGCTCCCGACGGTGCCATCGAAGCTAATTTTCGATTTACGACTTTAAAGAACTCTAATCTGCGATTGAATTATTCTGAAAATTTTCTCCAAGCCACTGAGCGCGGCTCAACGGATGTAAGTCTGATCCCCTATCATGTTTGGTCTCTTGGATTTCTCACCCCGCATCACGAAGAGAATTCAATACGTGGTTATTCAACTATTGCCCTAAGTGCGATCTCCCCTGACATAAGGATTTCCTAATCCCACACCTGGAACCTTTACATAGCAGTTGGAGCAGAGTTTAGCGCGGCAGAAGATCGGAACCATCTCATTTTCATCGAAATCGGCGAGCTCGTTTCCACAAAACGCGCTCAAAATGTCCCCACTAGCCCTTTTTATGCGACAGGCTTAGTTGTTTCCGGTGGCTTTCGATCCTACCTATTTTAACCTAATACCCCTACTTCTTCTTAAACAACTCCTCGGCCAACTTCTGATGAATCGAAGGTCCCGCGTCTTTGGATCCGCCAGCCCCTGACGACTGCATATCGAACAAACCAAATTTAGCGACATCCTTATCTACGGGCTTCTGCGCCAGACACTGAACAACATGGCGCTTGCCCACGAGACCTTCTTGATAAAACAAAATTCGCATTCCTTTGAGTTGATTTAGAAGCTCATTGGGCCGAAAGTAAAAATCCCGATAACTCTCTTCGGAACCAATGATCTCGGTCAACTCTTCAATCATCCAAGACTCGACCAAAAGCGTCCCGCCTTGTTTGAGAGCGCGGATCATCTCTGAATAGTAACGCACAGTGGGCGGCTTAAAAAAAGTCATGACGATACTATCGTATTCCATCAGACCAAAGAGGAACAAATCCAGGTCCACGCGCTGCGCTTCAATCGAAACGCCGGTCTCGCGAGCTAAGGTCTGCGCATGCTCAACAGCAGTTTGCGATGCATCAAAGCCCTTCACGGTATAACCTTTTTGCGCGAGATAAACGGAGTTCAGCCCCTCCCCCATCCCGACGTCCAAAACTTTGCCCGTCCTCATTCGAGGGAGCATCTCAAGCAAGAAGCCCGAAGGCTCCTTACCTTTTTGAAAGGGGGATTTCAGATATTGCTCATTCCAGAAACTCTCTGCGTTAGCCATAAAGCATTGATCGCCTTTTCACAGGATGAAAGTCAAGTTTCTTAATTCGAAGCGATAATCCGAAGCTTGCCGTAGTTTTTTATTTTGCGGATCGGAAAACACTCTTCCAAAAACGCAGGAAAACTAAATTTCTCTGCCACGGAAAGATGAGTCTCCCAAGACCCTTCGGCGTTTCGCCCTCGCTTAATATCGAGCATAATTCGCTTTTTCTTCGAGGCGGGAATGAGCTCAAATAAATGCCCCCCCTCGGGAAGCTTGCGAAGCGTATGCTTGAGACCTCGGGATTTCAAATAGGTTTCAAGGTCAGGGGACTCTGACGATACAATCCTCAAATTGCAGGGTGATTCACCCTTGGGCGCTTCAAGTCCTATCAATCTCAAAACGTCCTCAAGCCGAGCATTCACGCGCCCCAACCACTCCACGTCTTTCATTCGCTCTTCGATAATCGCAAGCCCTGGCTCACCCCAATACAACGAAACGAGATCCCACCCTTCCACCCAAACCGGACGATCTTCGTCGGCCCAAAAAGCACCCGCATAGCCTCGATAAAACTCGGTGAGTCGGCCTTCTTCTAACATCAACGCACGAGAGAGCGCCACCGCCAGAAAACTCCGAGCAAGCCCTCTGCCCTTCTCACCAACCTCCACTTCAAAAGTCAGGATTTTTTCGTTTTTCTGAAACTCCCGCAAACGTGTTTCAAACTGCTGCAGTGAATATTTTCGTTCCTGCTTTGCCAAAACGATATCCCGAACATGAACCCGCGTAGGGCAACCGCCGCAATGCGAACACTTTGCTTTAACCCACTTCCGCCCCAGGCAATATTCTTCTTCTTCAAAGAGTCGCCCCATCTGAGATCGCTTCCATAAAAACTCTCGCGTCACTCCCGTTTCAAAACGCACCCAAGGCTTTTGTTCGCTCTGCTCAAAGCTAAAGCCCTTCAGAATCTGCGCAGGATCTAGCCCGTCTCGACAAAGACACGCTTCAAACTCACTTCGAAATCTTTCAGAAACCTCGCGATAATAGATAAATCCCGTCGTTTCCAGCGCACAATGAAGGGCACGCGAAATTCGGGGACTATCTGCCCGTAAGAGTACCTGCGAAACCCAATATTCGGCCAACTCAGAAGCTTCGCGAAACTCAAATCCTGCGCCCCGAACCTGCCGCGAAGTTTGATGAATGATAGAGGCGAGTCCGTGAAGACTGGGGGCATCGTCAAATTCAAGGGGTGTCCAAGGAAACCTCACAAGCGGTGTCATCGAAAAAATCACCCGCGTTTGCGCTCCCGATCTTGTCCGCATTTGTTGCATGCGCTTGAGAAGTTCCTGCAGAGCTGAAAAGTCCACCTCCTGCTCCAAGCCGGTTGCAATCAAGAAGACTTTCAGCTCCCGAGCCTTGTTCTTAAATATCGCCAAGAGGCTCGCCTCTAGGTCTGCATCACTGAGATTTTTGCTCAAATAACGGCGCAGCCGTGGGGAAATTCCCTCTAGCCCACACGTCAAACTCGTCTTTCCCAAAAGCTGCTGAATCTTGAGCGATTCTGGATCATGCGCCAGAAGATCAAAACGCTCACTTTTCAAACCAATCTGTCTAAAATGAGGCAAAAGTTCCCACAAAATCTCATACAACTCCGAATGAAGGTTAAAGTTGAAGCTATAAATATCGATGCTCTCCAACCCCATTTGGGCTTTGACCTGTAATGCAATTTCTTTAAGCCGCTTGACCGAGCGTTCGCGATAGGGCTTACGCTCCCAACTCTCGGCACAAAAGCTACAGAAGCAAGGACAGCCCTCACTGATCTGAAGATGAGCACGGCCCATGGCTTCTTCCAAAAAGGGCACAACGCCTCGTTCAAGGGCTTCTGCCGCGTCCAAGTCTGGCGCAAAACTTCTTCTGCCTTTTTTGTCGTTATTTTCGGGCTCAAAGAAGCCGTCAACCCCACGCACAAGGCGCGCTAACACCTGCTCCTTAACGAGGCCCTCGCGTTTGCCATCCCGACAGATCATCAAGATTTTTCGAATTTCCGCATCGCTCTCACCGACGAAAATTCCATCCACCATCGGGTCCTCAAGCCATATCGAGGAACTGTAAAGGGCGTTCGCCCCACCCAAGATCACTAAAGGCAACGAAGGATCAGCGAGCCGTTTAGTTTTCGATAGCGGAATCCCACTTCGCTTTAGAAAATGAGGAAGATTCAGAAGCTCCTGCACAATGGAGTTTGAAAATCCAATGAGATCAAAAGCGCTGGGTCCCCTTTTGCTTTGAGTCCCCAAACACCAAGGCACTCCGTCCCGCTCAAAAAGTTCTAAATCCGCGCGCGGAGGAAGATACCCGAGATCCGGAAAAACCCCCTCCACGCCCTTTGCGATTTGATACAACAAAGAGTGGGTAAACGAATAGCCGGTGTCTGCATAGGTCGAAAGCCTTGAAAACAGGACTTTGAAATCACGTTTATCCCACTCAGAAAGTGGAAGGACGCCCACTTCCCCGCCCTGAAGCCAGGTGCCGCCGCTCACAAACTCATATCGATTGTTTTGATACCAAGTTGAAAAATCCAAGACCCTCATCCACAGAGTTTCTTGATACGCTCCAAAGAATCAACGGCCTCATCTTTTTGTCCAACCGAAACGCTCTCGAGGGCATCCAAAAGAAGCTCCATCGTTCTTCGGGCCCTACTCGCTTCTTTATCGCCAAACAATGAAGCGAAAAAAATGCTCAGTCTTGGCAAAAATGGGCCACAGTCGTAAGTTCCACCCACGCCACCTGATGAGCAGTAGTTAAATTCCAGTTGGTAAAAATCAAAGAGATATCGAGCCTTGTCACACTTCTTTGTCCGATCAATCAGCATCGTCTTTTTAAGCTCATAAATCGGAGTATCTAGCACCCCGTGCTCATTCAAGAGATCAAGAAACATCTGCCTTTTGTATTCAGTAATTGATTTTACAGTAGAAGGAACCGAGAAAGAATTGGCTCCAATATAAGCAAACCCACCACCAACGAGCACCGCTGCTAACACTATAAAATTAAGCTTTACGACCAACCCTTTAGCCATCCGCCGAGATCTCCCTCTCTATTGCCAAATCCCTGAACTCACTCCAGGATACACGCGCCACCAAATCACAGCAAGAAAGGAACGCCTGACTCGCTGCAGCCATATCCAGCGAGAATCTCAGCCCGACGATTCATCAAACGAAACTTTTGGGTCGGCCCCCTCGTAGTTGTTCATAGAGAGAGAATCAAAGAGGAGATCAAAGTAGTATGAAAACCATATCAAAATCGTTTTTTTCGTCATTATTACTAGTTGCACTCGCAGGCCTTAGCGGATGCAGTGGCCAAGACGGCCCCCAGGCAGCGGGAGAAGTGGGGGATCAGCGACATGACGCACCCCCTTCCGTGCCAACCCCAACCCCCGCAATCGACACGCAAACATCCACAACAACCGATACGCCAGCGGTGCCCACGCCCGATCCAGGTCCATCGCCAGTTCCCACGGTCGCACCCACGCCCACGCCGACGCCCACGCCGACGATCACACCCAGCCCAAGCCCCACGCCATCACAGAGTCCAACGCTTGAATCAAGCTGCGTCTCCAGCGATTCAAACCATCAGTGCATTGGACTGAAAATGGTGTCGTACAAGGATTCAGCCGGCGCGACCGTACTCTCACTGGATAAGGCCAAGAAGGTCGTTCAAGAAATAAACGCCCTTTGGCAGGTTTGTGATATCGCCTTTCAAATTGATGAATACGTAAGCGTTGACCCCACGACGTCCGGCCTTCTCTACGGAACCGGTGCATCCTCTGAGACGACCAAGATCCGTCAAACCTATTCAAATAGTACGACGTTCCTCGTTGTTGCCACTGGCCCGTGGAACCTGAGTTACATCGCTTGGACTCAAATGCCGGGTGGAGCCCCCTACGGCGTTGTGGTCGATGCCGACTTCTCCGACCAACCCGTAACCGTCGGCCATGAAATTGGGCACTACATGGGACTTGATCACTCCAGCACGCTGGGCAACATCATGTACCCCGTCGTGTACTCAACCGACACCGCCATCACGACAAGCCAATGCTCGACTTCGCGATCCACGAATTTGAACTACTGGCAGGCAATGATGCGGCAGTAGAAAGGAGGCTCTCGTACTTAGGAATTCGCTCCCACTTCTCCCCAAGAATTACCGGAGCTGGCGCAAGTCAGCTCCGGTTTCATTTTCCACTCTACTTGAAGAGTGGCGTTTTATTATACGGATCCAAATGACCAGAACGGACTGGGATTGTTCTGATTACTTTCTCGATCGCACCCTTACATGAGAAGGCGCGCTCAGAGAATTTCTTTGTTACATTTGGGTCCAGTGGGGAAAAAATCTCGCCACTGGCAGTGCAGCTAAAAAGCTTTGAATCAAGATGGATACCGAGATCGAGATATCGTACTTCAGGGGTCGCTCCTGCAATCAAGTGCTTCTTTGCCAGTTCTTTTGCAGTGAAAGAATCGAGCTTTTTTAGGCGTTTTGCGGTAGCCTCGGTTGCAGATATTTTTAAGCTCACGCCATTTTGTAATGATCTTGAAAGTGAGTAAGAGTCTACGCAACTTGGCCAGCGAACTTCAGGCTATGGGGCATTCAACCAGTCACAGGATGGTTCGTGAGCTTTTAGTGGAGGCAGAATATCACTTACAGGC
>JBBCAV010000229.1:0-46343 GCA_051382305.1 Bdellovibrionota bacterium FG-2
ACCAGCGTTTAAGGCTCCTTCGGGAACAGCCCAAAGTGGCGGCAACCCCCGAAAGAGTCTTCTTCCCAAACACGACAGTGCTGATAGCCAAGTTAACGACTTGCAAATCAAATCCACGACTTGGGTATTCGCCAAACTCGTAAATTGTCCACGAAGGGGCTGGGCAGTCGGTCCCAGAGCAACAAGCTCTACGACGAATCTTCCCCGTCACATGCTCAGTGGCCGCTCCATCGCTTGCTCTTCGTAGTTCGACCTGGGACACGGCACGAGTGCCATTCCACCAGCCCGGCAACCCACAGAGTGAGCAATTCCCAGGTCGTTCACAATACTTGCGTCGGCCTCTTAGACCAGATAAGAAGAGGTCGCAGATAGTAGCCTCCATTCTTCAAGTTCTTGTCGTGATCCGCGTGCTAAAACGAAAAACGACAAAACTAGAATGGAGGCTCTTTTACTTCAAATCACACTTTTTTGCAGATGAATGAAAAGACGTCTGAATTACCGATTCAAGAAGCAAGGTGTGTTAGTGCGATGTGACTGACACCAAGTTCGAGCAAACTCCTGCCAAACAGCGTGAGCCCTAACATTTCACCTGCCGGATTCGCAATCCTCGCCTGTCTTCAGGACACTGCCGCGGAACACAAGGTGGCGCTACGCCACACCTTCGTAAAACATTCATTCGACAAGATTCCTTCGCTAGCGCTCTCTAAAGAAATTCGCTCCCTTGGCAAAGGTGAAGCTCTCACTTCACCCTGTCATTATGATTACGTTACGCCAAACGCTGTTCTTCGTGGGAGCACGACTGCTTTGAATCTAAGCTTTATGGACGAGCTTGAGAGCAAGTTTCAAGGGGTCTTCACTAACGATGAGGGCCTGGCATTTTCTTGCCGCCTGATCCTCAATGAACTTATGCAAAACTCCGTCGATCACTCATCCTCGGAGCGATACTATCTTTACGGTGGAACTTGGGAAAACGAGTTTCAGGAGAGAAGCTTCGCGAAAAAATTATTGCCACATACGCAGCAGGAACCATGGGCGAAGAGAAAATCGAACTTGATTTTACGGGGCTCGTCATTGCGAGCACCTCCTTTTTCGATGAAGGGCTAGCAAAACTCGCACTCAGCGACTGGACATACGAAGACTTTAAGAGTCGAGTCACCATCAAAAACATGAATCCTCGCGACCAAGAGGTTCTGACGAAAATGCTTGAATATCGGGGATGGAAGCCTCCCTCGCCTCGAAAACGCGAACGGACAAGAAAATGAAATGTGCTTCTTCTCAGTACAGTTCAGAGCGCATGCGACATATGCACCCTGTGACTTCTCAAACAGTGAAGTTACAGGCCTACCCCCCCGACCCTTCGGCCCAATACTTCGCTATTTGAGAAGTTCGTTGGAGCCGACTTTTTCCCCATTTGCCCAACCCCCTCCACCCATGGGCCTTCAGAACGTTCGGGAGGCGACTCTTTATCCGAGAGATCGTTTCAGGGGCACGCCGTAGCGCCTTGCCAAATTGCATACTTTCTGATATTCTGTAATTCAGCAATTTCGGAGGATTGCTTGTTATGAAAAAAGCTGCCAAATCTAACCTGATTGTTTCAAGTCGCGGACAAGTCACCCTTCCAGCGGGGCTTCGCAAAAAACTCGGCATCAAAGATGGGGGCGTGGTCACGGTTGAAGAACAGGAGGGAAAACTCATTCTTCGACCTGCAGAAATTTTTGAAATCGAAACCTACAAAGACCAAGAGATTCAAGAATGGACGAAGGAAGATCAGCTGACTCCCAACGCTCGGAAAATGATCCGCCAAAAACTTGCTAAAGGCGCCTGACAAAAGGAACTGCTAAAAGAAATACCCAAAAAATATAATGAAACTGTTCCTAGACGCCAACGTCCTTTTTACCGCAGCCCATAACCCCGAAGGCAAGAGTGCGTTTATCATAGAGCTCGGAGCGGAGGGCTATTTTTCGATTACCACCTACAGCTTGGCCGTCGTAGAGGCTCGTCGAAACATCGAACGTAAATTCCCCAGTGCCGCAAAACAACTTACGACACTCCTCGCGAAGATTGCGACAACCGCGACGGTATCCAACGGGCATTGCCCAATTGAACTCCCGGAAAAAGACAAACCTATCTTGCTATCGGCAATGCAAACGCGCGCGACCCATTTAATAACGGGAGATCAGCGCCATTTTGGCAAATATATGAATCGCCCCAAGCCAATAGGTGGCGTCATTATTCAAACACCCTCACGTTTTTTGGATGATCTTTAGAAAGAACCTTCGGTTTCGGGCCCTAAAAGAACACTACATCCAAAGCCCTTGAATCAGGCTTACTGTCGGCACGCAGGGGGAGACTACACCACGCCTATTTTATTTCCACCGACAGTGGCGAATCCAACACCGGCCACACACCCTGCGCGACTTTCGTAGAGGCGGAGCCTTGAAAAACGACGAAGCCATATTTTCCATAATGAGGAATTTTTCGCGCCAGCGCGCCGATTGCGGCAAACTCATCGCTGCCTAAAACCGCGCCCACAAATCCAATCGCGGATTCCGGATCACCCAATCTACGCCCAACCGCCAAAATTGAGTGAGTACCCTTAGTGTAATCCACCGCGCCCACGCTAAACGCTTCAGGATTATCTACAACCCCATACGGCTTCAGCACTTCAAAGGCTGCGGCCGCAAAGCGATTCTCCCAGCCTAAAACCCAAACCCTAGAATCTGTGGGAAGCACCGCTAAATCGGAATCTTTTTTAATCAAAACATCCCCGCTTTCAACCAAGGCCGTCCAGCCTTCCGCCATCGCTTTAAATCCTGCAAACCGCGCAGAATCCACTGCAGTCGGCAAAACGATTAACAACTTTTTAGCTCCAAAAATCTGCGAAACCGCGGGAGGAGTTTCCAACCGATCCATCCTCCGAAACACATCAAAGCGGGGATCAATAATGAGGCGCTCGGGCCTACGATCAAAATGGAGGCCAAAATCGAGAATTTTCTCTTTCATCTGAAGCTGGGTCAAATACGGCTCGGCACGTACGCCCGCACCCTGGAACTGCATTTCAATCGGAATCCGCAACTCATAAGCCTCCCCTGCCTGAACCTGCTCCAAATGAGCGCTGAGCAAGAAACCGCCCGCAGGATCACTACCCGCCGCAACCTGACTCACGCGAAGCTCAGGTGCGCCCGTGCGCTCGATCCACTGCGAGAAAAATCCAGACAAATTCAAGCCCGAAACAGCCTCAAACGCAGCTTTAAGATCAAACCAAGAAGCGCGCTTAAATTTGGATTCCGTGTAAAACTTCTTTAAGCCCGCAAAAAATAACTCATCCCCCACCAGCGAACGCAACATATGATCCGCCATCAAGGCTTTGCCATAGCCAATTGTTTCAGTCGAAGCATTATGTCGCTCGCGAAACTCCGTGAGCGGAATATCATTATTCTCAGAAACATAATCTCGATACTGCTGCAGCGCCGTCCGACGATAATCAACGTCAGCACCGGTCTGAGCCGCATACGCGTGGTCCGCAAGATACGCCGTCAAACCCTCACACCAATTCCCGGTATCATAATCAACATAGACGCCATTGCCCCACCAGTTGTGCAAAATCTCATGAGGATAAGACGTGTTGACAATAAAGGGCAAACGAATCACAGAGGGGCCCAGCAGCGTAAACGAAGGCATTCCATAGCCCGTTTCCCAAAAATTTTCGACAAGTGCAAACTTGCGATAGGCATAAGGCCCCAAAAGAACGCTGTAGTTGCGAATCGTCTTGGCCGTGACGGCCATGTATTTCTCAGCAAGCTCGGGATCAGGAGTGCGAAGATAGGCCAGCACATTAAGACCCTCTTCTTGTTTTTGATAGACAGAGAATTTTCCGCCGATCAAATAGATCTCTTCTTGCGGCTCAGTCGTCTCTTGCGAAACAAAACTCCACTCAGCTGGGCCATGAACATCGAGTGTAAAACTCACGAACTCGTTTCCAAACCTCGGAATCCAAAACGAGCTCGAAGCCAGATGCACGCCCTCCTCGCCAATCAGTCCAGCAGTCTCGCCATTGCTATCTTGCGGCTCAAAAATAGGGCCCGAGTATTCCAAAGTAAACTCGCTCATGGGAGCGCGAGCTTGAAGTTCATAATCTGTCACACTAACTCCGCCAACCCAATGCGGCACGCCCGCCCGAAGCGCCACGCCTGGGGTTGAAGAAACTGGCCCAAGCCCCGAGTGAAGGCTAAAAACCAAATTCGCCGGCAACATTCCTGAGATCTTATCAGAGACTCGCAAACCATGAGTCGATGGATCCACCGCGACGACAAGATCGTGATGAATCAGGGGTTCGGAGGCCCAAATCAGATTCGAAAACACGAAAAACCCGGCAGCAAGGACCCAAGCAGTTTTCATACAAACCGTCTATCACAGGCCCGTTCAGGTTCCTAAAACACAAACGAAAACTCAAACTCCTGCAGGTCCGACAAAATACGAAGCCCAACAAAACCCTCACTCCGTGCCAGCGCGACCTGTTCATTGAACAGTTTCCAAATCTCGTCAGCAGATTCCGCGTCCCCACCAAACTTCAAACCTTTTGCTTCAATAAGCACCAACGACTGCTTAAAAGGTAGGGCATCGGACTCACTCCGGCTTCTTTGAGTTTCCGAAGCATCTGAGTGCACCTCTCCGTTGCGGTTAGGCACACTGTTTTGTCTCCTTTCAACAGGCCCCGAGCAATTAGCGCGACGAGTCGACCAAGAGGTTCCCGAATATTAATGCGGCTCTCGGGACAGCCCGCGACGCACACATTTTTTTTTATCATCAATCGACCCATGCCCACCTCCACACCATCGGAAACCGTTGAAATTCCATCTTCTTCCTTAATTCTATAACCATTAAGAAACCAGCACAATGTTGCTATTTCGACATAATCAACCTATTTACCGACATGCTCAAACCCCAGTGATTTACCCACCGCAATAAATACAATTGACACAAAGCACACCAACAAGATACACGCCTTGTGCGATGCATAAAAAGGTAAACACTCCAGACTCTTCCAGCCCCCGCGGCTTTTGTTGCGCAATCACTCTTGCGTCCGCACTCGCAACCGCATTCATTTACTCCAATGCCTATGCTGTCGAAGCTGCATGCCCTCCGCTTAAAACAGGTGAATACAAGAAAATCGAAGGGAACGTCGGCACACCGGTCTGGGCTCATTACGTCCTCTACCGCAGCCCCGATGTCCGACTTGAAAAAGAATACGCACCGCCTCACGAAGGAGTGACTGTTCCAAAAGGGACCCTCACCGAGAGCTACGAAGCACTCGTGAATCTCCGGTTTTTGGATTCAAATGGAAATTTTTCTGAAACGCTTGCCAACAAATACCAAGCTCTTGCGCAAAGCTGCTATGATCGAGTCCGCCCCAAACTCAGAGGACTCCACGGCGAACATTTGAAAATCGCACTCGCCCGTACCCGTCCCGGACTCCCCGCCGCAGAAGAATCTGCCATCAAAATCAATAAACATTGGTTCTTTAGATCCGACTCCACCGAATGGAAAAATCATCCGGGTTGCCCACTCATTGTTCACGAAACCTTGCATCTCTTGGGTCTCGTCGATGAATACGCTGAAACGAAAATTAAGATCCTTGGCCCTGACACCCTCAAACATCTCGCCTACGATTGCCGCTCCATTGGGCCCATAAAATCTGTGATGAACAATCAAATTCTCGCCTATTTTGGATTAGGATTGAGTTGGTTTGCGCGCGCCTTTAGGTTTGATGGCCGTGACTCAGTGCTGGCGCCCGCCCAATTCTCGGCGATCATCACTCCCGGCGGCCAAGAAACGAATTCAACTTATTATGCCTGCGGCCAAGATGCTTATGAGACTTCTTCGAAAACGGAGGGAGTGGATGTGCAGAAAACAAACCGGCAATTTGCTCCGATAAAAACTGGATCTACAAACTAGGAAAATAAGACGGGAAATAATATGGAAAACTTCAATGAACTTGCACTCAATCCTCTCATTCTTCGCGCCATCACGGACATGGGCTATGAAAAGCCAAGCCCCATTCAGGCACAAACCCTCCCCTTGCTTCTCGGCAAGCAAACAGACTTCTTAGGTCTGGCCGCGACAGGGACGGGGAAAACGGCGGCCTTTGCGATTCCGCTTTTGGAGCGCATTGATCCGAAGCGACGAGAAGTGCAGGGACTCATTTTGTGCCCCACCCGTGAACTCGCGCAACAGGTGGCCGGCCAGATTAATCTGCTAGGGCAATATTTGAAAATTTCCGCACTCCCCATTTACGGTGGCGCACCCTACGGTGATCAAATCCGTGGGCTTCGTAGCGGAGCCACCATCGTCGTGGGAACTCCCGGACGCGTCATCGATCACATCGAACGAGGAACTTTAAGAATCGAAGGCGTGCAAACGATGATTTTGGACGAAGCGGACGAAATGATCTCCATGGGTTTCAAAGATGATCTCGAAACCATCCTGGGCGGGCTCGCCGAAGGCATTTGCAACACCTGGCTCTTCTCCGCCACGATGGGTTCCGATGTGCGACGGGTCGCTGACAAGTACCTCAATGATCCCAAACAAGTTCAAGTAAACAAAAAAGAAATGCTCTCCGGAACAGTCGAGCAGTTTTATTACCTTACTTCTGAGTCAAATAAGCCTGAAGTGCTGTGCAAACTCATGGACGCCGCGCCCGAATTCTATGGTCTGATCTTTTGCCAAATGAAAACCTTGGTCGCAGACCTCACCCAATATCTCAAAGGACGGAACTATCAAGTCGATTGCCTCCATGGAGATATGGATCAAAATGCACGCGAACGCACCATGAAAGCCTTTCGCGAGCGCAAGACTCGCATTCTTGTCTGCACCGATGTCGCCTGCCGCGGCCTTGATGTTAAGGACATTACGCACGTGGTGAATTACTCGTTGCCTCGCGAGCTTGAGAACTACGTCCATCGAATTGGCCGTACCGCTCGAAGCGGAAAGTCCGGCATCGCGATGAGTCTGGTCTCGCCCGCCCACCGCATGCTGGTCGGCCGAATTGAACGCCTCACAAAGACGAGAATCAGAGAAGGACAAATTCCTACGCGCAAGGACATTGCGATGAAAAAGATTGCGCAAGCTTTGCCTCAGTTTCAAGAACAAGTGACTGCTTTTACCTTGGCTCAAGATCTATTGGATCCCACTTGGAAAGCGGCTCTTGCGACCATGAAACGAGAGGAAATTGCTGGAAGATTTCTCGCCCTCATGTACCCCGAGATTTTCGTGGAAAAGAGCAAGGAAGTCGAAGCCCCGAAGGCCATTTCAACTCACAAAATTATCACCACGCCTAAAACCTTCGGCGGACCAAAATCATTTAACGGTCCGAGATTCTTTAACGGGCCTAAACCCAGCGGGGCGCATAAAATCAAGTTACGATCGAACCCGCAACATACCGCGGAGTCACGCCGATTCTCTTGATCTCGGCCTCGAGCATGGAAGGCATTGTATTACCTGAAAGTACCAGCAGCGCATCCATGCCAAGATTCTGAGCGCCTTGAACATCCGTAAGTAAATTGTCTCCCACCATCAGGACTTCTGACGTTTTCAGATCAGGGATTTCAACGCGCGCGCGCGAAAGCGCCAGTTCAAAAATGCTCGCATCCGGCTTGCCAAACGAACGAAACTCGCGACCTAAGATTTGTCCCATCATTTGCGCCAACGAACCTGGGCCCACTTCAACTCGATCTTCTCCGCCGTAAAAAACCAGATCCGGATTAGGGCAATAGAGTGGGAGTTCAGGAAACCGACGTAAAAAATTAATGGCAGGACTCATGAGGGCCCGCCACTCAAACATCGAGTCCATCAGGGCAAAGGCCCTAACCCTTTGCGCCTGAGTCGCTGACAGGGTTGCTAGGCTCTCAACCTTCACGGGCTCAAATCCCGCTTCGCGCAAGTAATGCTCCGATTTAGGCTGCCCCAAATAAACGGCCAGGTTCTGTTTTTGGCCTGGTTGCCCGGTTTGAGGGGCCTTCACCGATTGAGAAAAAAACATCCCCGAACTGATCACCTGAGATAGGTCCATCAACGGTTTGCCCGCAAACTCTCCGTACTGAGCTGCGAGGTATTCAGGCGGATAAGAGGCACTATTGGTAATCAACCAAAAAGGCGGCCCCTTTTTCCGCAATTCCCCCAAAACGGCGTCCACACCCGCAATTAACCCTCCTGGACCCCGCAAAACTCCAAAGGCATCAAAGAAGATGGCACGATAACGAGGCAAAAGACTCTGAAAACTCACGATATTAGTGTTCAAGCAACCTCACATCTCACTGGCAGCCTACAGGAGCCTTGTTTCAACTTCAAGGCTCTGGTAAGAACTCCAACTTATGGCCCAAAATGGAATTACGTTTGACGATGTACTGATGATCCCTGCCTACAACCACTATGAGTCGCGCCGAGAAGTTCAGCTCGGGATGACCGACAAAGGCGGAAAGCTTAAACTTGAGCTGCCCATAATGACGGCTAACATGGACACGATCACCGAAAGCGGCATGGCCAACTACATCGGCCAAAAAGGCGGGATCGGCACTCTCCACCGCTTCATGGATATTGAGCAAAACGTTGCCGAATTTAAGAAATGCGGTTACCCGGTTTTTGTTTCGGTGGGAACTTCTGAAAAAGAATTCGAGCGCGTTGAGGCTCTTCGCTCCGCGGGCGCTAACTACTTTTGCATCGACGTCGCGCACGGCCACGCTCGTTACGTTGGAAAAACTTTAAAACGCATTCGCGAAATGCTTCCCGAGTCCTGCATCATGGCGGGAAACGTGGCAACGTATGCGGGCGCTGATTATTTGGGCTCTCTTGGAGCCGATCTGATCAAGGTCGGTATTGGTCCCGGCTCAGTGTGCACAACCCGTATTAAAACGGGATTTGGCGTTCCCCAGCTCACGGCAATTCAAGACTGCGCACGAGTGGATCGCTCCATCGTCGCAGATGGCGGCATTCGCTATCCAGGGGACATTGTCAAGGCGCTCGCCTTTGGTGCAGACTTTGTGATGTTGGGCGGTATGCTTGCCGGCACTGAGCCCACCCCTGGCGAAGCAATAATCAATTCCGCCGGGGAAAAAGTGAAACGCTTTCGCGGAATGGCCAGCCGGGAAGCTCAAGAAGAATTCATGGGCGGTATGGCGGAGTGGAAAACGGCCGAAGGGGTTGCTGTTGAAGTCGCGTTTCGCGACGATCACGAGGCAATTATCTCGGACATCCTGGGCGGACTGCGTTCAGGACTCACCTATGGTGGCGCCGACACGATCCGCGAGTTGCAGCGCAAATTGAGTTACATGGTCATTACGCCCGCGGCGCGGGCTGAAAGCCATCCCCACAAAATGGGCACGATTTAGATTTCTATTTTTGAAAAGCGTAGCGATCGATTTCAAAACCAAAATCTTCATAGACACCGTCCGAAACCAAAAGAATTGTCGCGCGATCCGCAGCGACCGACTCAGACCAAAAGTCTTGAGAGGCGCCCCTCAACGTCTGAATTATTTTGGTCTTGCCCTCTCGGATCACAATAGAGTCCCTAGGCTTGAGAACCATTTTCTTGAAATGCAAACGAAACGCCTTTGCGCCCGGCTGCCCTACGGTCCACTGCAGATGAGAGAGTGATGGATAGGGATGAGGCGAAGATAAAGGATAGGACACTTCATGCCAACCATCTAGAGGCGGAACAGGCGGCACTGACGAATTCCCTAACAAGGCGCTCGCAATATTGAGTCGTCCGCCACTGGCCACCGCCCCTTCTAATTGAGGAAGCCGATCAACGGAGGCCATGAGTCGCTCTTTTATTTCTAGAGGTGACATCGAAGGAAAATGTGATTTTAACAGCGCAACCGCTCCAGAAACATGGGGCGCGGCCATTGAAGTACCGCTCATCACCTCATGAATATTTCCAGGCACGGAGCTAAGAATCCCTGCCCCGGGCGCGGCGAGATGAACTCCGATTGCGCCATAACTCGAAAAATAAGCCATCAAATCCCGGCGATCGGTAGCCGCAACCGTAATGACGTTCGCGTTGTGATAGGCCGCAGGATAGAGTGGAGAGTCATCGATATCGGCACTTTCGTTTCCGGCCGCGGCGACAAACACCACACCTTTTTTATTCGCCGTCTCAATGGCCTCTTCCATTGCCTTGGAGTAGACGTCCCCCCCCCAGCTGTTACTCAGAACCTGCGCGCCGTTTGCCAACGCATAATCAATCGCGCGCAACGCCCCTTCGGTATTGCCGTCGCCGTTCTTATCTAAGAATTTAAGCGCCATGATGCGCACCTGAGGCGCCACGCCGACTATCCCAAATCCGTTTTGGGCCGCCGCAATCACTCCCGCGCAATGGGTTCCGTGGCGATGATCGTCTTTTGGATTTCCTGTGGTCGCCCCATCCGAAAAATTCCAACCGTAGAGGTCATCGATAAAACCATTGCCATCATTATCGATCCCGTCATTTGATTGCCCTTTTTCGCCGGGATTAATCCACATATTTGCAGCCAGATCGGTATGAGTAAAATCCACGCCCGTGTCAATCACAGCTACCACCACCTCGGGCCGACCTTTTTCAATCTCCCACGCCTTTAGAATATTGACATCCGCACCGGGATTTCCATCACTCTCCCCGGTATTGTGAAGCGACCATTGCTTATGAAAAAATGGCTCGGGTTTCAACTCAAATGAATGATAGGTATTCATCGCCTCCACATATTCGATTGAAGGGTCCGCTCGCAACGTCCGCACGGTCTTTTCAAGTGAGCGAGACGAGAATGACGCCGGAACCTCCACAACGCGAAACTGGGTAAGGACCGAAAAAGGCGGCGCAAGGCGCAGTCCCAAGGTTCGACTGACTTGTTGGAGCTGGGTTTCAAGCGCATGATCGACGAGCCTGACTATCAAATAATTCCGCTCAAAACTCAAGCCTGAGGCATTTACCGAAAATGAATGTAAACTGAGCCCTAAAAAAACAACCACTCCCAGTGCCCATACCAAAATGAGTTTCTTCATGCCCCAAATGTTTCACAAAAGACCCCGCTAAGCAAATGTTAGACAATGACTAAGCAACCCATTCAGGGAGGCTTGGAGAGCTTGTGCGACAACCCTCAAGAGTTTCAGGATTTAGGCCATATTTTCGAATGAGTTCTGCTTCACTGACCCATCGATCCAACTCAAATCCATTCTTTTTTTGACGCGAAATATAGAAGCGATAGCCTTCAATTGAATCAATAAACTCTTGGACAAGCCAATATGTAGCAGAATGCGCTTTCCTCTCAGTTTTAAAGAGACGCTGATGATCAAAGCCCTCTGCCTCGCGCTTCAACTCCACAATCTCCGCTAAATGACTTTGAGTGAGAGTCGCAACATCGAGGCCAACGATCGCTTTCGCGCGAGTGCGCAGTTCCAACCAGTTTTTTTCATTTTGTAAAAAACTTTTTAGGTAGTCTTCGTCCAGACAATGGATCATTTCGTGAAAGAGAAGGGGTGCAAGCAACCCCGTTTCAAGGCCAGGCTCCAGGAAAATGACGCGTCTTACTCCATCAAAATAGAACGCGCCCGCAGGGTCTCCTTGTAGCAAATTTCCAGCCGCGATTTCTTTCTGGTTGCGCTCATCTAAGACCCTCAAGTCAACTTGACCACGACTCACCAAAGGCAAGAACTGATCCAGTGTCCGCCGCCCTAGAGCTGAACAAACAATCAAGCGGTAAGCCCGCTCAATCCCAGATCCAATTTCGTGGAGTGCAAATTTTCTCATTCCTGTTCAGTTCCTGACACTTATTCGACGCCAGAGAAGAGAAACTTGAATTTTTTTGGGCTCATGACAGAATACAAGTATGCGGATACGTTTGCTTTGGATCATCGGACTGTCCTCAGCCCTTCCGGCGCTCGCAGCCCCATCCCCCCCTACGCCCTGGAGCGGTTCCGGTGAAATTTCCTATGTCATGACCGCCGGAAACGCGAACACTGAGACTTTAGGGGCAGGAGCCGATGCGAGCTTCAAACCGGGGGTCTGGGCCACCCAATGCAAGGCCAGCTTTGTGCGCACGAAAGTTGCCGGAATTGAGCGCGCCAGAATTTTGACAACCCAGCTGCGCGAGACACGCGACATCTCCCCGCGTTTTGAAGGATTTTCCCAACTCGTTTTTTTTGAAAATCGCTACTCAGGAATTGGCGGCCGGAGCACCGTTGAGGCAGGAGTCGGTTTTTTTATTATTTCGCCTGAATCAAACGAGACCCATTCACTTCGTGCAGAAACGAGCGTGGGGTATACTTTTGAATCTCGACTTAGAGCTGAAGACAAGTCCTTTGCTATGATTAGAGTGGGTCCTAATTATCGCTGGAAGATGACAAATAGCGCAGACTTTTCGCTCGATACGTCATTTATTGAAGATCTCACCGACTCAGACAACTGGCGACTTGTGGGTAGCACCGCTGTGACGACGGCGCTGGTTTCAATTCTTTCACTTAAGATTTCATATTCCATCATCAGAATGAACCAACCCGCGCCGGGATTTAAAGCAATTGACTCAACGACTTCTGCGGCTTTGGTCGCGAAGTTTTAAAAGAGGAAAACGTAATGATAAAATTCAAACTCCTTACCCTTCTTTTCACCACTCTCATTTCAGTTAGTGCAAGTGCGGAACCCAGTCCCAGCCCTTCCGGCGTACCCGTAGAGCCCACCGAACTCATAAACGTTCCCGCGCCCATCGCCTCCCCGCGCGGCCTGAACTTTCGAGCGAGCTTCGCGGAGTTCTCGAAGGAAATGCGGGTAAAACGTCGGGCTCTTGAGGAAAAGTGGCTCAAAGGCGAGCGAGATTTTTCTGACGAACTTCGAAATGCCCTTAGAATTGCAGAGGATCAATTTGCCGAAGTCGTCGCACAGAGTGGAGACTGGAAAGCTGCCAAACGTGATTTTCAAAAAAAGAAACTCTCTCTCATCAAGGAACTTAAGCAACGCGTGAAGATTCGACGCGAAGAGCTCGAGCTAGAGTTGATCCGCGTGGAGCGGGAGCAAGACGAGGCCATGCGGAAACTGATTTCAGAACTTGATACGGAGCTCAAACAGTTCAAAAAAGAAAAACAGTTTCAGAAAGCGCGAGACGACTTTCAAGATGCAAGCGCTGATCTCAAAACCGAGCTCTCGCAGTGGAAAAATCGGATGAAGGCGATCAAGATGAAAGAGGCGGTGTGGGAGTAGCCGATCCTTAGGCGCGCTCAAGCAACAACTCCATCACTTCATCAACTTTTCTGACAAACCCCGCTTCATCGAGCGCCGGCACGTCCAGGTGAAAATTCCCCTTATAAAGGAAGGCGGGTTTCCAATTAGAATACAGATAGTACGGGGCCTCCGCGCGCCTGCGAAAGATCTCTTCAATATTGCCCTCTTCAGTAAAAATCAGCGAAGGCACCTTAAACGCACGCGCGATGTGCATCGGCCCAGAATTAACACCCAAGAAAAGATCCGCATGACTCAGAAGTGCAAATAATTTGCGAGCGTTCCAAAAAGACTTGGGCAAAAAGAACGTCGCATGAGCGCCCGGGATCTTCTCGTGCCCTTCTACTCCCACTTGGCAAAACGACACGCGATCCCCCCACCGCTTCATAATCAAAGACCAACGCTCCGCGCTCACCACTTTTTTCCAGGTGTGCCCCCAGGGGTGAAAAAAACACTTTGGCTTTGAAGTGGGCTCAAGGTTCCGTCGAATTTCAGCTGCGCCCCAAACACGCTCTTCAGGAAGTAAATAGATTTCTGGACGAACCTCCTCGTCGGGAGTCCCCGGCAAATCGAAGAAGTGTTCTTTAAGTTGCATCAAGTGTCCGCCGCCAAAACAAGCATCATCCCCCACGACCCTCGCGGGAAAATAACTCAAGCCATCAACATAAGGATTATTGAAAAACACGGATGGATTAAACGCGCGCGGATAGGTATTGATTCGAAGTCCTGGATTGCGGGCTTTCAACATTCGAGGAAGTGTCGAGAGCATTAGGGCATCACCGATGGTTCGGCTCTTGGCAGCGATACAAAGCGCACTATTATCACTCTTAGCCGCCGCAAGAAGGGACGTCCCGTCGCCTGGCGGAAAAAAGTCGATCACCCCCAAAAGCCGGCCGGGCTCCCAAGAGGGGGCGAGTTTCCATACTAGTTTCGATAGCCGCCGCATGACTTCTACTTTTCTTTTAAAAAGACCTCAATGCAAGAAGCAACTCTGCCGATAGGGCTCTTGAAGGGATACGCGTGTGGAGTTCCGACAAGGCCAACTACTTGATTCTAATTACAAATCTGGAATTTCGATAAATTTTACTTAACAAAAACAAATATCCTTCACAAATAGGTGTTTGTTGAATATAATAACTTGGTCACCAATTTTTTGAACAAAGAGAGGGCTTATGAGTACGTTTTTAAAAGTTTCAATATGCGTTTTGATCCTGGGGCTTTCGGCGGCCTGCGGAAAAGGGAGCAATGACGGTTTTAATGGCGGCGGCGGCGGTGAAGCTGCGCTCCTTCCGCAAATCGATATTTCTGGCGCCTTCGGCCTCATGGTGATCGATCCTTCTCAGGATTCTTCGGCAGCCATGATCGCCAGGCATAATGCAGATGCACTCAAACTCGACGGTGCTCCCGTACTCGACACTTCCTCTCGAGGCGTTGCGTCTGTTTTCAAAAGTGTCAGCGCCGCAAGCACGAGCTCAAGCAATAACGCTGGGGACAGAAGCTTGCAGAAAACAGACTCTAACGGTGACGTCAAATCGGCGATCACCGATCTGTCGGCTTCTGCTGAATCCAAGAATAGCTGGAAGCAAAACCTACCGAAAATTTCAACGATTGCCGTTTCACCATTGGGTGACCTCTACCTCCACTTCAACCAACCTTTCGTTTTTGAAGGCGAGGCTGATGGCAGTGACGGAAAAGGATTCAATAGAAGCCCCAACAACAGCGACGGCTGGGCCGACGGCAGGCACTGCCAGCTCTTCAAAGCTTCTGGCGGAACGGTGGACTCACTCAAGTCAAACGCACCTGCTCCTGCTCGAACCAACCTCGAATGCTTAACCTACCAACACGGAATTAATAGCTGGGACGGTGGCCGACTCAGCGTGTTCCAATTCGATGACGCCGGAAACGTCTATTTTCCAGGTTCCACATTCAGTTTCGGAGGATCCAAGATGGTGGTGTACAAATCCGATCGCGAAACAAAAGCTTTGACCGAAATGATCAATGCGAATATCTGCGTATCGGACTTTCTCGTGACAGGCTCAGGAAGCCTATTCTACACCGGAACCAGCTCTTGTAATGGGGGCGGAGGTAATGGGGGCGGATTTTTCCGATATTATTCGAGCGCTACCAGCGCCCTTATTGAAATCGCGCGCGATTGGTGGAACTTCATTTACGAACCCATCGAAGGAGCAATCACCGACAAGGCGGTATTTTTTGGTCCAGATCCTACCTCAGCCACAAGCGCTTCTTGGAACTCTGCATGTCTCTTTAGATTCGATCCGGCGGGTGGTGACACGACCGCACTTCGAACCACGTCTGTCATTACTTGCGGTAATGACATATGGGGCTGGGTCAATATGACTCGGGCAGAAGACGTTGCGACATACGGCTTTAATCCCCAGACTGACTGGTGGGGATCCAACGCAAAGGATCCGAGTACCAACTTCAAAACCGAATTCAGCACACGCTGCACGGGGGCAACGCAGGTCTTCGCTGGGGGCGGAAGCCAAATCTCAGCTATCAAACAAAAAGCTGATGGAACGATTTACGTCATCGGAAGCATCCGAAAAAAGAAAGCAGGTACACTTAGCTGTAATATTGAGATCCGAGGTGCTCACTGCAAGCTCGATGGGGATCCCGACCCAACTTATACAACAGCCACCCTTTGCACGGACGCAGGAGGAACATGGGTCGACACAGGCACGTGCTCAGGTGATGCGACAAAAACAAATTCCGTGGACTGCTTCGTTGCTAGCTCTGGATCCACCTTTAACCGGGACACCTTATCGTACAATGGTGTGAGCTCAAGCATCTGCACCAGCAGCACAGGCATTGTTTCGTCGGCCAACTGGTGGCCGCATGGAAACGTTGACAATACCATCACGAGACAATCAGTCGTCAATGGGGACACCGACAAGAACTCATACGTCTTCAGACTGAACAACCTTGGTTGCGCGCAACCTTCCTCAAGCGGTGGCGGTGACGGTTGGACTGATGAGTATAAGGGACTCGCTAAAGTCGTTGAAAGCTCCAAGACGCTTGAGCTTCTCTCCAGCTCCTCCGAGCAAGCGTTGAAGCTGTGGATGGTCAACGATACAGTCTATTATTCGTCGTACAGTGCTTCAACCGGTAAATATTACCTCAAATACTATGATGGAGCGACGAGTATTACTTTGATCAGCGACTTTGAAGCCTACAATGTGAATAATGGAGGTACCGATCTGCTCTATGTCGACGGATTGGATTTTTCAAACAACTCTTACAGCTTCGGAAGATTAAGCACCGTTGCGCCCTATACCTTCACGAAGAAGACTGGGCTCACCGGCACTCTCAAGACAATGGTCATCTTGCCGGAATAATAGGCTAGTCCTAGTTTAACGCTTTCGAGCGTTTTATCCCCGCCCCCAGGTGGTCTATTCCACCCACGGGCGGGGATTTTTTTTGCCCTCTTAAAGGAATCAATGCAAACCCTGCGCGCTTCATTGTCATTCACGTTAATGTCACGAGCGATTTTCGAATAATTAATGGGTGTGCCATTGCATTGCGCGGCGATCTGCAAAAAATCTTTAAACGCGTGTACATTGCGAAGCACTTGTTCAGCAATAATTTCCTGTTCCAGATAAGTCGAAACGTAGCTGTTAAGAAAATCTCTTCTATTGTCAGGATTGGCTTCAGTGACCACGCGAGGCAGCGTGCCCCACTCGAGTATTTCTTGAATTGAAAACGCATTCTCAATTTCATCACTTGTGAGAGGAAACAAATAATGCTGAAACGCGCGACCCGCAAGAAGATTAACCCCCTCGCGCTTTAGCTTTCTTGCACTTGAGCCGGTGAGGACAAACTGGATTCCGGTATGCCCCGACGGTCTTCTTTCTACCCTCTGGCCCAACTCAAAATGAACTCGATCAAGAAGTTTCGAAATTGCACGCCATATTCGGAATATAGTCAACTTCGCTCAAAGATGTTATCCTCTCCCCATACAAGGGAGAACCAAAACTCATGAGCAATAAAGTTTTCGTCATAGGCGTCGGAATGACCAAATTCGAAAAACCAGGCAGCAGCACAAACGATTATCCTGATCTCGCTCGCGAGGCCGGAACGCGCGCACTTCAAGACGCAGGCGTTGCCTTCGAATCCATCGAGCAAGCGTGCGTGGGTTACGTCTATGGCGAATCGACCTCTGGGCAAGCAGCCATCTATGAATTGGGCCTGCGTGGAATTCCCATCTACAACGTTAACAATAACTGCTCCACCGGCTCTACCGCTCTTTTCATGGCCAAACAACTCATTGAAGGCGGAATCGCCGAATGCGTGCTTGCCCTTGGCTTTGAGAAAATGGCAAAAGGCTCTCTCAACCTAGGGGGAAGCGATCGCCGCAATCCCCTGGATCGCCACATCAAAACAATGGTGGACGCCCGCGGGATGGCCGAAGCCTCGGTTGCGGCCCAAATGTTTGGCAACGCCGCCCGCGAGCACATGGAGCGTTTCGGAAGCACGCGCGAGCAATACGCACGAGTCGCAGAAAAGAACCATCGCCACTCCGTCAACAATCCTTATGCTCAGTTTCAAACGGTATACACGCTCGAACAGATTTTAGCGGCTCCCATGATTTTCGATCCCCTCACCAAACTCCAATGCTGCCCGACTTCCAACGGATCGGGTGCTGCGGTGCTTTGCAGTGAAGCTTTTGTGCGCAAAAATAAGCTCGAAAAAAAGGCGGTCGAAATTGCCGGAATGGCGATGGCCACTGATCTCCCCTCCTCTTTTGAGAAAAGTTGTATCAAGATGATCGGCAGCGACATGACCCGCCTAGCTGCGCAAAAGGCGTACGCCCAAGCAGGCATGGGGCCCGAGAACATTCAAGTCATCGAGCTGCACGATTGTTTTTCAAGCAATGAACTGCTCACCTATGAAGCCCTCGGCTTGTGCCCTGAAGGAAAGGGCGGAGAGCTCATTGATTCCGGAGCGGTAACTTACGGCGGAAAGTGGGTGGTCAATCCATCGGGCGGCCTCATCTCGAAGGGTCATCCATTAGGAGCCACCGGCCTCGCACAGTGCGCAGAACTCTGCTGGCAAATTAGAGGCGAAGCGGACAAACGACAAGTCACAAACACGCGCGCGGCTCTTCAGCACAACTTAGGCTTAGGGGGCGCAGCCGTTGTGACGATCTATCGTAAACCGCTATTCTAGCAGTTCGGTTTTCTTAGCACAACTGGCGCGACTTCTGCACTCCTCTCGCCTGTGGAGGTCGCATGACACAACAGTTTTACAAGTACATCGTCATAGGCGCCGGTTTAGCCGGTGCTTCTGCTATTGAAGGAATTCGCGAAGTCGATCCCGATGGGTCAATCCTGCTACTCGGATCCGAAAAACACCCCCCTTACCATCGTCCTCCGCTTTCAAAACAGCTCTGGCCAAATAGATCGCCAAATAAATCGAATGAAAAATCAAAACTTGCCGACATCTTTATCTTCAATAAGGACTACTTCCTTAAAAACAAAATTCATTGGAAATTTGGAACTCGCGCCCTCAGCATTGATCGCGAAAAAAAGTCACTCACCGATAACTTTTCAACTACCTACCACTACCACAAACTTCTTCTCACCACGGGGGGCGAGCCTCGAGTTTTAGACGTGCCCGGCGGAAACCTCTCGAGCCTCTGCTATTTTCGCACACTCGATGACTTCACCCACCTCTTTAAAGAAGCGCAACACGGAAAGAATGTGCTCGTAGTCGGCGGTGGCCTCTTGGGATGTGAACTCGCCGAAGCCCTAACAAACAATGGGCTCGAGGTTACAATGCTCTTTCCCGAATCCACACTTTGCGCCAAAGTGTTTCCTGAGGACCTCGGCAGGTCGTTACTTCAAAGATTTCGAGAGCATGGGATTCACATTTGCACGGAAGATCGCGCCATAAGTTTTGAGAAAAAGAAAGATAACCATATCCTGACCCGGACCTTCTCTGATCGGGAACTCTTATCCGATTTGGTTGTCGTCAGCGCGGGAATTAGTCCCGAAGATGCGCTCGGAAAAACTGCCGGTCTTCTCGCCACCCATGGATACGACGTAAACGAATCAGGCCAAACCTCGGATCCAGATATTTACGCCGCGGGAGACTGCTGCAACTTCCCGTGTGCAGCCCTCAACGAGTGCTTGCGATTTGAACATTGGGAACACGCGAAGAATCAAGGAAAACTTATCGGCCGAAACGCCGCAATGCCTGCACCAGAAATTATGGCGCCCGTTGCAGATTCCCAAGCCTACACGACGCTGCCTTCTTTCTCCACAACCCTCTGCGGAGTTCATTTTGAATGTATCGGAGACCTCGAAACACATCTCGTGACAACCGCTGAGTGGGATGTTGAATATGAACGTGGAATTCTCTACTATTTAGGCGATGGGAAAATACGTGGTGTAATTACCTGCAATATCGCCAACAAGATGAACTGGGCTCGGGAACTGATTACAACTCAAAAAGAACTACGTTATAAAGCGAGCTAAAATTCATCCCGTTTGAGATACTTCTCAAGCCTTTCGGCGTCGACGCGAGCCCCGTAACCGGTACCGCTCCAAAGGGTGCTTTGATAACCGTTTTTTCGAACCTTCTGATGAATAATCTCTCCCTCAATAATCGCATTCAAACCCTGATCGGCCGCCAGGAAACCGAGGCGTAGGATCGTCTCATTTCGATCTACACATTTTTCAACTCGCAATTTATCTTTCGTCCGCTCCAACAAATGAATCGCTGCCCGCTGAGTAATAAAAAAGAAGAAAACCGCCTTCGCGCGCTCCATCACCTCATGGTACAACTCTAGTGCAGGAGCAACATGAGTATCAAAACAAGTACCACAATACCGTGTCTTGGTGAGAACTTCAGGAATATCTTTCCTAAACGAAAAGCTATCCTCAGCTAAGAATTGAACGCAGTCCTTGCACACGCTTGCGTCGCAGACCTCGCATTTCGCTAAGTTCTTTGATCTCCGACAAATTGTACACGTAGCTGCGTCCATCTTAGGCCAACGCTATCTCATTTATGAGCGACTCCGCAAGGTCAAGCACTCTTGCTGAATCATTTGCCGAGCAGCTTCCTGCTCGATCGCCGCTTCGAAGGGCCATTCGGAGGTCATTTCGCCTAAATTCTTCCCCAAAAGTTGATTTAGGACCTCGCACCCCTGGGCTGAATTGACATTTCTAAGTGAATCTCGTTCAACGAGAAACATTCCGTAGAAGTACCAGTTTCCGGCGTGGCTCCGATCAAGTTCAAGACTCTTTTTTGTCGTTTCTACAGCTCTAGCCTCCCAAAAATAGAGCTCGATCGCACCCTGCGTGTACTGCAACAATCCCTTGATTCTCAGCGCTCCAAACCCATCCAACCTTTCCCCAGGGAGGTTGTCTTTTGTATTGCGATCAGACGCATCCCCCAAAAGACTCTCGATCTCCTGAATGTAGCCTGGCAATTGGATCTCAAGCTTAGATCTCACTGCAATCTTCGAAGTAGCCAGGGCCTCATAGTAGTAACTCTCTGCCTGCTCGGGACTCAGGCTCTGCGCCTTTTGGGCCAACAGTTTCGCAAGCCAATAGAACTTCATTTGCGTTTTGAGTTCCGAATTCAAGAATGATTGCCCCTTGCCGATCAGCGCTCGAGCCAAATTGAAAAGTGCCTCGTACTGAACCCCTCCTTCTTCATCGTCCTGGCCTTCAGCAAACGTCACGGCCAAACTCAAATTTTTGAGCGCTTCGCCCAAATTGGCCCCGCCGGAAGGTGAGGCAAGTATCTCATGGGCGCGCGAAAGATGGCGCTTCGCCCGCTCAAGCCCCTTCCAATTCGCGCCCGGAAGCGCATCAACTGTGCCAGCAGGAGTGAGAAGTACACTTTCGGAATTTGGAAAAAGGTACGCCAAATCTTTATTAGGCAAATTCAGTTTCAACAGGACCGGGCCAGCCTCGAGAACGCTCTTTTCCGTTTTCATTTTAAAACTCCACATCGGGTAAGATGAATTGTCCACAGGGGCGCAATTGGCCAAAACGTCAACGTTCGCCTCGTATTTCGCCTGGAGAGTGTCCTCAATAAATTCTGTCGTGAAGGCTTCTTCATCATACAAACCGTAGCGCTGTGTCTCTCCGGGGCTAATGGCGTTAGGGCGCTCACTTGCACTATAGAGGCCACCCTGTTTTTTGAGGGGAATAAGCTTGAAATTCCGCTCGCGTTTTTCAACCCAACTCTCATGCTCGGTAGCGCTCGTACAAAGCGTATAATCACTCCATGGCACATGAGAGGTAAAAGAACGTTCAATGACTCCAGAAATCTCCACAGGAACCTCAAAATCCAGGGCTACTTGCGAATGATTTGTGAGTTCGATCACCTTCAACAGTTTTAACGAAGTAGTCCCACCGTGAACCGAAGCATCTCCTTGAAGAATTTGAGGAGCCGACTCAGGGGCAAATGCGGAGTACTGCCGAGACGCTAGTTTAAGCGGCGTTGTTTGAAAATCGAGCTGCAAGGATAGGATCTCCTCTCCATCCGGATCATCTTTAAAACTCAGGAGAAGTTGGATCGTCTGTTTTTGATCATTATAGATAATTCGCTCCAGGTGCGAGACATTCAATGCGATCCGCGTAATTCCATCCTTATACTGAGGCTGAACCGGTAGTTTTTCGAAGTGGATGAGGAGAGGGTGAAAGGGAATGTTATCGGTCGAACCCTTAAACTCCATGAAGAGCTCCCCATTTGTTTTTAGCTTGCCGGGGATATCAAACACCATCGCAAGTTCATTCGCGGGACGCATCGGCAACACAATCGGAGCCGTGAAAGAATAGGCCGCAGCTGCTTCGCCTACGGTTTCGATCGCACCCAGCGCCTTTAATGGACGATCAATTTGCTTGATTTCCCCTCGTGCATTCGTCCATGCGACCCATGATTTTCCGAAATTGTCTTTTTGTGCAGGAGCTGCAGAAGGGGGATTCTCCCGAGGCGTCGGGCTTGCCAATGGCCGAACCAGTGGCACCGAAAGAGAGGGGAGGGCGACGTTCTCTGACGGCTCTAACTGCTGGGGCATCGCTTTTTCAATAACTGGAACTGAGGTCTGTTGATCGGGCTGTGGCTCAGTCTGTTTTTCTGGGACCCCGCCAGTTTCTTCAGGCACCAAGGCCGTTGGAAGCAGTGAAGGTTCTGCCAGAGGCACCGAAGCTTCGGTCGAGGCCTCCTGGGGAACTCTCTTTGAGCCCCCTTGCAGAGAGCAACCCTGGAACACAAAAAGAACCGCCAACAAAATAAGACTACGAATCGTCATAAAATCTCCTTTCAACGAGTTTTGCGTCGCTCTTTTGCAAAAAAAGATCCGACCCCATGGCCCTCATTAGAAAGGAGAAAAAACACTGCTATTTCAAACACAACCTCGTTCTGACATTCGCAAACGAAACACTTTCGAACTTTCTATCGTAGGGAAGCCCCCACAAAGACTGAGGATAAACCTACAAAACCTAAGGCGCAATCTCAGCCGTAACCGCTTGCACAGGCTCCGGAGCGCCCCATCGTTTTTCGCGAGAAGCATTGGATTCACTCGAAGCCTCGCCACTCAGTAATTTGCGACGAAACTCAGGGAGCGTCAGTTTTTCTTTTTCGGAAGATCCAAAACGGATTTCACAACTCTGCAGTTCCTGCTCTACAAGGGCCAGGTTTACCAGGGTACGAAACTTCTTACGAAGTGAATCAAATCGATTCGCAAACTGCTTGTCACGAAGGGGAGTTGAAAACTTATTGTAAATACTCGACCCGTTTTTCATGACATAGATTGGATCTTTTTGGCGCTGGGTTTCGAGATACTCCAAAGACTCATCAACCCAATCTAGCCGCTCACGGGCGCTCATGCAAAGGTCCAAGGCTTCTTGCTTAAGCTCTACCGTTGCATCCACCTTGCTGCCCGAAACAGACTCCATAATTCGGTACAAGAATGAGTCACGCAAAATCGCAGGATTCGCTGTAAAATTCTTCTGGTATTGGCCCAAGGCACTAAACCGAGAATCTTCGATTTCAAAATGATTTTCTAAGCCACTCAGATCGTGCTTCGCCCAACGCAAGGCCATGAACCCACTTGAACCTGAAGGTTGTAAGGCGATATTGGGGGCACGCTCAATCAGAGTGCGTGTTCCGTTGTCATTCTTGGCAAAAAGAAAACTCATCACGGCTGTATTCGCATCTTGACTCTTAATCATCATCGCGGTGGGCTTTGCTTCAGGATTGGTGAAGCTTCGATATTCCAAATAAAAGGCCCCAGGCTGAATGGCGCCCGCGCTCGGAGCTAGCGGAAAACTATCCATGGCAAGCGAATCAAAAGACATTCCCAACCGAACACTCTTCAAGAAGGCCACTAAGCGCGCGTCACCCTCGGCTTCGCCATCAAAAGCCACCGAAAGGTTTGAGATAAACTTCCGCGAATCTGCGCGACTTCTTACCAAAAAGGGCACGGGCGAGATAAGGAATTTGTTCCTGACTCACCGGCATCGCAAGAGCGTTACCCGGTTTTTGCGCAAACGTATCCGCGCGAAACTCGTCTTGCACCCAAGTCGAAAACTGCTTCTCAAGCTCTAGCGACCACGTTTGGGTGTTTTCCCAAACTGCTGCATGAGAACCGGCACTCATTAGACCACTGGCGAGAGCTCCAATTGCGAAAAGACGACGATTGAACATATGATATTCTAATTATAAAGCTCCTATTGCGGCGCATATAACGCAGCACGCCATAAAATGCAAGCGGCTTTTTTGAGAAATCCGCCTCGGGAAATGTGTCATGATAGAAGACGTAATGAATGACTTCGGAAAAACTATTTTGGGCACAATCGCCATTAGCCTCGCAGCGGGAGTCATCACGGTAATACTCTTGCTCGACCATCAGAAACCAAACATGCCTTCAAACACTGCCCAAGAATCCCCTCTCCCAACCCACACTCAAACGCCCGATACACCCGAGTCGCCCAAGGCACCAGATCCTAAGGAGTCCCGCCCTATTCAAACGCCTCAAACGCCCGTTCAAAACCCACAATGCCTCCACAGAGCCTTTCCAGGAATCTCCGCAACCGCGACTTCCCTGAGTCTTAGCGACCTTGTAAAACAAACGGCGCCAATCCCTGAAAAGATTTCGCTCACAATCGAGGTCAAGGCTGAGAATCACCGGCAAAAACAACTATGGGTAGCGGAGCTCAAACCCAAGCCGCGACCCGCGCCTCTCCTAGAGGGCTCAGAAACCATCGAGCCAGAAAGCGAAAGCGCTCGAAATTCTCCTATCCTCATCCAGGCCTTCGACCTCACCATAGAGGAAAGACCTGCGCCCATCGCTGCGCAGAGCGCACAAAACATTTTGGATGTTTTCGCCCAGCTCCCCAAAGAAACCACAATTCAAATTGACGAGCGCATTTTTCGAACAATCGGCCCGGAAGGAACAACGATAATTCTAAGGAACGGACAAATCGAACACCTTATACTTCCCCCAGACTTTAGAAGCCGCTGTGAAACACGTCCGGACCTCCAGACACTTGAAAGTTCAAAAGAAATTCTGCCCCTCATCTGCGAGTGCGACTCGTGAAGATTAGAGAAACAGGAGGGGCGTGTCTAATCATAAGCGGAATCGCTTTCCTTTCCTTGCCGAACCCGTGGTTCAGGAACTTCCCATTTTGGATCTCTGGCCTCAACAAGATAGAGGCTAACTGCGAAGATCTGGAAACTCTACGGAAAACCTTTTTTCATCTTGATAAATCTTGGCCTGGTATCGAATCATAGCAATTTCTCTCCTGTTTGCTTTTCAATAGCCCGAATTAAGCCCCGTCCTAGGCCAAAGCAGGTATTTTTGTCGTATTTGCCTCATGCTCACCGGAGGTACCCCTTTTGATCCAAGGTACGCGTCCGTTCGATAGCACGTCCGGCCTAATAGGATCAAAGGGACCGAATCATTAGTCAAATGGCCATTTAGGCCGCAATCAGATCAAGCTTTAGGTTTGGATATAAAACCTGGGCGTATCCCACGAGCCGATCAAGCGTAAAACTTTCGATTTTGTAATGCAGGATCTCGCTCATTCTGGCCTCGTCGATTCCAAGATGCTCGGCGAGAGCTTTCTGTTTGAGTCCAGACTTGTGTCGATATTTGATAATCAGCTCACACGCTTTATATTTAGTGCGATCCAATTCAGAGGCGTCTTTCGGCAGTAATGAACTTCCTAAAACGCTGGGGTCAGATAAACGTTTCGCAACCTCTCCTAATCGCTTTGGAGTTGGAAAATCACTATCATGGCGTTTTTTCATATTTTAGGCCTCCGATAAGCATTGATGACCCTGATGTATAGAGTGTCATTTTTGAGCAGCCAGATTAGGCGATAGTTCTTCCCTTCGTGTTCGATGGGCTCAGTCTTATAATATTTGTATTCATCATCTTCGTCATCGGGATCGAAAGTTCCTCCGTCGATTTTTTGAACTAAGGCCAAGGTAATCTCATCGTTGACTGATTCTGCGTGTTTGGCTTCGTAATCATTCACCACGAGCCGCACTGGGTATCGTCGCCTTTGTTCCACATCTTATTATCCGCTATACTTGCCATAAAAAGCAAGAAAGATCTGCATACCTATACTCACCGAAACTGACCGAATCCAAATGCAAAAAATTCGAAATAAGAAAAATTGCTAGCCGCCTTTTTAATGGGGATAGTTTTGAACTTGCCGTCAATCTCATCAAATACGAAACACTGAGTAGCTCTCAGGTCAATGAACTCAAGAAGATCTTAGGTGAATTATGAATAGCACGGTCTCACTTTGGACAGGATGGATAGCCACCGAAATTATTTATCCCATTTTATTTTGGGTTGGATACTAGGATCATTTGTCGATCTTCTCTGAGTTCATCAGATCGCTTTTTATTTCTAAAGCTCTTCATCGTTTCGTCCCAAGGGTTACCCTTGCTATCCTATTTTAATTCGGCGTTTCAACTGGATTTGGCGCCAATTTCGCCAGTTGCATCTACACTTTCGTCGGAGAGTTTATTGAATAAAACGGGTTTAAGTACTTTTACTCAGTTTCAGAATTCTTTCGTAGGGTAGCAAATACATTTTACAGTCAAATAATTGACTCTAAGCCGAGCCCTTTTATCGCACTTTTCCTTCCTCCCTTTTCTGGCTTTCTTTTTCGAAAAACTCTTCATAGAATAGTCGAGCAGGCTGCAACTGCCTTTGGAGGAACTATGGATTCTATAAATGATTCGATGAACAGAGAAACCCCGAATAAGAACACCCATGCAAACACGACGCAAACGCACACCAGCGCACGTTTTCTGACCTTCACGGTTCGGGGAAAACAATATGCGACACCGCTGCTTAGGGTTTTACAGATCACGGCCCTTTCCTCAAATCCAAATACTCAAAATACCAAGACACCGCCCACCCATTTCAATCATCGCGGAAAAGACCTGAAAGTCATCAACCTTGGTGTAACGCAAATCACTCGAGAAACCGCCCTAATTGCACTTGAGTCCAACACGAACGCCTGCGCAATCCTCGTGGACTCCGTTGATGACATTGTTGCGCAAAATGCCGTCCAAAATGCGGCGAACAACATTTCAATTTTTGATTCAGACAAGATCTAAACTCGACGTGCATCACTAGAAATGCCCATCCTCGTTGCAGCGTTAGGGTATTTCGTCGACATTTACGATCTTGTCCTCTTTAGCATTGTCCGCGTTCCTAGCCTCAAAGCCTTAGGCCTTCAAGGACAAGAACTTGTTGATACGGAAGTCATGCGTCTCAGGGGCAATTCTAGCCAATCTCGTGGCCGGCCACTTTGAATGGCGGAATGCGTATCTTATTGGCGGGGGTTTAGGCCTGCTCCTTCTTTTCTTGCGTGTGAGTGTTCATGAATCAACGATGTTCGCGCGCCTCGAGAAACAGGGTGCGAGCAAAGGGAATTTCTTGGCGCTTTGCACCCAAAAAAGACACCTCTCAAAGTATCTCAAATCTATTTTTGTCGGCATTCCTATTTGGTTTGTCGTGGGTATTCTCATCACTTTTTCTCCCGAATTTGCTACAGCGCTTGCCATCACTGGCCCCGTGTCAGCGGGCAACGCCATCATGTATTGCTACCTAGGGCTCGTGCTGGGGGATTTCGCAAGCGGGCTATTGAGTCAACTACTCAAAAGCCGACGCAAGGTCCTCTTTACTTTTCTGACCCTCACCACAGTCGGCATGCTTGCCTACTTTAATTTTTTACATGGCGGTTCTCCGTCACAGTTTTACTTCGTGTGCTGTTTTCTGGGATTTTCGGCCGGCTATTGGGCCATCTTTGTCACCATCGCCGCAGAGCAGTTCGGAACCAACCTTCGAGCCACCGTTGCTACGACTGCTCCAAACTTCGTTCGCGGTCTGGTGGTGCCCATGACGCTTGCGTTTCAATTCGGAAAGCATTCGTGGGGCATCCTTGAGGGTGGGGCCTGGGTGGGAGCTGTTACCGGGAGCGTGGCTTTTCTGTGTGCGGTCTTCATCGAAGAAACTTTCGAAAAAAACCTCGATTTTATTGAAGAGACTTGAATCCGACTCAAAGTCTGACTAAGGTCTGGGAATGGAAAAAATTTGGCACAAACAATACCAGGCTGGCGTTCCCCACACCATTAACCCTAATCAGTATTCTTCCTTAGCGGAGATTCTCGAAACGAGTTTTGAGAACTACCCGTCGGCTCCCGCGTTTCACAACATGGGAAAAACACTGACCTATGCTGAAATCAAAGAACTCAGCCACAAATTTGCGAATTTTCTTCAAAGCGAACTGAAACTAAAGAAGGGCGATCGCATCGCCATTATGATGCCCAACGTCCTGCAATACCCTGTAGCGCTGTTTGGTGCACTTCAAGCGGGAATGATCGTCGTCAACGTCAACCCGCTATACACGGCTCGCGAACTGGAATATCAACTCAAGGACTCGGGGGCCAAGGCCATCGTTATTCTAGCCAACTTTGCGCATACGCTAGAAAAAGTGATCAACAAGACCGACGTCAAACACGCGATTGTCACCGAAATCGGCGATCTATTAGGGTTCCCAAAATCTCTTATCGTTAATGCTGTTGTTAAGTATGTCAAAAAGATGGTGCCTGCCTGGAAGATTCCAACCGCTATTCGTTTCAATGATGCGCTCAAAAGGGCTTCGGCCAGCTCCTTTTCAAAGCCCACAATCACCCTCAAAGATATTGCGTTTCTCCAGTACACTGGCGGAACTACCGGAGTTTCCAAAGGCGCAAGGCTCACTCACGGCAACATCGTGGCAAATGTCGTTCAAGCCAAAGCATGGATTAACCCCCTTATTAAAGAGCAACAAGAGATCATCATTACGCCGCTGCCGCTTTATCACATCTTTTCACTCACCGCGAATTGCTTCGTTTTCTCGGCGGTCGGTGCACTCAATGTTTTGATCACCAATCCCCGAGATTTCCCCGCATTTATCAAGGAACTTAATAAGTGGCATTTTACCGCCTTTACCGGAGTGAACACGCTTTTCAATGCGCTGCTCGCGACTCCGGGATTTTCCGAAGTGGATTTTAGCGGATTGAAAATATCCTTGGGCGGTGGAATGGCCGTACAGCGGGCCGTGGCCGAGAAATGGAAAGAAATCACCAAGGCGCCCCTTATTGAAGCCTATGGTCTTACCGAAACTTCACCTGCGGCTTGCATGAACCCCATGAATCTTCCGGAGTATAACGGATTCGTGGGCCTACCCATTTCCTCGACGGATGTGACAATCAAAGACGACGACGGTAATAACCTCGATCTAGGTCAGGTTGGCGAAGTCTGCATCAAGGGCCCACAAGTAATGGAAGGCTATTGGAACCGTGCAGATGAAACGGCCAAGGTTTTTGCCAAGGACGGTTATTTCAAGACAGGTGACTTAGGTTACATGAACGAGCAAGGCTTCGTGAAGCTTGTGGATCGCAAAAAGGACATGATCTTGGTCTCAGGCTTTAACGTTTACCCCAACGAAATTGAAGACGTGATCGCCATGATGCCCAAGGTGATGGAGTCGGCGGCGATTGGAATTCCGGATGAAAAAAGCGGTGAAGTCGTAAAACTGTTCATCGTAAAAAGGGACGCTTCACTTACGTCTGAAGAGGTCATGAAATTCTGTCGTGAGAACCTCACGGGCTATAAAGTTCCCAAAGCGATCGAGTTTCGAAGCGAACTTCCGAAGTCAAACGTTGGGAAGATTTTGCGGAAGGATTTGAGGGGTTAGAGTCTTAGAGTCCAGGTATCCAAGAATAACCGTTGACGAGGAGCGCGCGCTCAGGCATGACGCGTTGCATGAAAAGTCTTACTCGTTATCAAACCGCCCCCCTAACCCTCGTTTTTGTGGCCATCGCACTGAGCTGGTCTTTGGGCGCTCTCGCTGATTGGTATGGCGGACATGGTGGCGAGCCAACATTTCCTGAGGAAGAATACCAACAGTCAAAGGATGTCGAGGACGTTGCAGCGCTTGCGGCGCTGATTCCGGGCAAAAAGACTTGATTTTGCATCATTTTTCGAAAAAAGCCTGCAGACATCGTAAAAACTATCGAAGGCTCTGACGGTCAGTTGCTTGAAGAACTGGCGCTCTACTCGTTTTCGAATAAGTCCGACGCCATCACACTTTCGATCCGCGGTTTAGGTGGGAAGAAACCTGTCGAGAGCCAGGAAGCTCGCCTAAGCGATCTCATTCCATCGTTTTTCTCACGTAAAGAGACCTGCGAAGTTCAAGATCATCGCATATCCTGTCATGCTCCAGACGCCAAGGCGACAAGACAATATATTAGACATTTTAATGACGTAGCTGGCCTGGTCTATCTGTTTATTGAAAACACGTACGCCCCGGCGCACCCTGAACAGCTCGATCCGGCCAGCTTTGCAAAGTCAAAATATGATTCGGAACGCGTGGTTGGGTCAGTCTATCACTGCATTTCCCCATCATTGTAAAACCCCGTCATCATCATTTCGTCCTTGCGCCACTTGACGCACTGTGTTATTTCTCTCAGACTTATGAGGCCCTCACTTATGAAAACACACCTGCACCTCTCCTGGACCGCACTTCTGGCATTGTCTTTTTGCACCCTTTCTTTTGGAGCCGCAAAACCTCGCCAAGCCGAACTTAATTGGAACCCTCAAGACTCCATCATGTCTGATTGGCAAAAAGATTCCGCGGGCAATGCGAGCATCGATTTTGATTTCAAAGATCTCACTGCCCGCTATGGCTTCAAAGAACAGATGGCCAATCCTAACATTCGCCTCGCTTTTGATCGCTTCCTCAACGCACGCACCACGACAGGGAACAGTGCCGAACTTCTGATTAATGGCGCCAATTCATTTGAACGGCGCGATCAAATTATTCGTGACGCAAAAGAAAGCATCCTCATCTCAACTTTTTATTGGTTTCCGGACCTTCACGGCCTAAAAATTCTCCCACTCCTTGCCCAAAAAATCGAAGAAGGCGTCACCGTTCGCATCATTTTCGACGCCCTTGCCGCCTACAGCGGGCACAAAAAATTTTACGATGACGTAAATATTTACATTCGCTCCCGCTACGAAGCCCTCAAGGATCGCTACCCACGCTTTGCTGAAGAACTCAAAACCACGCCCCGATCCGTTTGGATGTTTCACGCTCCTGAAGCTCTCGTCAAAACCACTTTCGTGAAACACGATGAACAAGAACGCAACCTGCAACTTAAAACAGATCGCTTCGTCGAAGGAAAATTCCTTCAAATCATTCACAATAAAATGCTCGTAATCGATGGCAAAAAAGCCATCATCGGCGGAATGAACATTGCCGACTCCTATGCCTATGGAGGCGCGACCACCACCGATAAGGAAACCGGTGCACTTACCCCACTTCCACAGCGTGAGTTCTCGGCGGACGAAATTCAAAAGCTTCGGCAGATGCTGCCAAACTCATACAAAGAGATCAACGAGCGCATGGGCGAAAAACTTGATCAGGGACGCTACAATCCACAACTCGGCTGGCGAGACACGGATATTCTCGTTGAGGGCGATGCCGCCAAGGAACTTCAGCACGGTTGGAATCGTTTTTGGAACTACGCCATGCTCTATGGCAACAAAGACGGCTCTCATAGCGCCAGTCTCTATCTCGGCAATGCCTGGAACACTGTTAAAGAGCCCGAAATCTCGGGCCTGCTTGAAAAAGATTACCTCCGAAACGAAAATCAAACTCGCGTGAGCAATGTTGCCATTCGAAAAGTTGAGCATATTCCGCAACTGGGGGAACCCTACTTTTTTCGCCATATGCGCTGGCTCCTAGCCTCTGCCAAAAAATATCTTTATATCCACGCGCCTTACGCCGTCTTCCCACAGGAGCTTCAAGATTGGATGGTCGAGGCGGCAACTCGCAAAGATAACCCCATCCGCATCGTGATCTTCACAAACAGCCGAGAGAGTAACGATTGGAAAGCCGATATGACTTGGGCCGCAAGACGACAATGCCTGGATCTTGCACAACGCACAGGCGGGCGAATCGCAACTCTTGAATGGGCCCTTCCCACCCTGCATTCGAAGGTGATTTTGGCAGATGACTACGTCGTCTCAGTGGGGACGAACAACTACGACATTCAAAGTATGTCTTTGTCATCGGAAACAGCCGTAACGGTTTTTGATGAGAAATTTGCCGCAATCACAAAGGAAATGTTCCGCACCGACAGCAACCACAGTAAATTCATCGACAAGAACACTCTCGACGAGTGGTATCAACTCACCCGAACCGAGGGGATCTCAGACTTGAACGAAGGCCCAGATTTCTTGGATCGATTTCGCGAACGCTTTTTGCTTAATGGATTGGTATGGCCCATTTCGCAGGCCAATGGGGGGCATGACCTATTGGAGCGATTTGCCGGATTTTAGATCGGTATTGCATTCCCACTGGGCCCTACTTCAACACCTCGACGACCTTCCCAAACTGCGCCTTATTCGCCTCAATCTTAGGTTTACCGCCGACAACCGCATGATAATCCTTCGCAATCACCTTCGTCACAAGCTCCGTGTAACCCTTCAGATCGCTCACTTGAGTGGCGAGGACTTCGTCGCGATCCTTTTGAATATCAGACTGCGTAAACTTACTGATATAATAAGCCATCGCCTTCTCACCCTTCATAGACGGTGTAAGAGGCATATCCAACTCACTGATCGTACCCAAGATGTACTTATTGAGCTCGCGAGTCGGGATATTCAAGGTCGCTAAATACTCTGGCGTCTTGTGGTAGATATCATAAGTCTCTTGCAAATTCGGATCCCGATAAGAGGTAAAAGTAAAGTTTCCGGTGCTTGATATCTCAAGCATCGCTCCATATGCGCCACCCTGAACACGAACACGATTCCAAAGATAATCCTTGCGAAGCACATTGCGAAGCACGCGCATCTTCCCCGAATATGAAAATCCCAATTGCTTGAAATCGGCCCCTTGCGCCACAAAATAAACTTTCGAAGGGACAATGAGAGCTTCGTTGTCTGCCGAAAATTTATAAGCATAAACCTGATGTTTCACCTCAGAATCAGGCAACGCCTTAACAAAACCCTCCAACGTTGGACGGTGCTTGACGACATCCGCCTCCGGCGAAGTGTAACTCATTATTAAAGTGTTGCGATTAAAAATCAACGTCGAAACCTTTCTGAGATTTTCAGAAATCCGATCCGCTTCCTTTTCAAAGTTTTTCTCAAGACCTACAAGAAACTGATAATAGGAAATCCCCCCCGTCAATTCCCGATACTTTCCCGCATTTGAAAAATAGGAAAGCGTACGCGTACTGGCGAACACATGACCTGAGGACTGCAATGCGCTCTCAGAATTCGAACGCTCGGCTTCAATGATTTCCTTAAGTCGCTTATGATCCGTGAACCTCGAGTGAAGCAAAACCTCCGTCGTAAGCTCCGAGAGTTTCGGCAGCTTTTCGCTCAAGGCCTTCGCAGATACCACAAACTTCGGATAAATCTGTTGCATTGAATCCTTATTTGAATAAGGCACCGACGAATAGGTTAAGCCCCCCGTATGAATATTGAGTTCATTGGTCAGATCTTTGAAACTCCGTTTTTCGGTGTCCACACTCCCAAGCATCTCTGCCAAGAGTGGAATATAGGGCAAAAGCTCCTGAGGAACGGCAGTAGTGTCAAAATAGAGTCCGAGATAGGAAATCTGGCTCGTGAAAACCGAGTGCGTAAAGAAGGGCACTCCTGCTAACTTGCTCTGCTCAATTGGCAACACTTCAGCCTTACGATCAAGATCTGAAAGCTCAAGCATCGGAATTTTCGCAAGATTTTCAGCCGTATCGGGCGACTTCTGCCGCCGCTGAAGCTCCGCCCCTTCGGACTCAATCGTCTTGAGCTTCTCGGGAGACAGAGACTTCTTAAGCTTTGCAAGATCAGTACGCACCTTCTCATCGCGCTTCTTATCCAAGCCGGGCTTCGCTTCAAGTTGAACAAGGACTCGATGTTTGTTTCCCAAAAGGTTCGTCTGTATCAAATTCTCAAAATAGCCCGAAAAGGCCTTTTCACGGATCTTCTTAAGCACCGGCTCAAACTGAAGATGGGCAAGTGGATCCCCTTCATAGAGCCAACTGGCGAGCACCTTATAGTTATAAACCAATCCTTTAGGGTACCCCCTAAAGTCCGCTTCGCGGAGAAGGAACTCTTTGCGATTGATTGCGGCCTCAATAAGTTTCTTGTCGATCCCGTTCTTCACTAAGTCCTTTAGCGTTTTTTCCGTCACATCCAACAGGGCCGTCTTCTTGTTAGCGTTTGTACTTTTGGCGGTAATCGAAAATACGGGCTGCAAGAAGTCCCCATCAAAATCTCCATCAATCTCTTTGCCAACCTTCGCCTCAAGCAAAGCCCTTTTCAAGGGCGCCGCTTCAGTCCCTGTCAATAAATAGGCCAGCATTTCCATCGAAAGAACTGTCTCGGGGTCCGTGGATTTTCCAATCGAATACCCCAAAGCCAAGAAGGCCTTATCCTTCAGTGAATCGCCTTCGTTTATTGAGTAGGTTTCCTTGACTTCCTTAAGTTTTGAAAACGCGCCCTGCACACCCACCGTTGAATCCGGCTTGATCTTACTAAATTGATCCAAGAAACCCTCATTCACGAAACGAAGATGCTCCTCAATGTTTCCGTTGCCGTACAGATAAATGTAACTATTAGAAGGATGATAATATTTCTTATAAAACTTCACGAAGTTTTCATGAGTCAAAGTCGGAATCGCAGAAGGCAACCCTCCCGACTCGTGTTGGTAAACAGTAGAAGGATACATGTTGTGCATCATAGAGCGACCCAACACTGATTCAGGAGAGGAGAAGACCCCCTTCATCTCATTGAAAACCACACCATTATAGCTGAGCTCTCCGGTCTTTGGGTCAGCTTCATAGCGCCACCCTTCTTGTTTTAAAATGTACGGGTCTTCGACCACCTTAGGAAAAAAGACCGCATCGAGATATACGTCCATCAAATTTTTAAAATCTTTGTCGTTGCGACTCGCAACCGGATACATGGTCTTATCAGGAAAAGTCATCGCATTAACGAAGGTCTTAACCGATCCTTTGACCAATTCTAAGAACGGTTCCTTTGAGGGAAACTTCCGAGAACCACATAAAACAGAGTGTTCCAAAATATGCGCCACACCCGTGTCATCTGAAGGAAGCGTGCGAAAGGATATCGAAAAAACTTTGTTATCATCAGCTGTGGACAGGTAGAGAAGGCGTGCGCCGGTCTTCTCGTGTTCGTATATTCGCGCAATACCGTCGACTTCTTTCCCCGGCTGAACTCTAACCAAACGAAATCCCTGCAGCACCGAACCCACCTGATCCCTCACGGAGTGTTTATCCATCGCATAACCTTTTTCTTGAAATGAAAGTGTGATTGCCAAAATAGAAAACGAAAGAGCCAAGAAGCCAGTGATCTTTTTCATATCTGAACAGTATACAGGCTAAATTTGAATTACTACAAACGAAGAATCACCTTTTTATCAAAAAACCAGGCGACAAGCCCTGCGAGCCAAAACCCAAAGAAACCGTCAATCCAATAATGTTGCTTGGTCGTAAGGGTCGAAATCCAAACGACGCTCGCCCAAATGAAAAATCCCAAAAAAGGGCGTCGTCGCCTCTCCCAGAGAAACGAAAAAGCAGACAGGTAAGCAACACCCACATGAAGACTGGGAAAACAATTTGCCGGAGAATCCGCCTCTCGCATCGCAAGAAAAGCCTTCTCGGCCCAGGACGTTGGAATCAGAGGAATCGGAAAATCTGATCTCGGATAAGTCGTGGGAAGAATCCAAAAGACCGTAACACTCATCACGGCCAATGCCCCGAAAGACAAGACAAGCTGATTATGCGACTTGATTTCGTTTAGGAGATAAAAAGCCGCAAACATCATAAAAATTGCACTTAAATAGACCCATATCGAATCTACTAAAAACGGAGTCACGCGATCGGGCCACAACAGTGGGAGCAACCGCGGCTCCACCAAATGGTAACGATTCGGGAGGCCATAAAGCAAAATGAAGGCAATCGTACTGCCCAAGATGACTTGCGTCTTATTATTTGAATTCACGACGGCGTTAAGTGCGATTTTCCCCTGCTGAGCGGCAAGCGTAAGTCTCTTTTGTGTTTCAGCCATGCTTTCCATGGTAGCAAAGCCGCCACTTCTCGCAAGCTTGAGTTCTCTCGCGTCTCAATTCTTGTCTCATTATCATCCGCTCCTCCCGTTCCTATCAAACTTATGCACCGTTTCAGCACATAAATAGTCCATTAAGAGCGTCAAAAAAATACCTATCAACAAAACCCAAGGAGGACTATTAAGCTAGTAGCTATGACCCAAACAAAAATTCCCGCAGCCCAGGCGGCAACACTGGACGGCAATGAAGCTACAGCGTCGGTCGCTTATCGTCTTTCTGAAACGATTGCGATTTACCCCATCACCCCCTCATCCACGATGGCCGAATTCGCCGACGAATGGTCCTCTCAACAAAAAAAGAATCTATGGGGATCAATTCCTCGTCTTGTTGAAATGCAATCCGAGGGAGGCGCCGCGGGAGCATGCCACGGAATGCTTCAAGCGGGTACGCTTTCGACAACATTCACGGCTTCGCAAGGCCTGCTCTTGATGATTCCAAACATGTACAAAATCGCGGGAGAGCTTACGCCATTTTGTATGCATGTCACCGCCCGCACGCTGGCCGCGCACGCCCTCTCAATTTTTGGCGATCATTCCGATGTCATGGCTTGTCGCCAGGTGGGTTTCTCTCTTTTGTCCTCGGGGTCCGTACAAGAAGCGCACGACTTTGCGGCGGTCGCGCATGCCTCAACCTTAAAGGCCCGCGTTCCCTTCCTTCATTTCTTTGATGGATTTCGAACTTCGCATGAAGTCGCAAAAATTCAGATGATCTCCGATGAAACACTTCGAGCGATGATTGACGATCGGTATATTGATGCCTTTCGAAAATTAGCCCTCACCCCGGATCATCCCAAAATTCGAGGAACCGCTCAAAATCCGGACGTCTTTTTCCAGGCGCGCGAAGCATGCAATCCGTATTACGACAACGTAGCGCAACTGACCGAGGAAACCTTCAAACAATTTGAAAAACTCACGGGGCGATCCTATCGTCTTTTTGACTACTATGGGGATCCTCAAGCCGAGCGCGTGATTATCATGATGGGCTCGGGGTCCGAAACCGCGAGCGAGACGATCGACTACTTGACGTCAAAGGGCGAGAAGGTTGGCGTCATTAAAGTCCGTCTCTTTAGACCTTTTTCAACTAAACATCTTTTAGCGGCGCTCCCCTTAAGCACTAAAATGATAGCGGTCTTAGATCGAACAAAGGAGCCTGGGGCCCTCGGAGAACCCTTGTATCAAGATGTCATCACCTCTCTGCACGAGGCTCTTGATGCTGGTGCTCTTCGGACACTCCCAAGAATCGTGGGCGGTCGCTACGGCCTCTCTTCAAAAGAATTCACGCCGGCCATGGTCAAAGCTGTTTTTGATAATCTTGCCCCTGGTAATTCTAATGGCAAACCCAAGAACCATTTTACGGTCGGCATCGTAGACGACGTCTCTCACTCCTCGCTCTCCTATGATCGCAATTTTGACATCGAGGGCAAAGAAATCACTCGCTGTCTATTTTTTGGCCTAGGCGCTGACGGAACTGTCGGCGCAAACAAGAATTCTATTAAAATCATTGGCGAGGAAACTGAGAACTTTGCGCAAGGTTATTTTGTATACGATTCCAAAAAATCTGGCGCCATCACCATTTCTCACCTGCGGTTTGGGCCTAAACCCATTCGCTCCTCCTATTTGGTAACCCAAGCAAACTTTGTGGCTTGCCATCAATGGGATTTCTTAGAAAAATACGATGTCTTGGAAGCGGCTGCTCCGGGCGCCGTCCTTTTGTTAAACTCCACCTTTCCCACCCATCAAGTTTGGGACGAACTCACACGGGAAGTTCAAAAAACAATTCTCGACAAGAAGCTGAAGCTCTATACGATTGACGCGTTCAAGGTCGCCCGGGAAACAGGGATGGGCGGACGAATCAACACCATCATGCAGACCTGCTTCTTTGCGATTTCTGGTGTTTTGCCTCGCGAAGAAGCAATTGCGCAGATCAAAAAATCGATCGAAAAAACCTACTCCAAAAAGGGAGCCGAAGTTGTAGCGCAAAACTTCAAAGCGGTTGACCAAACCCTTGCGGCCCTGTTCGAAGTCAAACCGGAAAATGCAGTCACCTCCAAAAAATCCAAGCCTCCCATTGTCCCTGATAATGCCCCCGATTTTGTCAAACGAGTCACCGCGACAATGATAGAAGGTAAGGGAGATCTTCTGCCTGTGAGTGCTTTCCCCGTTGATGGGACCTGGCCCACGGACACAACGCAGTGGGAGAAGCGCAATGTGGCGCTTGCGATTCCGGTTTGGGATTCCTCGATTTGCATTCAATGTAACAAGTGCGCTTTCGTTTGCCCCCATGCCACCATTCGCCCGGCACTCTTTGATGCCCAGGCTCTAGATCATGCACCCGCCACATTTAAGTCTGTTGACTATAAAGGTAAAGACGCCCCCGGGATGAAGTACGCTCTTCAAGTGGCTCCCGAGGATTGCACAGGTTGCGGGATCTGCGTCGAAGTTTGTCCCGCAAAAGACAAAGCAAACCCCAGGCATCGCGCCATCAACATGGAAACTCAAGCCCCTCTTCGCGAGACGGAACGAGAGAATTACAAATTCTTTTTGGGACTTCCCACTCCAGATCGCGCGATTCTCAAGGGAGACCCTAAGACCTCACAGTTCTTAGAACCTTTGTTTGAGTACTCCGGCGCTTGCGCAGGCTGCGGGGAAACGCCTTATCTGAAACTCTTGACCCAGCTCTATGGTGATCGACTCATGATCGCAAACGCCACCGGATGTTCTTCGATCTATGGCGGGAATCTCCCCACGACGCCTTATGCAAAGAACGCCGAAGGCCGGGGGCCCGCTTGGTCGAATTCTTTATTCGAAGACAACGCGGAATACGGTTTCGGCATGCGGGTTGCGCTCGACAAACACGTCGAATACTCACAAGAGCTTGTTAAGCAATTCAGCGCAAAGCTCGGCGACGCGCTAGTGAACGCACTCTTGAGCGCTGACCAAAGTACTGAAGCTGGAATTTTTCAACAACGTGAGCGCATCGTTGAACTCAAGAAAAAACTTCACGATCTTAAAGAACCCGAAGCAAGGAGACTTGAGGCGATTGCAGATTATCTCGTCAAAAAGAGCGTCTGGATTGTCGGAGGCGATGGTTGGGCCTATGATATCGGCTTTGGCGGCCTCGATCACGTGCTGGCTGCAGGTCGTAAAGTAAACATTCTCGTCTTAGATACAGAAGTTTACTCTAACACCGGTGGGCAGGCGTCAAAAGCCACCCCTCTTGGGGCTTCTGCAAAATTTGCAGTCGCAGGAAAACTCACCCCGAAAAAAGACTTAGGCCTCATTGCGATGAGCTATGGAAACGTTTATGTGGCTCGAATCGCTTTTGGTGCCAAAGACCTGCAAACGGTGCAAGCCCTCAGTGAAGCGGAGAGTTTTCCGGGGACTTCGATTATTATTGCCTACTCCCACTGCATTGCCCACGGTTATGGACTCCACCTGGGTCTTGAACAACAAAAGCTTGCGGTCGAATCAGGCTATTGGCCGCTCTTTAGATTTGACCCTCGAAGGGCAGAGGCTGGCGAAGGTGCATTGAAATTAGATTCCGCTGCACCCAAGATTCCTCTTACCCGCTATATCGCAAACGAAATCCGATATCGGATGCTTGAGAAAATCGACCCGGATCATGCGCGGGAAATGCAGGCGGCTGCCCAAAAGGTCGTCAATCAACGCTATGAATATTATGAGCACCTGGCGAAACTGCACTCGCCCAAGGTCGAGACCAAAAAGGAGAATTCGACGTGAAACTCGCAACCAAATACTTGGGATTAACTCTCAAATCACCCTTTGTCTTGGGAGCGTCTCCTTTAACCGACAGCATTGACATGATCACTGCGGCTGAAAACGCTGGGGCTTCCGCGATTGTTTTACGTTCCTTATTTGAAGAACAAATCGCGATGGAAGAGCGTGCTTTTGATCATCACGTCTCACGCCATGACAGTGTCTCTGCAGAATCCGCAGGGGGATTTTTCCCACCCTTGAGTGATTTTGCTCTCGATACGGAGCACTATCTTGAGCATATTCGAAGAATTAAGGAACGCGTGAAAATTCCGGTCATTGGTTCTCTCAACGGCATCACTCCGGGAGGCTGGGAAAGACATTCGCGGCTCATCGAAGAAGCCGGAGCAGATGCGCTTGAGCTGAACTTTTACGATATGCCCACGGACCCCACCAAAACTTCCGTGGACGTTGAAACCCGCTACATCGAGATTCTTAAGCACATTCGAGGAATGGTCAAAATCCCTCTTGCCGTGAAGTTGTCGGCGTTCTTTTCCTCCCTTCCAAATTTTGTTAACGAACTAAAAAAGAATGGGGCCGACGGCGTTGTGCTCTTTAATCGCCTCTATCAATCCGACATAGATGTTGAGAATCTTCAAGTAAGGCCCGTCCTGCATCTTTCAACCTCCACGGAGTTATCGCTTCGTCTGCGTTGGCTCGCGATTCTGGAACCCCATTTCCAAGGCTCTTTAATTGTTTCAGGCGGGGTACACACCGTGACTGACGCAGTTAAAGCGATCATGGCGGGAGCCTCTGGCATTCAAATGGTCTCCGCGATTATAAAGAACGGTCCGACCCACTTTACCAAACTCACAAAAGAACTCACGGACTGGCTTGTTGCCCACGAATACAACTCGGTGGGTCAGCTCCGGGGCAGCATGAGTTTACGCACCTGCCCAGACCCTTCAGCCTTTGGGCGAGCCAATTACATGAAGACCTTACATGGTTGGAGCGTCATAAATCACGAGCATTGAAAAAAAGACATGACATCCTCCGGATGATGTCCTAAACCTAGGGCACATTTTAAGGGGGATTTTTAAATGGTTTCATTTTTCAAGACTTCGACTCTTGCTGTTCTGATCGCACTCTTTCTTCCATCACTGACCGTTCAGGCATCCGTTAGATTGTTTCAGGCGGGAAAAGCACCTACTCTTCTTTCAAACGATGTAAAAGTCACCACACCTTCCAGCCCCACTAAGAAATTAAACAAGGGCCTCGTCGCCCAAGAGATCTTGCACTTCATTGATTCCCGAAAAGAACTTTTCGGTCTTAGCCATGTCGATGCCGAAGTCTTGGAACTTGGCCGTGTTCATGGGGACGCCAAAGGCTACAGTCTGCGCTTTCATCAGCGCTATGCTCGCGTGCACGTTCAAGGCGCCGAACTCATCGCTCTCACCGACTTCGCCGGCAACCTCCTCACCTTGAACTCCTCGTTGATTGCGGCGCCCTCAATCTCCGTGCAACCTTCGATTTCTCGCGACCAAGCCCTCGCTCTCGCGATCAAGTCTCAGCAATATAGTGACGCCGAACTTGGCCAAGATGTCCACGATGGGCTCCTAATTGTTACACCTAAAGGAATTCCCACTTTGGTTTGGCAATTCTCACTCCGCGAGCACTCCACCGGTGGTAAAGCCGCACAAATTCAAATCTATGCGCAAGGCGCGCGCGCCGGAAAAGTTCTCAAGTCTATTTCCATCGGAAACGAAGTGGCCGAAGCCACGATTTCAATCTACGATGCTTCAGTAACTTTCATTATGCCTAACCCCATCTACAAGGGAGTGCTGGTCTTGGAAAATGGGAAAACCACACTCGCAGGCTACGCGCTCATTTCGGATGAAGCCCGTTTTGCAAACACTTCGTTTGAAAACGTACGGGATTTCTATTCGAATGTTTTCGAACGAAACAGCTATGACAACCAAGGCGCTGAAATCGTCGCCTCAGTCAACTCTCAGCGCATTACGATGATTGATTTATTGAAACAGAAACAAAACGCTGCTTGGATGGGCCCCTGGAAGATGTTTATGTTTGGCGCAGGCGGCGATGAACTTGCCGGTTTCACGGCTGCGGTTGATGTCGTAGGGCACGAATTTACGCACGCGGTGGTGAGTTCGACCTCAAACCTCACTTACGAAAAACAATCAGGCGCATTAAACGAACACGTGGCCGACGTATTCGGTTCTATGATTCAAAGTTATTACGATCCAAGCTCTGAGTTTCACCTCATTGGGGAGACGATTCTCAGAGGCGAATTCAAAGCTAAATTTCGCGCGCTCCGGGACATGCTAAACCCTCACGATGGACTCAGCCCACAACCTGCTACGATAGGCGAAATCGCCCCTGAATTTGACACTTCCTGCCAACCTTCTGGGAGCAATGATAATTGTGGTGTTCATATCCTCAGTGGAATTCCAAATCGCGTCGTCGGCCTCACGGTTCAAAAACTGGGTTGGGAACCTGTGAGAAGCCTTTATTACAAGGTCATGACCGATCGTCTGCGCGCCAGCTCTGACTTCGCCGATTATCGCGATCAGACCCTTGATGAATGCGCCGCGAGCCTCACCCAGGCCCAATGCGAAGTCATTAAGGATGCATTCAAGACCGTTGGACTGTAAAAAAGGGGAGCGCTGATGAAAAATTTGAGGCGGATTCTGGCTCTCGCAAGCTTTGTTTCGGTTTGTACTTTTACTTTGGCTGCTTTTGCTAATGAGCAGGTAGAAGTATTTAACAATCCAGTTTTTAGGGGTTCTCAACACATTGTGGCCCATCGCTTCGCCCTCGAATCTCTGCTTTCGTTCAACCCGGTTCCGCCCCCTCCTGCATCCATACGCCTCCCCATTGATCTCGTTCGAGTAAAAGTGTTTCCCCATAATGACACCTATTCGCAGCCGCAAGGCAGGGAAGCGATTGTGGGACACGTTCGTTTTAAGAGCGCTGGAAGCTGCGAACTCAAGCTGACCACCGGGACGGTCAAGAAGTTTGCACCTGCTAAAACCTTTAGAATCGATACGTCTGTGGTTGGAGAAGGAGTCGCAAGTCTTAAATGCACGTCGACGACCCAAGTTTTGCGTGAAGGTGGATTTTCAACTCACACCTACAACGGAACCTTTGAACTTCGCTTCGAAGAAGCAACAGTTAAGCCGACCCTGACCGTCATCAATATTCTACCCTTTGAGACCTATCTCAAAGGGGTCGTCCCCTCGGAAATGCCCGCAGGGTGGCCTCATCAGTCTCTCAAAGCTCAGGCCATTGCGGCACGCACTTATGCCGCCTTTCAAGTGAACGATCGCCGCACCAATTCGCCTGGGCTTTTTTATGACGTCATCGACACCGTCGAAGATCAGGCTTACCGCGGACAAGGCGCTGAAGCTATGGCTGCGAGCGTGGCAGTGGATGAAACTAGAGGCCAAGTTTTGACCTATCGGGACAATCCAATCATCGCCTACTTTAGTGCCGACAGCGGAGGCTTTACCGAAATTGCCATGAACGTCTGGGGCAATGATCTCCCCTATACCCCGACAAAGCCCGAAGTTTACGATCCGCATTCGATCGCTACTGCCTGGAAAAGGCAGATTTCACGCGCTTCCGCTCAAGCAAGTCTTCTAAGTGATGGGCTGATTCCGCCCGGATTTGTCGTCAAAAAAATTGAAATCCCAAACGATTCACGTTCCGTATCAGGAAGAGCGCTGCAAGTTTTGCTTACGGCTAATGATGGCCAAACCATCTCTGTATTTGGGGAGCTGTTTCGCCATGCCCTTCAACTTCGGAGCACCCTTTTTGACCTCTCGGGCTCAGGCCCGTTTACTTTTAACGGAAAAGGCTTTGGCCATGGCGTCGGGATGAATCAGACGGGCGCCAAGGTGCTTGTTCAACAATTCAATTGGACGCATGAACAGATTCTTGGATTTTATTATACAGGCGTGAAGCTGGAGCAACTCTAGTACGGAAACTGAGGTCCAGAATACGGGATCACGCACGCCTGCGTTATTTTCGTTGATTTTCCCTTAATTTTAAGCTGCACCCCGTCTTTGAAAACCGTTTCCCCGCAGCCCCGCTCCGATGTATAGAGTGACTCTATGCGAATGAGCCAACTCGTCGGAAAACGAACCAAAGAAACCCCAAAAGATGCGCAAACTCAGAGCCACATCTTTTTGATTCGCGGAGGATATGCGAGACCCGTCTCCACCGGCATCTATTCACTCCTCCCACTCGCCAAGCGAATCACCCAGAAAATCGAAAAAATCATTCGCGAAGAAATGAATCGCATCGAAGGCCAAGAAGTCCTGATGCCTGTCGTTCTCCCGCGCGAGCTTTGGGAAGAAAGCGGTCGCTATCAATCCGTCGGACCCGAACTGCTCCGATTCAAAGATCGTAACGGCAAAGACATGCTCCTTGGCATGACGCACGAAGAAGCGGTCGTTCATCTAGCCCGCAGTGAAGTGAGTTCCTACAAGCAGATGCCGTTTATGCTTTATCAGATTCAAACGAAATACCGTGACGAAGCCCGCCCTCGCGCAGGCCTGATTCGCGTGCGAGAATTTACGATGAAGGACGCGTACTCGTTCCACACCTCGGATGAGTGCCTTAAAAAATACTATGACCGCGCTCACGCCGCGTACGTTCGAATTTTTGAACGTCTCGGCATGAAGAACGTCTTTTCCATCGAATCCGACACTGGGATGATGGGCGGCGCGGTTTCGCATGAATTTATGGCCGTCTCTGATTGCGGCGAAGACACTATTTTTGTTTGCCCAGGTTGCGATTACAAAGCGAACAGAGAAGTCGCGAAAACCAAGGTCGCATTCGCTTGTGATCCTGCCAAACCGTTAGAGCGCGTTCACACCCCTAATCAAAAAACCATCGAAGAAGTCGCAACCTTCCTAGGAATCAAAACCTCTGAAACAGGCAAAGCAGTTTTCTACACGGATGACGATGGAAAACTCTATTTTGTCGTCATTCGAGGGGATATTGAGGTCAACGAAACCAAGCTTCGTAACCACCTGAAACTGCGCGAACTCAAGTTTGCCAATGATGAGCAAATCCGGAGCATCGGCGCGGTGCCCGGCTACGCTTCACCCCTTCAGCTAAATTCGACAAAGGTGCGAATCATCATCGATCCTTCGGTCGCCCACTCCTCCAACCTTGTCGTAGGCGCGAACGAAGCGGACTATCACTACAAGGGCTTCAACTTTACGCGCGACCTTCAACCCGGCTCAAAAATGATTGACGTTGTCGATATCGCAGCCGCACGCAACGGCGATCCTTGCCCCGTTTCAGGGCATCCGCTTAAGGAAGAACGCGGGATCGAAGTCGGAAACATTTTTCAGCTCGGGACGAAATACTCGGTCTCAATGAATTGCACTTATCTTGATCAAAACGGAAAATCACATCCAATGATCATGGGTTGCTACGGAATCGGTGTGGGGCGATCCATGGCGGCCGTTATTGAGCAGTCTCATGATAAGTATGGGCCGATCTGGCCACTCGAGATTGCTCCATACCAGGTGCATATCTGTGCCCTTAATATGACCGAAGGGGCTGTCAAAGAAACCGCTGATAAACTCTATTACGCGCTCCTAGAAAAAGGCGTCGAAGTCCTTTACGATGACCGCAACGAAAAAGCGGGCTCTGCATTTAATGACGCCGATCTGATTGGCATTCCGTTTCGAATTATTTTATCGCCCAAGAATCTTGCAGAAAACGTCGCAGAACTCAAAGCTCGAGACGGCAGCTTAAACGAGAAGACCTCTCTGGATCTTCTTCAACAGCGTATTTTGGATCTACTTAACCGGAAAGGAACCTGACCATGAACTTCTATTCTGATTCAAAAGAATGGCAATATTTATTTCGAAACGCGGTAGATTGGGATTCCATTATCCCTCTTTATTATCCAACTTTCCCCACCGTCGACGGATTCAACAACAAAGAAGAGATTATTTCTTTCCTCGAAGAACTTCTCGCCAATACCGGCAAGTGGACCGCCGAAACATTGGCGCCGCGCGCCCGCCAGCTTGACAAAATCGGCGCAGGAACTCTTGTGGATGGCACAACCGTTCCCTCGGATGTCTTACAGGCGACTTACAACGAGGCCCGCGATATGGACCTTCTAGGAATGTATATCGACCCTAAGTACGGAGGAATCGGAGCACCACTCATCGCGGGCATGACGGCTTTTACTCAAGTTTCTCGCGCTTGCATTTCGACCAGTTGCCAGCTTGGATTTTTTTCAACGATTGCCGAAATGATCGATCGTTATTGCCCCAAAGAATTTGCCGACGAGCTGATTCCAAGGATTCAGAAACTCGAAATCAGTGGCTGCATGTGCATGACCGAGCCTGACTCAGGTTCCGATGTCGGAGCCCTGCGGACCTCGGCCGAGAAGCAGTCCGACGGAACCTACCTTCTTAATGGCACCAAGTGCTTCATTACGAACGCGGGCGGAGGCCTGGCCTTTATTCTGGCGCGAATCAAGGGCGCTCCGATGGGCCTTGACGGGCTCTCCATGTTCTTTGCGCGCGAGTGGCTTACAGATCCAAAATCTGGAAAAAAGAAGCACAACTATAAAGTTGCTAAAATCGAAGAAAAAATGGGCATGCACGGGACTTTTACCTGCGAAATGGTCTACGACAA
>JBBCAV010000230.1:0-1076 GCA_051382305.1 Bdellovibrionota bacterium FG-2
TGGGCCTGGCATGTTGGGGAGATGGCTTTCGCAGGATAAATCAGAAAAAGCCAATCATTTTGTGATCCACGCTGGATGATTCACTTTTCTTTCGCAGATCGGCTTTAAAACGATGACATCGCGTATCGGGACTAGCGCCCATCGTGGTTGCTCCTCTGCCAGCCACTCGCATCCGGCTCGTGCCCTACGGGTTTGTTGACAGAGGTCGGGGAAGAAGTGCTTTTCACAAATGACTCAATTTTAGAAAATGTTATTTGCTCGAGCGGTGTGCGCGCTTGATACGGTCTCGCTTTGGCGGTTTTGCTTCGGCCAATCTGGCGGCGTCCATTTCGGCTCTCGCTAATGCTAGTGCAAGCGCGACCCATTCTTCGGTGAGACTTTTGAATCGTTTATAGTTGGCAAGTTGATCGCGAACCTTCGTGACAAATTGAGGCCGAACAAATTGAGTCGTGCTCTTGCCCCGATGCGTATAGCTGAGTTGATAAAAGGGTCCGTGCTTTTGTGGCGTCACAGGATCTACGCATTTGCAGCCTTGTTTCTGACAAGCCGAATATTGCTCCGAGAGGCTCCCCGGTCGCATATCCCTGATCTTCATCAGCTCTGTTTTAACTTTCCTAATTTGTGTTTCCAGTTGTTTTTCTATTTGCATTTGCCCTCCATATCACATTAAATCAGATAGCCGCAGTGAGCTATCTGATAATAATAAAAAGCACAGGAGAACACGATGAACCGATCCGAAAAAAGACGATTTGACCTCAGAAAGTTTTTTAAAAAATGTGCAGAGGGCTAATGCCAAGTTCGTGGCAAAGCTTGAAGCTGTTCATTCTAAGAAAGTGGATGGGCGAATCTGCCCTCACTTCTCGCCCTCATTTATGTTCAAGAGAACGCTTGGTATGCTTTACTTTCAGGCGAGGAGCGTCAATGCATTTACAGAAAACGACATCGTCTATGGGCACGTAGATCCACCAGGGCAACGGACATGGGCCTATTACGTGGAACACTCAAGCGTCGCTGCGCTAAACCGCGCCTTGTGGGATCAGGTACACACCGCCATGCGACTCAAGCAGTTGGACGAT
>JBBCAV010000231.1:0-1882 GCA_051382305.1 Bdellovibrionota bacterium FG-2
AAAGTGTCGGGCGAAGACGTAGACAGTTTTGTTAAAGCAGTGAGCGGCGAAGATCTGAGCGGTCGGGCCGTGGATAGTCTTGCGAGAGCCTATTTCCAGGGCGGGACAAATTTCAGGGAACAAATACTCAAGGGCAATTTTAGCTGGACGCTTGATCGGATGGAAAAGATGGGGCAGGCCCGAGCAGCTGACTCCTCTGTCATGGGCCAATCAGAGATGGATTTTTTAAAAGAGCTTGAGATTGCCCAGAAATATGAAGGAAAGCTGATTCGCCGTTCTTTAGCTGAAATCAAGGCGAGCAATGCTTTTTATGCCGAAGCAGAGTTGCTCTCAGGTGGGATTGCCCGCCAGGGGGAGGCTTACAAGCAAGCGATTGGGAGAATTTATGATCGATGTCGAAACGCGAAGCGCGATTTGGAATCTTTACAAACAGGGCAAGACCAAGCGGGCTCTCTCAAAGTTGTTCGAACTGGACAAGAGGACCATTTCCAAGATCATCAAGCAGGAGGGACAGTTACCCATAGCGCCTCGCAAGGACAAAATCGCTCCCGACCTGGAGCTGGTCAAACAAGTCTATAAACGCTGTGAAGGGTACGCACGGCGCACACACGAGGTTCTGACCCAGGAATACAGCGTCCAAATTGGTTATTCGACCTTGAATCGGTTCCTTGCCGAAATTGAGGCCGAAAATGACAAAAAGCGTGATCAAGGGCCACCGCTTGTCGCAAAACCAGGAGAGTTCATGCAACATGACACCTCTCCTCATCTCATCAAGCTGAGCGGCAAGCCGACCCTACTGCAATGTGCCGGGCTTTACTTTCGGTTCTCGAAAGTTCGGTACATCAAGTACTACCGATCCTTTGATAAGTTCGAGATGAAGGCCTTCTTACATGAGGCCCTCACGTTTTGGAAATACGTAGCTACTACAAACATGATTGATAATACGAGTCTTGCGGTTTTGCGGGGTACGGGCCCCGACGCTGTTTTTCATGACGACATGAATGCCTTGGGCCGGCGTTGCGGTTTTGTGTGGGCGGCCCATCCATTAAGAAAGCCAAATTGGAAAGCCGGTAAAGAGCGAAATTTTTGGACTGTGGAGACAAATTTCATTCCAGGACGAACTTTCAAAAACATGGAGGACCTTAACCGCCAGGCGTTTGAATGGGCAACCCAGTGGTATTACCATCACCCGGACGACAAGACCAAGCTCATCCCCGCCGATCTATGGGAGATCGAAAAGCCATTTCTCACTGCGATGCCGGATTACCTGGAGCCGCCATATAAAGACTACACAAGGCAGGCAGACAACAATGGTTATATCCCAGTCTACGCAAATTATTACTGGATCCCTGGGATAAAAGATCAAGAAGTAAACGTCGTCGAATACCCAGGTCACATCAAGATCTACCGAAACCGGGAACTGCTGATCGCGTATCCGCTCAAACCTTGCGATGTCAAATATCAGCAAGTCGCGCCGGATGGATACGAAGCCAAAAAAAAACCCAGGCATTTACACCTGACGAGTGCAGAAGAAGAGACAAAACTAAGAAGCCAAGGCGAGACCGTAGTACGCTATCTGGAGTTCATTCGCTCTAAAGCGGGTGCCGTTCGGTATCGCAATCAATTCGTAAAGAACCTTTATGGCATTAGCCTACGGCTCGCCCCGGGCGTTTTCGATAAAACCATTGAGCGCGCTCTTGCCTTTCAGATCAATAATTGTGAAGCGATTGAAAGAATCGCCGTTCAGTTGATGCGTGCTGACATCAAGGATTGGCCCGAAGTTGCCACCAGTGACAATTTTGATAACCGGGAATCCTATCTGGAGGGCCGCCTTTCGGCCGAACCCGATCTTTTTTCTTATGCCAAGCTCCTTAGACCCACC
>JBBCAV010000232.1:0-8570 GCA_051382305.1 Bdellovibrionota bacterium FG-2
TCGTGCTCCCGTCCCCGGGATTGGTCACGCAATGTTCGCTACGACATGGTTTGCTCTCCTTTGTCTGCGGGACTTACACCCGCAAGATGTTGCGCCCTTGGCACGGCGCACGCTTAAGTTTCTCTAGTGCGATCCGATAGCTAAAATAGTACTTCTTATTATAGTTCATACGGATCACCTCCTTTCTGTCAGGAAGGGCGGTGGTTCCATCCACTCTGCTTGGTTTGGCAGTCGCAGCCAAAGCAAGAACAAGACCAAAAACAAAACGTCTACCAAGGAATCAGATCAAAATTCATCTGATAAACAGAATCGGGCTCGCGGCATGCTCGAACCTTTTTCTCCACGTCTTTGAGAAAACTAAGAAACGCGTGTTGAATTGCTCTTCTCGTATTTTCATCGGCGGAAAAAAATGCACCTGTATTGTAAGGGCGAACACTCCCTTGTGCGGCCCCCCTTAGGCGTCGCAGCCGTTCAGAAGCAAGTGCTCTCAATGCGGTTTGATAGGTCATGTGAAGAGGAGAGGTGGCAGGAAGATGAAGATGGTCTTCTAAAACCTTGACCCCTTTTCCCTCAAATCGAAGAATGCCGATATTTTCTAGGGATTTTAATAATGTTTGACTTTTGAAACTACTGAGTCCAACGGACGAAGCGACGGCCTCAATAAGTCCAGTATGGTTGGATGAGAAATTACTTAGGGTTGCAAGCATATGTACAATCTGCAATCGCGGATCGAGATAGTAAGTGATTCGCTCGGGAGCCAAGACGTCGACGCGTCTCACATTCAGATATTTTTCCGTGCGCTGATGCCGTTCTCGGAGTCGTTCTAAGCGTCGTCCGAGTTGTTGTTTTCGCTTTTCAATTTGAGATCGTTCCTGTTCATGAAGCAGCTCAAGGTATCGGCGTTCGTCGTCGTCGAAGCCCAAGAACTGAAGAGCCAGGTACAATTGATCCGAACTCAAATGGGCGTAGCCGTTTAAGGTGCGCCAGAGATAAGCTTTTTGAATTCCACAAGCGTCGGCCATGAGTTGGTAGTTGAAGTGTTTCTCACCAAAGGACCTCTTTCGATCGAGAAAAGTCGCTTTAAGAATCGTTTTATAGCAGCTTTTAGCGGCATCCAATGGGTTCGCAGTTGAAGGGGGCTGGACCGGCGGCGGCGGCGAGAATCTACCGATGGATCACGTGGCCGCCTGGTTTTTTGGGGCACGCGAAATTCGATATTGCGCTCAAAACGCCAGACTTTGGAATCCATCTTGATGACGTTTTAAAAACGACCGAGCGCGCCTTTGCAACTTGGCCTTCATTGAACCCGTAGGATTTGCCCATCGTTCGACCTATAGTGCAAAAAAAATGGGGATCGGGGTTTGTTTGGTTCGGAAAAAGTCACTCGATTCATGAAAATTATCCAAACTGGACCTATCCCAACATTTTACCTGCGATGATGCTTCATGAGATCGGGCACATCGTGGGTTGTGATCATGTCGGCGGCACGATTATGGCGGTCGATCTAGCCCGAATGATTACAGCGGGTGGACCCGAGAGTGTCTATGGCCAAATTGATGGCTACGCCTCTTTTGTAACGGACTGGGCTGGTAACCAGGTGTGGAAGGGCATAATGTCTGGCGATAGTCATGTAAATCCCAAGGCAAGGTCTCAGCAGTTCTTTACAATGGCTCGAAGTGGGCAAGTCAGCGTATTGTGCTTCAGGATCAAGCGGGGACAGTAGAGCTGCTCATGAATTCGGCTCTTGACCTGACTGATGATAAATCCACGCATTCTCTTGCCGAGAGAGGTGTGGACGTTTTTAAGCGATTTTATTGCGATGGGATTGCAGAAGAAAAAATATGCAGGCTTGATGGCCGAAAGCAACTCGCGGGCGTCGTGTATGGGCAGATTACCACACCGAGCGGAAAAGTATTTCCCGCCGTTCTTGAACTGAATCTGGTTGAACAAGTGCGAGTGGTTCTCTTTGAAGGAGCCACTAAGCATTTTGTGTTCGAAAGCCAACGACACTTCTAGGAGCACTAACCCCACACCTTCTCCCACAGCTCGCTCGATACTTCTTGCGAGCGCGCTAGAATTCGCTCTTCATCAAGATTGAGCTGAAGCGCGCCATGTTTCATGAGGATTTTCCCCTGCGCAATCGTGGAGTCGACATTTGCTTCAGCCAAGCCAAAGACCAAGTGCCCAGCAAACGTCGATTCATCTAAAAGTGTGTTGGGATGATAATCCATCAAGACGAGATCGGCCGCGTTGCCAGGGGCAATCGTGCCGAGCCCGAGCTCTGGGCCGAAACTTTCAGAGGCGATCGCAGGATTTCCAAGCGTGAGTGCATTCACTGCTTCCATGAATCCCACACTGGGATTGAGTTGGAAAATCCTCTGAATCCAAATCGCGCTTCGCAGTTCTTCGAGCATGTTCACCGTCATCGCGTCCGTGCCTAAACCCACACGCACGCCGGCCTCGTTGAATGCCAGTAAATCCGCCACTCCGACGGCATTATTCATATTGGATTGGGGATTGTGGACGACCGATGTCTTTGTGTCAGCAAGGAGCCTAATCTCGTCCTCATGCACGTGAACGGCGTGTGCACAAATCGTCTTGGGACCCAAGACTCCAAACTTCGCGAAGCGCTCAAGAATCCGCATTCCATATTTCTCAATGCAGTGAACTTGATCGGATTCCGCCTCGGCCACATGGACGTGAAATCCTGCGTCGAATTCGCGCGCTAGTCCCACGGCTCGCTCAAGTGTCTCGTCGCCCACCGTAAACGACGCGTGAAGACCAAAGTGCCCGCGAAGCGAGGTGCCGCCCTCTTGTGAAAGGCGTTTCAAAAAAGCGACGTTTTCATCCAAACCCTGTTTGGCGACTTCGGCACCATCGCGATCCGAGACTTCGTAACAAAGATCCGCTCGCAGACCCGTTTCTAAAACGGTGCGTGCAATGGCGTCTAACGAACCCCTTGCGGCACGCGGACTTGCATGGTGATCAATCAGCGTGGTGGTGCCCTTGCGAATAGAGTCGATAAGCGCGGTCATCGCGCTGAGATAGGTGGCTTCAGTCGTAAGGCCTCGGTCCAGTTTCCACCATAAATTCTGAAGGACTTCATTGAAATCTTTTGAGGGCGCGGCCTTAGTTAGACCCCGAGCCATGGAACTATAAAAATGCATATGGGCATTGATAAAGCCGGGCAAAAGGACTTTTCCAGTCCCGTCCAGGAGTTCGTCTTGAGCGGTGGGGACTAATTTGGTGGTGGGCCCAAGTTCTAAGACTTTACCATCAGCAATTCGAAGTGAATGATTTTTCAGCACCAGATTTGTGCCGCCTAAGGTGATGATCGTTGTATTTTGAATTAGGATCGTTCGGGGTTTGTTCATATTTTATCTCGCAGGATTTGTCTTACTACACTTCGGCCAGACATTAAGACGGTGGGAACGCCGCCGCCGGGCTCTACCCATTGGCCGGTAAGATAGAAGTTCTTGAGGCCAGGCAATTTTTTTTGAACACGTTTTGCAAAGCTCGCGGGGCTGATCATCCAGCCTTCCCAGGCACCCTTGTGATTGCGCGTGTAGCGGACAAAGGTAGTCGGTGTAGCGACGTCGCTCACTTCGATGTCAGAGCGAAGTCCGGGGTAGCGAGTTTCCAGGGCGGCCAAGACCTCTTCGGTGATCCGCGACTTCTCAGCAAGGTAGCGCTCCGGATCTTCAGTGAGCAGCTTGTTCCAATAATCAAACTGCGTCGGCAGCATTACTTGAAGCACGGTTTTTCCAGACGGAGCAAGTGTCGTATTTTTGAATATCTTTATGAATAGATTTTGTTCCGCATGGCCCCCACTTGCGATAGCTGTTGTTTGGCGGATGAGTTGCGAGGAGGCTTCATCGATAAAGGGACGGTTCACCCCAAAACTTACAAGACAAAGTGGGGTAAATAGGGGCCATTTTTGAAACCGATCTTTCCATTTGTAATTCACGAACTGCCCGCCCAGAAGCTTGTAAAGGGTCGAGTGAATATCTGCGGCAGAAATTATTATATCAGATCGGACCTCGGCGCCCCCAAAGAGTCGCACGCCGATGGCCTGTGAGTTTTCTACGAGGATTTCCTCAACGCTTGAGTTGTAGCGAATTTCGCCGCCAAGTTCCTTGAACTTCTTCTCGATACCGCGCGAAAAAGCCAAAGACCCTTCACGCGGAAAGGTGAGTTCGCCATCGGCCAGTTGTCCCAAAATCATAAAGGCGAAGAACATAGGAATTTCGGGCATGAAAATATTTTGAATGATCCACGCAAAAAAGGGATCTGTAATTCGAGTCGAGTACTCCTGAGCGGAGAGTCGGTAGCGACTGTAGTAGCGGAGCTGTTTACGCATTCCCCAAAAGGCTTTGGTTTTGGCAATCCAGTTTCCTGATTCGCTTAATACACTCCAGTCGGTCTTATTGTTTTGAAACGCGCGAATTGCCGCAATAAGTTCATCAACAATCAGGCCATCTTCAGGAAACTGCCGCCTCAGGTCCGCTTCTAAACGTAGCAGATCGGAGGTGACGTCAAAATGCCTTCCGTCCCCCCACGCGAAGTGTCCAAAGTGCTTTATGGTTTCGAGCTGAATGCCATCTAATGCGCCCACTTCTTTATAGAGGCTGAAGAGCGGTGAATCGGGCTTGCTTCCCATCAACCAGTGGATGCAGCCGTCGATGATATAGGAAGAACTATTTTCGCCTCTTCGCCAAGAGGTGCAGACGCCTCCGGGTTTGCTGTGATGTTCGAAAAGGGTGACTTTGAATCCTGCTTTTTGAGCAAATACCCCTGCGGAGAGTCCCGCAAGACCCGCGCCGATGATCGCAATTGATTTCTGGGGCTGCATTTTCAGACTCTAAAAATTAAAAAAGGGTCCTCGCTCTGAGTATTGTCAGCGCAAGGACCCTTTGAGAATTCAGGAATTAGAGATGCATTCCGATATTGGCGTAAGCTGCCAAAGCTCCATTGTCAGAGACGATGAAGTAACGGACGTCGGCACCTACAAAGTAGTTGCCTTGAAGGGTGTAAGCTGCGCTCACGCCGGGCCAAATGCCAAGCCGTGAATTGCTACCGTTAGGAGCATAGGCCGCGCTGGGTGAGCTCGAAACTGAAGAGGTGCAAACGCCGAGACCCATATAAGGTCTGACGAGGATTTCAGGTTTTGCCTGGTAGTTATAGCCACCTTCAGCGCCTAGAACCCAAAGTCTGGCCGTCGATGAATAGGTTGTTCCGGTGTAGGACGTGTAGGACGAAGAATTGCCCAGGTGATACAAGAAGGATCCGCCGGCATAAAACCCTTGATCCAAGTCATAACCGCCACGAACGCCGAAACCAGCGTTGAAGCCGTTAGCGCCGGTGCCGAGCATGGCCGCGCCAGAAATGCGATGCATGGGAGAAGGCATGACATCATTCGCTACAACAGTAGTTGCAGGTGTGGGAGCTGTGGTCACTGCCGTGGTGGTTTGCGTTTTGTTGGTTTTCTTTTTGGATGTTTTGGTAGCGGCGCTCGCAAGAGACGCACACATCATCATAACTGCGACAAAAGTTAAAAGTTTCATCTGAAATACTCCTTCTAGTTTGGTTAAACGTACAAGGAGCGCAGTCTAGTCAAAAAGGGCAAAAAAGAAAGCTAGAAATCTAGTGCCAGCTTATTTCCTATCGCACTGTGTCACGCCAATAGGGAGGGGGGCGAGAACTTCATCCATCGTTTTCAGAAGTTCTGCTTCGGAGGCCTTGTCCATCCTATCTCGAGCGCGAAGAAGGGCGTCGCGGTCCACCTTGGGTTTTTCGGAATCCTTTGAGGACACGGCCTTATCCCCTTCGTCGACTTCACGTTTCTTAGAAACCTTAATAAGGCTGTGAAGAGTTTTCGTTAATTCGGGAAGTGCACCTTGGGCGCAAACGTCGGGCTTTTGGAAAGTGGCATAATTGGGCATAAATTCAATTTTGAGGGTGTGGGTGATTTTCCCATACTCTGCTCTCGCTTTGGAAGAAAATAGTTTTCCGATAAAACCGGGCTTATATTCCACCACTTGGATCTTATTGATTTTTGAAAAGAGGATCGACTGTTCCTCGGCGTTGAAATCGCCGAAGGATTGAAGCGCGCAGTCCAGAACGATTTGTCCGTAATCGACAACGTAATTGTCGCGCTGTTCGAAGCTATAAGGGATTTTCTTGACGCTATATTTGTCGCCACTCTCTTCAAGGATTCTTCCAGAGATAGTTCCTTTTCGAATATAGAGTTCGCTTTCGGAGTCGTCTTCGGCAAACGCGAGCGAGGAATTTAGGGCCAGCACTGCGCCAAGGGCCAGAAACAGGTGAAAAAACTTAAATTTGGATTCAGACATAAACGCGCTCTCCTTTGGCCAGCACTTTGCTGGCATTATCTCTAATGCCTATTGATACAAGAAGTGAACCAGCCGCCTTGGAGTTATTGGCTCGGAATAAGTGGCTGTTATTGTAAGATTTATCGGGACGAATTTGTCGATCTCCCGCTTATAGGGGCGATAAAGCATTAGACAGGTGTCAATCATTTCGCTCGTTCGGGACGGGCTACCCACTCGGGCCGTTCGCGCGCTCTTGTCTCAAAGTACTATTACGCAGGATGAGGCGATCCAGGCTCTTCATATTTCGAGAAGAACGTTTACTAGACGCATACGGGCCACGCATTTTGAGCCGATTGAGTCAGAAAAACTGATTCGCCTCGCGCGCATCTATGCCTTTGCTAAAGAAGTCTTCGATGGAGATGCAGATAAGACAGTTGAATGGCTTAGAAGGCCTAACCGTGCGCTAGGCGCTCAAAAGCCAATCAGTCTGCTCGACTCTGATCTTGGTGCCGAACAGGTGGAAGATGTCCTCGGAAGATTACATGAAGGGATCTATAGCTGATGCGTATTTTGCGTCTGTCCCCCAAAAGTGCGATCGCGGAGGCATGCAGCGGCGAGGGCGCCAAAAAATACGGTGGTAGGTCGAACAGAAAAGGTACAGCAGTAATATACGCGAGCGCCACCCTATCACTCTGCACCCTGGAAATCCTCGTTCATACTGACTCTGATTTGCTGCCTAGTCACCACGCCTATTCAATCGACATCCCCGAGGATCTCCTAATTGAAAGTTTGTCTGTGCCTCTACCGACGGATTGGAGGATGGAACCCGCACCAGAATTGTGACAAGAATTGGGTTCAGCTTGGGCTGAGGCGGCTAGATCGGCCATATTAAAGCTTCCTTCTGCAGTGGTTCCGAGTGAATGGAACTATGTGCTCAATCCTGTCCATTCCGCTTTTGCCCGAATTACATTCCGTCGCGATCATGTATTTTCTTTCGACCATAGGTTGAAATGACATTGCTCTCGGTAATCTCTAATGTCACACTTCATCCTAAGATCCATGCAACATACGGGTGAAATCTTCTTAAGATCGGCAGTGGGTTGGCTTCGTGTTCTCTGGAATAATGACGGCCTTTGTTGTGGCGTGGAATTTTGGGGTGACTCTCGCCCCGAGAGTATGCCGCGCACCAAGCCGCCTGCAAAAGTCCTTCGAGTTATGCTTGCAATGGAGGCATATTTTTCGGAAAAAAAGCCCGTTTCGAAGATGCTCTGGGAATCCTTGGATGATCACGAATGGAGTAAGTTCCAAAAGCGCGTGTTTTGGACCGTGTTTCGGATCCCCTTTGGCGAAACGCGAACCTACGGTGAAATCGCAAAGCATCTTGGACTCCCTCAAGCTGGGCGTGCGGTTGGGCAAGCCCTGGGAAAAAATCCTTTTCCAATTCTAATTCCTTGTCATCGGGTGATTGGGACGAAAGCGGTGGGTGGTTTTATGGGTAAATCCTCTACGCGTTCAAAGGAAGTGGGGATTAAAAATTCTCTTCTCGCGCACGAAGGTTTCAAAAAATGGAAGAAGTAGAGCAAGAGCGCACTGCAGAGCTCCTTAGATCCGAAACTTTGATCCCGCTTTTTCTCGCAAGTCTCATCGCCGCAGTAGGGACTTCTTGGGCTTTCACTCGCGGAACGAGTGATTTTCCCGTTTTTTACGAGTCTTGGAGGCTGGTTCTAGCGGGGCGGGGTGCTGAGCTCTATCATGCGACTCCTGATCGGTTTTTATACGCTCCAGGTTTTGCTTGGATTTTGTCGCCGCTTGGGTTGCTGCCAAAAGATATTGCGCTCGCGATTTGGTGTTTTGCCAAGGCGGCGGTCATTGGGTTTTCTCTTCGGGCCCTGAGTCATGGTTTTGGCCGTGCTCGTTACCGAATTCCATTGGCTTTGCCTGCCTGGGCTGTGGTGTTTACGGCACGGCCGATTCTCATCGATTTTCAATATGGACAGGTGAATACCTTTCTGTTGGGCGCCTGTGTTTGGGCGCTGGCTGCGCATTTTGATTCCAGAGCGTCCAATGTCCAGCGAATCAGCGCTTGGTTTGTGCTTGGAATGTGGGCCGCGGCGAAGCTCATTATCTTCCCCCTTTTTCTGGTTCCGATTTTTTCCTATTCAAAGGGGCGATCTGATCGCGAATTGATAGCCGCGTTCCTTGGGGTGGGCGTGCTCTTGCTTCTCCCTTGGGTGGGTG
>JBBCAV010000233.1:0-1011 GCA_051382305.1 Bdellovibrionota bacterium FG-2
ATCTTTCACCGTCACGTCAGGCAAAAACATCAAAGGCGAAACCAGGATATTTCCACCCAGCCACACCTTGCGCCACTTTTTCGAAGCGCCGAGTATTTCGTGAATAAGCGTCGTCGTTGTGCTCTTGCCGCGTGATCCGGTAATCCCGACAATCGTGCACGGACACGCCTTAAAAAACAAAGAAAGATCGGACTCCATTGGCTTGCCAAGTTTGATAGCCTCTTTCATCTCGCGAAGGTCTTTTCTTACGCGCGGATTCCGAACGATGAGATCCGCCCATCGCACATCCTGCACTTCATGCTTCCCAAGCGCGAAGCGTACATTCCTGTACTGTTTCAAAGTCTTCACATTGCCTTTCAGATCTTTGGCCGTCTTTAAATCCGTCACGCAAACTTCATGACCTTGTTTTGCAAAAAACAGAGCGGCGGCAATGCCACTCCCGTTTGGATACTGTCCGAGTCCGAGAATCAAAACCTTCATACATTAATGTTGAGTCAAATCTTTATACATTTGCTCCAAACGGTCAACGACCCTCTGCCATGAATACTCTTTGTGTACAACTTGTTTCGCCCGCTGTCCGCGCTCCCGAACCATCTCAGGATCGGATAGGACGAGCTCGATTGTTGCCTGAAGCGCCTTTGGGTCGTCGGTTTTGAATGACAATCCGCTATGATCCACCAGCTCGAGGTTCTCCTTAATATCCGACATAATGACTACCTTTCCCGATGCCATCGCCTCAATGATGCTCGTCGACAAACCCTCCGCGCGGGACGGATGTACGAAGGCATAGCAATGCGTATAAAGCTGCCGCAAGGCCACACCGGTCTGAAATCCTATCAAACGGACTCGCGGATCCTGAGCGGCAAGCGCCTGCAACTTAAGAATATACTCGTCAGAATGAAATGAGCTTCCGGCAATCACCAGGGGAAGATCGCTTTTCACGTGACGATACGCCTCAATCACGACATCATACGCTTTCCCGGGAACCAATCGTCCGACGCCCAATAAATA
>JBBCAV010000234.1:0-2552 GCA_051382305.1 Bdellovibrionota bacterium FG-2
CGCTTGGGTAGTTTCGGCGGGACCTTTTAGGGATTTTCCTGCCGTTCGTGAGCATCCTCCCGGCAGTCTTTTGTTTGAGCTGGAACAAACGGCTTTCTTGGAAAAAGTTTCAAACGTTGAAGGCTGGGTTCTTGAAGAGGAGCGTGGCCGGGCGCTTGGGGGGCGAATTGTCCGCGCCCTGGTCACCGATTTTGGAAAACGCAGGGAAGAGTTTGAGCAGATTTGGCGACGAAGTCGGGGAAGAGTGAGGCGCTACTCTCGTCATCGGAGTGAAGCCTTTAGTCCAGTGTATCAGGGAAAATGGATTGCTCCGACGGACATGGCTACCTTGAGAGCCTTTTCGGGGGTGCCAAAAAAAGAGCATCACAAAAAACCGATTGCTTCGGTGGAGTGTTTTGAGTCGATCCCCTGTGACGTTTGCAAGCGGGTGTGTCCCGAGGGAGCTATTGAAACCGGACGCGTCCCGCGGCCGGAACAGCCTGTTTTATCCGAAGAAAAGTGCACGGGTTGTGGTCTTTGCGCGGCCGCGTGCCCGAGTTCTGCGATTGTTTTACTGCATGAGCGGGACGCGCACTCGATGTCGCGGTTGATTGTTCCTTGGAAAAAGGACCGCCTTTGTGCTGAGGGCGACTTTGTTGAGATTCTCAATCGAAGAGGTGAGGTTCTGGGTAATGGTCGTGCGCAAGAGCGGCGGAACTTGGAGGGGGGGGCTTTGCTGGCCGTGGACCTCCCTTCACATTTGCTTTGGGAAGCACGTTCGGTTCGTCGGCGAAAAACGCCTGTTGAAGAAGGAATGGCTTACCTCGATTCGGTGGAACGGGCTTCCGCGCTGGAGGAGAAGGTTGAAGTTTCTTTAAATGGCGAGCGACGATTTGTTCGTGATCACGTGTCGGTCTCGATTGGACTATTCGAAACCGGCCGCAATAGGCCTGAAGACGCACTTTTGTGTCGAGACGGAAGTTGCGGTTTGTGCACTACGGATTTGGACGGTGTGAAAAAATTGGGATGCAAAGCCGAGGTTCATCGCGGAATGGCGATTCGCAGTATTGCGAGTCCTCGTGGTCTTCAGAAAAATACTGATGACCCAGATCTCTTGTGTGAATGTCTGGGGATCACCCGTGCACAAGTGGCCGAACGAATGCAGCAGGGGAAACTCAAATCAGCTGAGGCTGTCTTATCGGTGATTCATGTGGGCGAGGGGAAATGCCATGGGCAAAGGTGTCAGGGGACTTTTAGGAGATTCTTGCAGGACCAGGGGCTTGATGTCTCGCAGTGGATTGACTGGCGGTTTCCTTCAACGGATTGGGTTTTAACTCGTAACTGATATCCCCAAGAAAACGGTCAATTTTTGCATTTACCAAATCCGGTAAATCCATTTGAGGGCAGTGGCTTCCGTGTCGAATCACTTCAAGCCTACAATCTGGGATGAGTTGGTGCATGAGTTCTTGTTGTTCGATGGGAATGATATTGTCTTGCTCTCCTGCGATCACAAGCGTGGGAGCCTGAATGGTGTGAAGCCAGGCTGTCGCGTCGTAGCTATCGTAGCTATCGATGAGTTGCAGGAGAATGGCGGGGTCCATGTCGGCCACTTGATCGATATACAGCTCGATATCCGCTCTGGGGGTGAGGTGTGGATTAAACCCGCCAAAGGAGACAAAAGTTCGCGCAATAGGATTTTGTTTTTGAGTTTTCCAGATTTTTGAAACAAGAGACGGTGAAATCTTGTGAAGACGTCTCATAAGGCTAAAGCCAGTTTCCAGGGCATTATGTCTGAACATGGTTTCAAGGGGTTTTTTTGCGGTTCCGTTAGCAAGCACCATCCCCAAGACTTTTTTGGGTTGTTGGCGATAAAACTCAAGAACGACGTTTACGCCCATACTGTGACCGAGGAGTACCGATTCTTTGAGTTCCAGTTCATCCATGAGGACGCCCAGGTCTCGGCTGATGCTTTCGAGAGTCAGACTTGAAAAGTTCTTGGGCGTCTCGGAGTTATGATGGCCCCGATAATCAAACCAAATGGTGCGATAGTTTTTTCGAAAGTGCTCGATTTGGTAGGTCCAATGGAGACTTGAGCAGATAAGGCCATAGCAGAAAATAAGGGGAGGACCTTTTCCTTCAATGCTGTAAAAAAGTTTGGTCCCATCAAAACTCTTTACGTAGCCGTGACTGATGGGAGGATGAAAGCCGTCTGAGTTTTCCTCAAAGTGAGATTTTTTTCGACCGCCTTTGGGTCTGGGTTCTGATGGAGCGTCTGCGTGCATGATTCATTCATTATAAGGGATCTCTAAAAAAATCGCTACGCGCTTTGCGGGTTAAGCAGTCCTTAGCTTTCGGGTTTAAAGATCACGTTTAGGACGTTCTTGCAGGCGTCCGCAAAACGCAAACGAGCAGTAGCATCGGCCTTCTTGTAGGCCTCAAGGATGGTTTTGACGAGGGCGCAATCGCCCTGGGGAGGGCAAAAGGAGCTAATAGAGCCCATTCCAAGGCGGCCCGAAAGCTTATGGGAGAATTCTTGCTCAAGAAGCTTAAAGATTTCAGTATCTTCTACACCG
>JBBCAV010000235.1:0-5373 GCA_051382305.1 Bdellovibrionota bacterium FG-2
CTCATAGACAAAGTGGATCGCTACTTTCTTGAGCGCCACCACGATGTGAGAGCGCTGGCGCAGAGCCCAATGCTGAAGGAGTTTTTAGCAGCCGCTCAGGCCTCTGGCGATGCTGAGAATGTGAACGCAACTCTCGATCGCGCCCTCGGAATCTGCGGACTCTATACAAATATTTTGGTCTTAGATTCACGAGGTATTTGCCTCGCCTCCGGCCGAGGTGCCGATTTGCGAGGCAAGTCTTTGGAAAACACTACATGGTTTCGTGCAAGCTTTGCTGGGAAAGTACATTTTTCTGAAGTGCAAAAATGCGAAACGACCGGAACGGATGCGGTGTTTTGTACGGCCCCGGTGGTGGATGAAAGTGGCAAGGTTCTTGGCGTGGTTTCAACGCGTACGGATTGGAAGTGCGCCCAAGAACTCATTGATGGAAGTGGATATGAGAAGGGCATTGTCGCAAGAATCATCGATGAAAAAGGCATGGTGTTGGCGGCGACCAGTGGGTTGGGGGCGGGACGTGATTGCGTAGATTGGGCGGATTCGGGTCAAAATGCGATGATGGGCTTTTGTGGTTATGGCGTGGAGACCGCGCGCAACGGGATCCCGATGGCCGTGGGCTTCGCTCGCGAAAAAGGGTTTGATGTCAACGTAGGCAACCCTTGGTCCGCAGTGGTGAGCGCGCGCTTGGGAAGCGTCGCGTTTGAGCATTTTCAGCGGATCGTTCGGGACCGCTCCGGGAGTACCTCTGCTGAGCAGATCGTCGCTATTCTTGCTTTAGAAGGCGAGATCGAATCGGAGCGAGTCAATGGTGAACTCCAAGAAACGATGGTGCAAATCAATAAATTGGTTTCTCAGATCAACGCCACCAATCAAGAAACCGACATGCTCGCGATCAATGCGGCCGTTCAAGCCGGGATTGCGGGGATCGAAGGCGAAAGCTTTGCCGTGATTGCCACCGAAATTGGAAAGCTCGCCAAAAAGAGCGTGGAGTTTGTAGATGCGGTGAACAAGACCGCACTGGATCTTCAAAATGCCGTTGAAGCGACCGTAGCCGCCCGGCTCAATGATGCGGCCCGTGATACTATTGATAAGATTGATCGGCTGCTTTTTGAGCGGGTCATTGCCGTGAGAACTTGGGCTTCGCACCCCACGATTGTTGAGGGAGTATTGGGCAAAGAAGACGCACGCGAGGTTTGTCGGGCCTTCTTGGGGCGGCTCATGGAGACTTACGGGTTCTATCAAGACATCATGCTATTGGATACCGAAGGCACAATTCTCGCGACGGCCGCTCGATCGGAACTTGTGGGACAAAAGCAGGCAAATCGACAATGGTTTAACGATGCGCGCGCGGGAAAAACGCACACGACTGATATTTATCGCTCCGACTCAGTAGATGATGTGACGGTTGCTTTTAGTGCGCCCGTGCTCGACGAGCAGGGAAAGGTCGTGGGGGTGCTTAGCTCTCGTTTGCGGTGGAGTGCGGTTGGCGAGATCCTAGACGCCGTTTCGGTGGACTCGCAGAGCAGTATTTACCTTCTTAATTCTGAGGGTCTGGTGATTGGTGCCACTAATCGGAGTGAATTAATGAAAAAATCTTTTCAACACTTGCGAGCGTTTAAGGAAATTGAACGAGGATTGTCCGGGCATCTCACGGAGAGTGATCCTCACGACGGTCAGACCTACTCGATCGGCTATTGCAAAGCTAAGGGATTCAAAGTGTTTGCGGGCAAGAGTTGGAGCGTGATCATTCGCAGGCACACCGAGGCTCTTGTGGCGGTGCTGCCGGTGAAGGAAGTGGCTTAAAGAGTATGGGTGAGTTCAAAATCAATATTTCAGAGGCCAAGGAGTTTTTTGATGATGTGGGTCCCGACGTCATCAACATGGAAGGGACCTTGGCTAACTGGAACAATGAAGATGCGGCTGCAAACACGATCGACTTAGTTTTTAGATTCTTTCATAATATCAAAGGTGCCTCTGGGATGTTTGGTTTGACCCAAATCCAAGAGCTTTTTCACGTGGGGGAGGATCTACTGGGGGTGTTGCGCGACCAAAAGCGAAAGCCGGCCCTTGAGGTCATTGAATTGTTGATCGCCGTGTTAGATGCGTTCAAGTCTATTACTAATGCTGTCCGGGAAGCGGGGGCCGAACCCAAGAGCAAGCCCTATAGCTTGCTTGGGAAGTTGGCGGAGGCAAAAGAGCAAGCTCAATCCCAAGCGGCCGCGAACGCAGCGTCCCCCCAAGGTGGAGCAAGGACTCTCGAAAAAGCTGAGGATACTAAAGCCGCGCCCAATAATTCGCGCAATAATTCGGACGATCAAATTCGAATTTCAAATGAAAAGGCGATGGAGCTCATGGAGATTGTGAGTAACTTTATTCAGCTCCAAAATCGCCTGGCGGCTTCTTTGGGCGAGGGCAGCGAGTCTTTTAAACTTAAGAATGATGTCAGTCGTTTCTCAGGCCAGCTTCAAAGTTTTGTCTTGTCGATTAGGCTTAATCCCATACAACCCATTCTTTCGGGTCTGCAAAGAGTGGCGATGGAGGCGGCAAAGGCGACTGGAAAAAAAGTCATCCTCAAGGTCACGGGCGGTGAGACTCAACTGGATCGTCGCGTGATTGATATGCTGCGAGAACCTTTGGTGCATTTGTTGCGAAACTCAATTGATCATGGGCTTGAGGATCCTGAGGTACGTAAAACTAATAACAAAAAACCCGAAGGTCTAGTGACTGTAGACGCGGCTCATCAGTCGGGTCAAATCATTATCACTATTGAAGATGATGGCGGGGGAATTAATCCGGAGGTTGTAAAAGCTAATGCCGTACGCAAGGGGCTTCTGACTCAGGCGCAAGCAGATGTGATGATGGCCAAGGATGCGATCAATCTCATTTTTGCGCCGGGGTTTTCAACTAAAGAGGCGGCGACCAGCATCTCTGGCCGCGGCGTTGGCATGGACGTGGTGAAGTCCGCCGTGGAGTCCATTGGGGGCAACGTAGAGCTTTTGTCGGAGGTGGGAAGGGGCACAAAAGTGGTTCTCGTCCTGCCGTTGACTTTAGCCATCGTAAAATCTCTGGCTTTTGCTGTGGGCCGAAATCTCTATGCCGTTCCGCAGATTAACGTCGAAGAAGTGGTGACGGAGGCGGCGCTTCTGGCCTCCGGGGAAATTCAAACGCTAGGCGACTCGCGATGCGTGCTTTTGCGAAGGCGAAATGTAGTTTCAGTCGTCGATCTCGTGCAGATCCTCGGCAAAGAGCACAATAAATCAAATGGCCGCGATCATATTTTCATCATTGTGAGAAACAAAGGCAAACAGTTTGCCCTTCGCGTGGAAAAGGTCATCGGAACGCGTGATTTTATCTCGCAACCCGTTCCGGATCTTTTCTCGGCTATCGGCCTGGTAACCGGCGTCAATCAGCTGAACTCGGGCGAATACATAGGTCTTTTGGATCTTAATATTCTTTCCGATCTGGTGGCGGACTCAACGGGGATGGTGTTTGCCCAAGATAGCAATCAAGCGTTGAGCTCAGACGTGTATCGCAGCCGTCAAAAAATGGCTTTCTTTAAATCCGGCAAACTTTTCGCCATTCCCGTCCAGGAGATTCGGCAAGTGCTTCGGGTTTCTCATGCTCAGTTGGATAAGTTGGTCGACAAGGCAATCGTGACTTTGGGGGAGAAAGTGGTTCCTGTTATCCGTTTGCCTCATCACTTTGCAGAAAGGGATTTTGAACCTAAGAGCTCTTACGAGCTTCTGGTGGTAGAGCGTGATCATGCGCAGGCCGCGCTGGTTTGTGAGGAGTTTTACGGGATTCATTACCTGCCGACCGAGTTTCAGCATTTGACTAAGACCCGCGGTGTGCTGGGCAGCGTGGTGCACGAAGAAAAGACTTTCTTCGTGCTGAACACTCGTACCTTGTTTGAGATGGAGTTTGTCGATCAGTTCCAGGACTCCTCAGAGACTCTCTCAGCCTTCAATGTTTTAGTGGTAGAAGATGATCGTTTTTGTGCCATCAGTCTTATGGATTTTTTACGCAGCAATCATTGCAATCCGATTCTTTGCAATGATGGAGCAGAAGCCAAGGTGGAACTCGAGAAGAGTCTTACAAATGGAACCACGATGCATTATGTGGTCACGGACTACGAAATGCCGAATTGCAATGGCATAGAACTTCTTTCGTGGATCAGAAAGAACTCTCAGCTTTGCAATCTTTCGGTGAGCCTCTGTTCGGCCGTGGGTAATGAGCTCGTGCGGCGCTCAGCCGAAAACCTAGGGGTTGATACGTTTTGTGGCAAAATGGACCACGATGAACTCTTGCAGTGGATTGATCGAAGAAAAGAACAGTTGGAGATAGGTGTGTCTCAAATTCAAGCACCAAAGAAGATTAACGCCGCGGAGCTTGCCCGCAGTGACAAGCGCGTTTTGACTTTTGAAATAGGCGACGGGATTTATGGGATGGAGATCTCCTGTTTGAAAGAGATTTCAAACCCTTCAGTGGCGACTGAAATCGCCGGGTTGGATAGCTATGCCAATAAGCTTGTTGGGTTTAGAGGGGCGCCGATCCCGGTCATTGATCTACGCATGCTTTGTAGTGATGGGGGCGTGACGGGTTGTGAGCAGATTGTCGCGCAGTTCGGGGGGCAGCTCTGTGCGATGTGGGTGCATAAGATTGTCGATGTTGAACGGGTGCAAGCCATGAATCGCTCCACTACCGTTGCGAAGCTCGATTCATCCAAGGCGATCAATAGACTGATCAGCGAAGTTCTGTGGAGTGGCACGCGAGCCGTGGGCGTGATGAGCATTTCGAAGATGGAGTTGATGCTTCGCGTGTTCAAACGTCATGTCCGACCCACCGTCACCGTTGAGGAGCCGGCGGTCAGTGAACAGGCCGCTTAGTCGCTTGAAACCAAGGTTTCTCCCACATACGTATAAACCTTGCTCATCGTTGAGCCTGCCGTGGTGCAAGGTCCTCCCATATATGTACACGTAATAGAAGCCGTTCCATTGGTCCGGCGAACAAGCCAGGTAAGAACGGGGCTTTTTTGATAGTCTTGGATTTCAACCGTTGCATTATTTGCAGCGATTGTCCCGGTTTGGTTCACGTAATAGCCCCCGATGACGTTTGAGGGTTCGGTGGTTGCACCTGTGCCAAGAACGACGGTCGAATCCACCCCTCGGATACTTTTTTCGGAGTCTGAATTCACATAATAGAGTTCCAGTCTTACTTGCGAGTTTGAAGTGCCCGTACCGTAATCAATGCTGTCTATTACACACATCTTTTGAACGAGCGAAGACATTACTGCAATGGGAAATCTGAGCGGCTCGAATTCAACTTTGTTGGGGCAGGCGTGGCTGTCAGGTGCTGAGAGATATTCTGAAGTTTGAA
>JBBCAV010000236.1:0-5864 GCA_051382305.1 Bdellovibrionota bacterium FG-2
GGGTATAGCATTTAACCGAAGGTCACTCATGATGAGAGCTGCTTGGTTTGGTTTTTACTTGCTTTTGTGAAGTCCGATCTCTGGACAACATGTCGCAAATCGCTCCAATAAAGCAGTCCCTGATGCGCTTGTATTAGCTGCGAAGTGTCATCGCTGGCATTGAATTTGCTTTTACGCTTCCCGCCACACCAGGCAGAGTAGATGGAACTACCTCCCTTCTTCGTCACAAGAAAGGAGGTGATCCTAATGAAAAATAACAGAAAGACCTGTTATGCTCATCGGATCAGGCTAGAAAAACTTAAGCAAAAAACCTGGCTTTTCTCAGTCTTTGCTAGGGTTTTGTTTTTTCTAGTTAACCTTGTCGATCACTACTTAAGACAATCGTGAGGGGGCGCTGGGTATAGCATTAACCGCAGGTGTCACTCATGAAGAGAGCTGTCTGGTTTGGTTTTCTAAAAACTTACTTGTATTAGCCTCACGTCTTGAAGATAGTATTCTCCATGGCAACAACATTCAGAGTGGGTTCTCTCGTTCTTGGACTGCTTCTCCTTAATAGCTGCTCGATCAATCGAATGGCTGTGAATAGAGCTGCGGATATGTTCAGCGAAGCCTCTGTTTCCTTTAATGAAGAGGCGGATTGGGCGTTTGCGCGCGATGCGATGCCGGCGAATCTTAAGATGATGGAAGGGATGCTTAAGGTCTCTCCCGATAATAAAACGTTTCAATCGATGTTGGCGCAGGGATATTGCTCTTACGCTTTTGGATTTTTGGAGGACTCAGGGAGTCCTGCAGATATTGAGCGCGCGAAGGGTCTCTATATGCGCGGATATTCGTTTGGGATGGCTGCGCTGCCTGAGAAAGTGCGCACCTTTGCACAAGGTAACTTAGAGGAATTTCAAAAAGCGGTTTCCTCCTTGGAAGGCGATGATGTTGCCCGGCTTTTCTGGGCGGCTTATTGCTTAGGCGGATGGGTTAATCTCAATAAAGCGGATATCGGAGCGGTTGCGGATCTCTCACGCGCGGAAGTGATGATGCATAGGGTATTGGACGCCAATGAGAATTTCTATTACGGCGGGGCCCACTTGTTTTATGGAGTTTATTACGGGGCGAGACCCAAGATGTTGGGTGGAGATCCTAAGAAAGCGAAGGATCATTTTGATCGCGCCTCACGGATTTCACAGGGAAAACTTCTGATGTCCAAACTCTATCTTGCGCAGTTTTATGCCGTCCCGACTCAGGACGAAGAGCTTTTTGAGAAGACCTTAAAAGAAGTGCTGGATGCGCCGGTGGATTTATTGCCGGCCGAACGCTTGGCAAATCAAATCGCAAAGAGGCGAGCGACTAAGCTTTTGGCTTCAAAAAAAGACCTATTCTGACATTTTTGAATTAACAATGAAGGAGATGAACGCAATGAACTTAATGAACACGCAAAAGACAGCATTTGGAATCCTGGCTCTTCTCGGCTTGGCCTTTGGGCCAGGGTTTGGGATCATCGCCCATGCCGCACCGGTCACCATCAAGTTTGCGACCGTCGCGCCCGAGGGTTCATCTTGGATGGATGTGCTTAAAGAAGCTTCCGTAACGATCAAAGCAAAAACCAATGGCAACGTGGATTTTAAGCTTTATCCAGGGGGAATCGCCGGCGATGAGCCAGATGTTCTTCGGAAAATGCGGGGGGGTCAGTACCACGCAGGGGGCTTTACCGGAGTAGGATTAGGGGAAGTTTTACCGGAAGTTCGTATTATGGATTTGCCGTTCTTGTATAAAGACAATGCAGAAGTTGATTTTATTAAAGAGAAGCTCACGCCCGAGTTTGAAAAGCACTTTGAAGCCAAGGGGCAGGTTTTCTTGGGTTGGGCGGAACCGGGGATGGTTTATCTTTTTGCACAAAAAGTAGTAAATGGCGCGGCCGACATGGTGGGAGTAAAAATGTGGGCCTGGGAAGGGGATCCCTTGGCTGAAGCGATGCTTAGCGCGTTTAAAGTGGCGCCGGTAAATGTCGCCTTGCCTGATGTTTTGATGGCGCTTCAAACAGGGATGATCAATGCGATTTACGCGCCCCCGATGCCTGCGATGGCGCTTCAGTGGCACACTAAAGTTAAGTTTATGATGAACCAGCCTCTCACCAATTCGACGGGCGGGGTATTGGTATCGAAGAAGCAGTGGGATCAAGTTTCTCCTGCTGATCAGGCGACGGTAAAGGCGGTCTTTAAAGATTCTTTAACGAAGCTTACGGTGACGACCCGTAGACAAAATGACGAAGCCATCGAGAAATTCAAGCAAATGGGGATTAAGGTTGTCGATATGCAGAAAAGTGGTCGTGATGAACTCTCGGCCGCGGCAGCGAAGATTCGTCCTCAGATGGTGGGAAAACTCTACTCGGCGGAACTCTTGAAAAAAGTTGAAGCGTTGCTTGCCGAGTTTCGCGCGAAGGCGGGGAAATAAAGCGCTCATAGGCGAATTACTGCATTAAGGCAATCATGCGGTTTGCTCCAGCAGGTCTTGCGGTTGTCTGTTATTTTGTTTCGGCATTTGCTTATGCTAGTGCACCGTTGACGCTTTCTCAGGCTGTAGAGATAGCGCTTTCGAGTTCACCTGTCATGGACTCGGCACGTAGGGCGCTTTTGGTGAGCGAGCTTCAGGGCTCCAATCACCTTAGCCGGTTTCTTCCCAGTGCGGATGCGAGCGTTACGCAGGGCTTTTCTGGGGCATCTCCTCTTGAGGGGCAAGGTGTTTCAGGGCGTCAGGTCAGTTTGAGTTTGACTGAGAATCTCTACGATAATGGCGAGTCGTTGACTCAATATCGGATTGGGGGGCTTAATCAGCGCATTGAGTCCTTGAAATTGATGAAAGCGCGTGAGGAGCTTTGTCTCAGTGTTGCACAGCGGTTCTTTCGGCTTTCCCTTTCCTATAAAGTGATCGAAATCAAAAAGCAGCAATTGGCTCTATTAAGAAAAGAATCACTCACCACGGAGAGCCTCTACCGTCAGGGATTCAAGACAAGGCGAGATTGGCTACGTTTTGAGACGCAGCTTCAACGCGCGGAGATTGATCTTTCGACTGAAGAGCAGGCGCGCGCCCACACCATTTTGCTTCTTCGTACCCTTCTGGGGCGAACTCAAGCTGAGAATTCTCAGGCGGCCGAATTTGAATTTTTGCCTCTTGAGCCCAAGTCTCCCGTTAGTGACCTGCCCGTTGCGGGCCTTGATTTGCGCGTGACGCTTGATCATAGAATTGCCGAGGTTCGGCGCGAAATTAATTCGTTAACCGAGCAGCAGGCGCAGCGCAAACGGTGGCCTGAATTGAATGTGAGCTCTGGAGCGAGCTATACCAATCCCTTGGGGAGTGTGACTCCGAATGTTGGGAGCTATTCTTGGAATGCGCTCTTTTCTCTTCGCTATAATCTATGGGACTGGGGCATTCGTAGAAACGATGCTGTGATCGCCACTCAAAACCGAGTCATTCAGGACAACGACTTGACGCTTGCAAATCTGCAGCTTCAGGAGACCCTCTCCGGCCTTATGCTTGATTTGGAGAAACAGAAGGCTAATTACAAGCTCAATGAAGAACTGTTGAGGCTCGATGAGCAAAGCTTTGCTTTTCTTGATGAACAGTACCAGAGTGGGGGCCTTTCCTATTTGGATCTTATTACGGCGATTAATGACCTGTCGGATGCGCGTACGCGTTTCTATCAAATGACTTTTGCGCTTTTAGAAACGAATGCCCGTTACCACTCTTTGGAAGGTAAACTTTATGAAACATTGCGCTCGAAACGTTAGTTTTACAGCAATCGCAGTCTTTGCGCTTTGCACCTTTGAGGCTTGTCAAGGGAGTTTTGGAAGTGCGACCCCGACGGGAAACATCGCGGTGGTGAAGAAGGACGATTTAGTTCAGCGTGTGACCGTGGCGGGGATCGTGGTGCCGAAGCGGCGGACGGTGATTTCCCCGCCGTACAATGGCTATTTGAAGCGGGTTTTTGTCAGAGTGGGTGATTCGGTCAGTGCGAATGATCCGATTGTCACGATTGTCCAAACGCTTCATGGCAACGCCGAGGACACGTTTCCGATGCGCTCGCCCTTTCCAGGGACTGTGGTGCAAGTGCTTCGCACCGAGGGGGAGTACGTCGAGATGGGTAAAGATAATTCGAGTCTGGTGCGAATCGATGATCTCTCCCAACTTTTTATAGAAACCGATGTCGCGGAAATTGAGATTCCTAAACTTAAGGTCGGCCAAGAAGTAGTGATTAAGGCTTCGGCGCTTTTGAATCGCTCGTTCAAGGGTGTCATTCGACAGCTCTCCCTTGCGGCTAAAGAAAAGCGAGACTGGGGGCGCGCGAATGCCGAATTCCCTGTTCGGATGGAGGTCCTTGAAAAGGACCCTTCGCTCAAGCCCGGGATGTCGACGATGATCGATATTATTGCTCAGAAAGTTACGGGCGTTTTGATTTTACGACACGAGTACATTCAGAAAGTCGGAGAAAAATACTTCGCCGTGCTTGAGGATGGGACGAAGCAAAGTATTGAGGTGGGCTTGCAGAACGAGGAAGCCTTCGAGATTAAATCGGGGCTCAAAGAGGGAGATCGAGTGAAACAGACGGACTATTTGTCTCTTTCGCCTGAGCCTAAATAGATATCATGGCAATTTTCGAAGCTGAGCATCTTACTTTTTCCTATATGATTGAAGGTGCTCATTTTCCGGTGCTTCGGGATGTGAACCTAAATGTTCAAGCCGGTGAAGTGGTTGCGATTCAGGGGCCTTCTGGTTCGGGGAAATCCACACTGCTCTATATCCTGGGGGGGCTGCTTGCGCCGGATCAGGGGCGAGTCCTATTTGAGGGAGTTAACCTGTATTCGCGGTCAAAAGACGCGCTCGCCTTGTTACGCAATCAAACGCTGGGCTTTGTTTTTCAACAGTTTCATCTTTTGCCAAAGTCCTCGGTGCTTGATAATATTCTCTTGCCTGCCCGTTATCCTTGTGAGGTCGCAAAAGTCGGAGCCGAAGATCGAGAAAAGGCAATTGGCCTTGCGGTGAAGCTTGGGCTAGGCGAGCACTTGGAGCGGAGGCCCAATCAGCTGTCGGGGGGGCAGCAACAGCGTGTGGCGATTGCGCGCGCTTTGATGCGAGACGCGCGCCTGATTCTTGCGGATGAGCCTACAGGGAATCTCGATACGGCAACTGCCGCGCAGATCATGGATCTGCTTAAAGAGCTTGCGCGGCAGGGCAAAGCGGTCGTTATTATTACGCATGACTCTGAGATTGCTGCTCAGTGCGAGCGAGTCTATCACATCCGAGACGGCGCGGTCGTAAAACATGAGAGGAACTCAGGCGTTGAAACTGAAGAGCGTGGGGGCGTGGGAGAAGTCGGGAGTCGGTTACGGTGGTCCTTTTTTTCTGAGTATCTCAGGATTGCACGTTTGGTGGCGCCTTTGGCTTGGGCGAATCTCAGGACTCACAAATTGCGCTCGGCACTTACGATGATGGGGATTACGATCGGAATTTCTTCAGTGCTTGCCATGGTGACTTTGGGCCAATTTACGAAGACTAAAATTCTTCAAAGCTATGAGGACCTTGGGGTCAATAAGCTTATGTTTAGGGGTTTCCGCAATTGGATGTTGAAAGCGACCGACTCTGTCCCAGTGTTGTTTCGCTGGTTTGATTATGATCGAGATTTGAGTCCCCTGAAACGAATTTTTCCGCAGATCAAGTTGTGGTCGCCTATTTTGGATGCGTGGAACAATGAAGTGAGTTTTGGCGGGCGAACGACCTCTAGGGTGATGGTCTATGGGGTAAGCCCAGATTATCTTGCAATCACTAACCGGGAGGTTGTCTTGGGGAGAGGGTTTTCTCCCTATCATATTGAGAAT
>JBBCAV010000237.1:0-4073 GCA_051382305.1 Bdellovibrionota bacterium FG-2
TTGGCATCGCTAAAACCCTCTGCGACGCACCGTAGCTTAAATGCTATTAAGTGACAACCGGATAAGCAGGAAATTTTTGCATGTAACCTTCGAAAGAGTGCGATTCACGTCAAATTTTCCGAGATTAGCCTTAACGAACCTGGCCTTGCAGCCAACCCCAGACGCCGTTAATGCCGAGAAGGGCGACCACGCCGAGGGAAACTCTCACTGATTCTTGGGTCGCATCGGGTTCGTTTTGAATGTGGGCAAAGATGTTCTTTCCCACAAAGAGGAGGGCCACGATGGGAAGTATCCTGCCCACGACAGAGCTGACGAGATTTTGGAGGCTGCCTTCGAAACTTGCGGCGGAAGCCATGTCTGGGAAGGCGTAAAGCCCCACAATGATGGCCAAAACAAACGAAAGCTGCCTCATTTGCATGAGCTGGATGAAGCGCTTTTCTTCGACTCGACGGAGATTCTGAATTTTGAGGTATTGGTCGAGCGCCTCGATATCAAGGCGGATGTCCTCCATTTCGGAATCACCCGAAAACTCCTGACAATCGACGCTCTTTTCCTTTAAGGTTTCAATGAATTGACTCAACACACGTGGTCCTTCCTGAGAACGGCGCACTCACGTGGGCAGTTCCCTTTGTTTTTTGGACTCACATTTTTTGGCGGTTTGAGTTATAGAGAAGCCGTCTTAACGGACGGGCTCATTTCTTCCTCTGTGCCAACAGAGGGCCAAAAGACGTGGGCCTTTTTTATTTTTGGTTCAAAGGCTTATCTAGAAGCCTTGTTACCTTCTCCGCCTGCAGTTTCCCGAGAAGCCTCTCCCGAGATAGAGCGATGAGTGCCTTTGTTTCCTTCTTGTCCCCCATCAGCTTGTAGGGCACCAAAAGAAAGATTCGCCGACAAGGTCATCAAGCAAATGACAACTGTCAAAATTAACGATTTCATGAATTCCCTCTATTTATTAATAAAGCCCGTTTTATTCTCAAAATACACAATTCGTCAAATGAAAACGTTAATTTTTTTCTTTAACGAAAAAAAATTGCGTTGTATACACAGCCAATGAATTTCTCAGAGTTTTTAAAAGAACGACGGGCGCAGAAAAATATCGCGACTTCAAAAGATCATTATGAAGAGCTCGGAGGGGAGAAGGTTTTGGGAATTTCCCTCCGTCACTTTCAGCAAATTGAGAGCGGAAAACATCCCCCCTCGGAAGCTTTGCTTACGATACTTTTTAGCAAGGTACCAGCCAGTGCACGGCGCACCGTGGTGTTAGCCTACTTCCTGTCGGTTTTTTCGGACAATAACGCCAATAAACCCCTTCTGAGTTATTTGGAACAGCACCTCTCTCCTGCCATTGAATCAGAGTCGAAATCTTTGTGGGAAAGTACGAAGCGCCTCATGATGTACTCAGAAGAACAACTCGATTATTTAACTCAGAATCCTGATGCGCTGCGCTTTCATCGGCGAATCCTTTTATTAGACCGAGAACCAAAAGATCAATGCCCTTTGACTAAGGAAAAACTTAAAAAAATGGTCTCATTGGATCTTATTACGATTTCTGGAAATGAAATCCTACCGAGCAGAACCGTATACAGAATCCCGCATTTTGATAACAGCAGTCCAAGACTTGTTGGCAAGGCAACGGATTATATCTTTAAGCAGGTGGAGGTCTACAGTGCTCGGGAGGGGGCCGCAGATCAAGAACTCAGTTATGCTATGCAGATGGTTTCTCACTCGACTGCGGAGCGAATTTTAGAGCAAATGAGAGTGTTTAAACGCTGGGTCCAATCCTTAGCCTCAACTGACGTCGGCCCCGGGGTATCGCCGCTGCTCTTTGTCGGTTTGGTTCGGAAGATTGATCGACGGGAGCTTTAGTTTTGTGAAAGACTCAAGGGCCATTAACCACTTTTTATCCCGGATCTCCTTCGTCACCTCGATAGGGGATTTTGTTTCTCTGTTTGCCATTTTGGTATTAATGCACAACCAAACTGGCAAAATTGAAGTGGCAGCCTACGCCATCCCCATGAAGGCATTAGGGATCGCCCTCGGTGGGGCGGTTTTTCCAAGTATTGTTTCACGTTTTACCCTTCGCAACTTGATGATTTGGACTCAGCTTATCTCCGGGGTGATCACTCTGGCCATTGTCGGACTGGCTAATGAGGGAGTGCCTCCTGGGTGGGTCTATGGACTTCTTGTCCTTCAGACGATTCTAAAGCAGGTATTTGATGGCGCAAGGGATTCGTACTCAAAATCCATTGGGTCAAATGATCAACACCGAAGTCTTCAAGCGGGACTTCTTCAGGCGTTTTATAGCGCCCAAGTCGTTGGATCTATCCTGAGTTTTGCTCTTATTAAAACCTTTGGCGCCTATGTACCCTTATTTGTAGATGCTCTAAGCTTTTTCGCAGCTGGCGCCTTGAGCCTTGGCTTGCCTGACGGAGTAAAGGAGAACCAAAGTTCATTATTTCGTCCGTTTAAATATCTTGGAAAGCGTCCTGCATTGTTGCAGATCTTTTTGCTTCGCTCGGTGGGTTACTGGATCCCGGTAGGTATTTTTAATTACCTTTTGTTCTCTGTTTTTTTTGAGTCCTTTGGGACCGAGCCATTGAACTCGGTTTGGAGTTATGTAGCCATTGGCCTTGGGTCTGGAGTTTCATCCCGACTCCTGGCCAAGGAAAAGGGAATATTGTCCCATCACAAAGATACGCTGATCGCAGCCGGGGCGTTACTTTTGCTGGCAATGACCAGGTTTGCCTTTATCTTGGTGCCGTCATTTGGACTTTCAATTGCCGTCCTGACGATTGGCGGTTTGTGTAACGGAGCAAACGCGGTTACCACCCAGAGTCTGCGCCGCAAACTTACAACCGATGAGCAATTCCCTGAAATCGTAGGACTGGAGCTGGTGGTTGGACGGTTTACTGATTGGGCTGCAAGCACCTTGATACTCATTGCGGTAACAAAATTTGGGTTGAGCTTTAGTTCCGGAATTTTGATCTCGGCAGGGTTCCTTGTGGTTTTGGCCGGATTGCACACGTCGAAGGAACTGCGGAATGTGGGGTGAGGCTAAGCCTTCAACCCAAATCGGCTCCCCTCCGAGGTTTCAACTGAAATGCCGCCGTCTTGGGCGGAGAGGGTAGAAGACGGCTTTAGATTCCAACAACCCAGAGTCATCTCGATTGTCCTCCGGGTGGTCGGAACTTTTTTCGTGGTACTTTGCTTTTGGCAGTCCTTTTTTCATCGTGAATTTGTAGTTGGATTAGTTGAAAAAGGCTCGAAGTGCTCATGATTTTATTGATCAGCGTCTCAAGTAAGTCAGGATCATGACCGAATTTTGATAAATGTTTACGAATTTCATCAACCGATATCATTCTCTTCGGTCGGGCCTGATCTCGCGAGGCCCCAATTCCTGAATGTTTTGTGATTGCTCTCGTGTCTAGTTTTGGCTCCAGTAAAGCCAGACCTACAGCGACCAGATGCTTGCAAAAATCGGCATTATAGAACGCCAAACAGGTACACTCTTTTTGGAGTACATCTGCGATCATCCATAACTTGCAACGATAGGGTTTGGTTCCCTGGACCGTGGCCATTACGAGATCGGGTTCCATTGTGAGCACCGCAACGGAACCATTATTGAAGTATTTTTCTCCTCTCTGAAAGGAGGGATCACCCGCTAAAAGCCTTAGCTCTGCTCGTGAAATGACATCTATGAGTGTTTTTTTTAGCCTGTGCGAACTCATCGGGACCTCCTACGAATCTTGCCACTCGGTGGGTCTAGCGTCCTCAGTCTATGTGTTAAGTATCTGCCGAAATTTCGTCAAACCGGGGGTCGTTTTTACCGTAAGATCGAAGGGGCGGTAACATGTTGAAATAAAAAAGAGTTTTGGATTTTTTGTTTTTGCATGGAACATTTTTAGATAGCCGGGGAGTAGGGGGTCGGGGGTTCGAATCCCGCCGCACCGACCAGACTGACGGTCACGAACCCTATCTGACCTGCACTCCAAAAGTTGGAGCAAACAGCAGCAAGTGATCGCACAGGATCACGCTCCGACCTAAGCGGAGGTACCATATGGTTGAATCGAGAG
>JBBCAV010000238.1:0-1535 GCA_051382305.1 Bdellovibrionota bacterium FG-2
ACGCGATGGACTCCTCTAACTGAGCAAAAACGGCCCCTCTATGTGAGCAACGCCGTACTTGAGGCTAAGGAATGTCGTAAGATTGCTGAGCGCCTTGATCGGCCCTCAGAGCGAAAAGAACTTGCGGGCCTTCAGGCGCATTTTGCGGAAACGCTGTATTCCTCAGCGGGAGGACTCTTATCGCGTGACGTGGAGCTAGGGCAATCATTTGACTTTAGGGAAGTTACAGAAGAGGGCCGTGTTGCGTATTTCCTCATGAACTCATTAAAACTCAAAGAGTCTGCCAAGGTGCTTGGGAAATTTGTACTTCAAGATCTGATGCGTGCGGCGGGGGAGCGGTACTCTAGCCGTAGGCGAGGGGATGCCATGCAACAGCGGCCCATTACCGTCATTATCGACGAATTTGGAGCGTTTGCCGTACCGGAGTTCACGGAGTTTATGGACCGCGCGCGCGGAGCAAACATTAGTATCGTGATAGCGCATCAATCGCGCTCGGACTTATCTGCCGTGAGTCCAGATTTTCAAAAACGCATTGAGGCTAACGCCAATACGAAAATCATTGGTAGCATCGAGGACCCGGATGATCGGGAATACTATTCCAGGATTCTTGGAGCCAAAGACACTTCAGTAACAACGGTGCAAATGGATTCTGGATGGCTAGGAGATTCTCCAACGGGTCTTAAGTCAGTTCATCAGGGCAAGGAATTTATCATTCACCCTGATCGCCTATCGCTTCTTTCACAAGGCCAAGTGTTCACGGTTTCGCGCACCGTGGATCAGAAATATGGATTTGTGGCAGTGCCTCGGGCAATTGAAGTAGAAGAGGGTTCTTCAGATATGACCCCATGGCTAGCGGAAGTTAGGGATCGCTATACCCGCGGCGAAGCGAAGCAATATCTAAAATTACCAACCGATACGGACGCAAAAGAGGCCGCTTCAATGCGTGTTCATTTAACAGACGGCGAAGAAAAACGGCAAGCCCCTGAACTTTGGAATTAGGGATAGCAGCGATATGGGGTGCGCCCAATAGAAAGAAGGTCCACTTTTCGGTATCACTGTCCGAGAAGTGGACGCTTATTAACGTAATTCGCGCCGTGAGTCGCTGCATCGGTTCTTGCACTAACAGTGGGGAATGTCCCACAATGCCAACCAGTCCTTTGCGGGAGAATCTCCCGCAGCTTCTTATCGTCCGCGCGATCCCACGCAGGCATTGATTTATCAGGTCGTTCAAAAAAATTGGCTCTCCTTTGTTCGGGACCGCGAGGAAGAAGGGCGGTATCTGCCCTCTCATATCAAGCGTGAGTTTCAGGCGTTCATGGGTTGCGGGGTGCTTGCCAATGGGTTCGTACGTCTAAAGTGCGATGGGTGCAAACATGAGAAATTAGTAGCATTTTCCTGCAAAAAACGAGGGTTTTGCAGTTCCTGTGGTGCCCGCCGCATGAGTGAGCAAACTGCGTTTTATACGGACTGGGTTTTTCCAGAGGCACCTGTCCGGCAGTGGGTGATTTCATTTCCTATGCCTCTAAGGTATTGGA
>JBBCAV010000239.1:0-1768 GCA_051382305.1 Bdellovibrionota bacterium FG-2
GCCCTGAAAGGATGTGACTTGTCCTTCATGACATTCTTTACACTTCATTTCTGCGCCTACTGCCGCCTGTCCGAGGAGCAAAACTCCTACGGCCAATACGGGCAGAAGACCTTTTCTCACGATTCTGTTGATCATGTTTGATTCCCCCTACCTTCGTTGTTAATTTCATTCTACCCTTCGCTTCGTCTCACCCTTTCTTGTCTCCCGAGAAACACCTCCGCAAAAACCCTAAAAATCAGGGGGTAAAACGCGAAAACAGAGGTAAAACTCGAAAAAAAAGAAAGGGTAAGACGCAGGTCAAAGAGCGAATGCTACAAATAAAACCATGTACTAATGTAAAGAAGTGTACTTGAGCTGTTTGCCATGTGCAAAAGAATTGTGACATTACCGTGACAATTGTGGATGCAGGGTGTCGCGCACGCACTCACTTAGCAGGACACGAACTCACCAAAGCGGCTCCTGCGGCCACTGGTCGCGGTGAATCTGGAACCCGCTTCAATAGAGTGCTAAGCTGATTTAGGGAAGTAGCAATAACGCAAAACCTGAGGATACGGGGACATGAGAAAAACAGTTTACATCGAATCATCCGTTGTAAGCTATTGCGCGAACGAGATCAGCTCAGACCTCAAAGTGGCTGCCGAACAGCGAATAACACACGAGTGGTGGAAACTCGTACTCCCAAAAGTTAATGCATATGTTTCGGACTATGTACTTGAGGAGATAAAGAAGGGGGACCCGGGCAGTGCTGCGGCTCGCATCAAAATAGCGCAGCTATTACCCCTACTCCCTGAGAAAAATGAGACGTTTGCCCTGGCCACTGAATACATCAAACATCTTGCCTTACCAAAGGACGGCGAGATCGATGCGTTCCATTTGGCGGTTGCCGCAGTTTACGAAATAGATTTTATATTAACATGGAATTGCAAGCATATCGCTAACGCATTCAAATTCCCTCAGATCAGAAAAATAAATCATAAAATGGGTTACAGGTCCCCAACCATTTGTACCCCACGCGAACTTATGGAGGTACCCCATGGCTAGAAAAAAACTAGACTCTCAAGGCGAAATTATCGACGAGCTAAGAAAATCTCGCGCCGAATTGTGGCGCGAGTATCACGGGGACATGAAAAAACTTCACGCTGACGCGCGCAAGACAGCAAAAAAACTTGGGATGCGATATGCCACGCCTCCTCGATCCCGAGATAGGACCAAGGATGACGAGGATGCGGCGTGAAGCGGAAAATCGCTGCTGTAATTACCGATATTCTAGGCGACAGAGTTATCATTGGTGAGGACGAACTTCAAATTCACCTAAAGAAACACTTTATCGCGATTCCAAGAGATATGGTTTTGGAGCTCATTGAGCGTATCTTGAAGGATCCTTCGATAATCGGCACAGAAGACTTAAAAAGGTGAAGTTATGAATAAGGCAATTTCCACGTTTTTTAAACCAATAGGGAGATCAGCACCCTTATCGATTCATTACCTGCATATGCACTTGACGCCACCAGCGAGTTAATGTCACACATTTGAGGTGGAGTACCCCAAAACCTATCGTGAGCTGCTTAGCCGATTTTCGACTGAGGACGCTTGTCTCGAATATATTGCGTCCATTCGTTGGAAGGATGGGTTCATCTGCGCCGCTTGTGGTGGCAGCAATTTTGGCGGTCAAAACGGCTGCAGTGGATTTGTACTGTGTGTAAATTTCAGTCGAGGGTTTTAGCTGGGACGCTGTTTCAAGATACGAAACTCCCCCTGAGTCTTTGGT
>JBBCAV010000240.1:0-1860 GCA_051382305.1 Bdellovibrionota bacterium FG-2
GGTGGGCAGCATGCTCTTTAGGTCGCTTGGTTTTGGGGGTGAAACGGGAGTAGGCGCAGGCGGCGGGGGAATTGGTCTTTTTGATATTGCAGTGGTTTTGGGGCTGCTTTTTTTGTTGTTCAAATTTTTCCAGTCTCGGCGAAGTTCCTTGGTTCCGGTTTATGCGGCAGGGAGCAATATTGCGCAAGGTTCTGGGGTCCCCGTGGATTTTGATTCGGCTCGATTCAAAGAAACGGCGCAGGATATTTTCTTTAAAGTACAAGGCGCGTGGACTCGCGGTGATCTGAGCCTCGTGAAAAGCGGTGTTAGTCCGGAAACTTTAGCCCTTTTGCAGCAGGATCTGGATGGTTTGAAGAGCCGTCGTGAGACGAACCGCTTGGAGAATATTGCGGTCAGAGAAGTGGAAATCACCGAATCTTGGCAAGAGGCGGGTTCGGATTATTTAACCGTGCGATTCTTGGCGAGTCTGTTGGATTATAATACGGACGAGTCGGGAAAAGTAGTTTCAGGCAGCGATGCCGATCCGGTGAAATTCGAAGAGTATTGGACTTTTTTGCGAACGAGCGGAGCGACGAACCCGTGGGTGTTGACGGCGATTCAGCAAAGCCCGAACTAGGGCGTCATGCCTTTAATTAAATTTCTGAGAAACTGATCCCCGCATTCGCGGTAATTGCGATGGCCTTGCTTGCGAAAGAAAGCGCTTAATTCTGACTTTGTCACTTTAAGTCCCGATTTTTCAATGAGCGCGATAACGGCGCTATCTTGGAGTTCAAAAGCGACGCGGAGTCTTTTGAGTACGAGATTATTGGTCACCGGAGTTTCGATAGGCTGCGGGGGCCGGCTCTCATCTTTGCCGCGTTTAAAAAGAACCAGGCCATTGAGAAAATGGGCCATGACCCGATGAGGACATTCTTGATAGCCTTCTTCGTCATCTTTTTTGAGAAACGAAGTGATCTCAGAAGTGCTTACTTCAAGGCCCGCAAGTTTCGTGATTTCAATTAGCTTTGTGTCGCTGATGTTCATCATATAGCGAATCATTCTTAGGACGTCGTTGTTGAGCATGGGTCTTCTCGCTACCATAGTCTGAGGAGATTTGTTACGGTTCGTTTGTGGATCTATTTCGCGATCAAGAATTCTTGCTGAAGCTCGTCCGCACGCGCATGCCTTTTGGAAAGTACGAAGGCAGGTTGCTTTTGGAGTTGCCTGAGCCTTACGTCGTTTGGTTTTCGAGCCAGGGTTTTCCAAAAGGGGAGTTGGGCAAGATGCTCGCGATTGTTTATGAGGTGAAGGTTAATGGGCTTGAGTATTTGTTTGAGCCACTTAATGGCCTTAACAATTAATTGATATTATTTGACACATTACATGCCTGAGAAAAGTGCGCTAACCTGTATCTCAGATAGGGAGGAACGTAGAGATGCACTATCAAAAGTCCTGGGTTGCTCTTCATTCGATCGGTCCGCCAAAATTAAGATAGCATGGGCAAACCCATCTGGTACCGATGGGGCTCATGATCTGTCAAGTAGCGCCTGGCCGGGTGCTGCAGTGACAGCGAAAATCTTTCAAAAAAAATATTACGAAACTTTAACCGGTCCGTCTTGTGCGGCACGGAAAAACAAAAGATTGAATTGGATGCTTGCGTCGCCGACCTTTACGAATTGGAGCGCGGCTCAAATCTATGACCCCGGTGACTTTAAGTAGTTCCCGGGGTTTTTTTTGTTTTGTAGTGCTAGAGCTTACCGCCATGGCGTAAGGCCCCGGCCCTTGGGCCGGTGGATATAAGCCATCTTTAACCCAGGGGTTATAAGGGGAGCGGAGCGATCCCCTTATCAGTATGGCTCAAGTGGTGTAGAGCTTAGGTCA
>JBBCAV010000241.1:0-13732 GCA_051382305.1 Bdellovibrionota bacterium FG-2
AAGCTACCCCACGCGCTACCTCTCGCTCAGCGAGCTCATGAACCGTCTGTGCTGTTTTAGCGTCTAGAGATGCCTCGCCACAATTTTCACAAACAAGAGCAGGAACCGATTCAATCACAACAACGCTTCGTCCTCGTCGCAAGGTTAAATCAGTTGTTCCGGATTTCATTGTGCCACGACACAAAACACAGATAGGGGTATTCATGGAGAGCCTCTTTTTTTTCGACGGATATAAAAATCTAAGGACCAAAGAGTCGGATCAGGAATATACGCGGTGATGACGTGAATTGAATCCGCTGTTTCAGCGACGACAATGTGAATTACCTTGTCGTCGCTCCGTCCCACCCTCAGTTCTGACGGGAAGGGTTTGTCATCGGGATAGGTCTCTATGATTTTCGAGGACAAAAATACATCTTCGCATTCGCGGGGTGATATTGCTCTCTCAAACATTCGTTGAAAAGCATGTGCTGTAAAACGAAGTGGCTTCATGAAAGAGGGTCTCCGAAGTGCGTACGACTATTCGCATCTAAGAGTATATAAAGAAGAGGTAAGGAATGCAAATTCTCTGCGTTGTTCGGTATTACAATGTATCCGAGGTGGTTATAGTTGCAATTTAGACATTATTATTCTATATTGAGACTCAATATGGAGATTGTTGGTCGATTTTGTAAGATCCCAAAGACCCAGTCCTTTTTCCTCTTTGGACCGCGCGGCACCGGGAAAACTCGTTTTCTAGAGAAGCAGTTTCCTCAGGCGCTCTTCATTGATCTTTTGTTACCGCAGGAGTTTGCCCGCTTTACGGCCAGACCAGAATCACTCATTGCGATGGTTGAGGGGAATGTGCGCGCAGGAAAGTTTCTTAACGTCGTGATTGATGAAGTGCAAAAAGTGCCCTCGCTCCTTAGTGTCGTTCATTCGATTCTTGAGAAGCCAGTGGGTCGAAACGTACGCTTTATTCTTACGGGATCCTCGAGTAGGAAACTCAAGGCCGTAGGGGCTGATTTGCTCGCGGGGAGAGCGTTAACTTTAGAGATGCATCCTTTCATGGCCGCAGAACTTGGGTCGACTTGGAGTCTCAAGAAAGCGATGGAGATCGGAATGCTTCCCGTTGTTTGGGGAGGAGAAGATCCACGAAGTGTGCTGCGAGCCTACCTTGGCACGTATCTCAAAGAAGAGGTCTTGCAGGAGCGTTTGGTGAGAAACTTGGAAAGCTTCTCTCGTTTCTTGGAAGCCATAAGCTTTTCGCAAGGATCAGTACTTAACGTGAGTGCCATGGCGCGTGATGCGCATGTGGGCCAGAAAACCGCTGAAGGGTACCTTGAGCTCATCGAAGATCTCCTGATTGGAAAACGGCTCGAAGTTTTCAGGAAAAAGGCCAAGCGCGAACTGAGCGCGCACTCGAAGTTTTATTTTTTTGATGCGGGTGTTTTTCGGGCGGCGCGACCGTTGGGTCCGCTGGACGAGCCCGGCGCAATTGGGGGCGTGGCACTGGAGACCTTGGTGTATCAACATCTTCGTGCGTGGATTGCCTATCGCGATCCTAGCCTTTCGTTGCACTATTGGCGCACTCGATCCGATGTCGAGGTTGATTTTGTTGTCTACGGGCAGGATACGTTTATGGCGCTAGAGGTTAAGCATTCGACTCGGATTCGCATGGAAGATCTGCGAGGGTTGCGCGCATTTAAAGAGGACTACCCCGAGGCAAAGGTTATGTTTCTCTATCTGGGGAGCCGCCAAGAAACTCACCACGGAATTGCCTGTGTGCCGCTTGAACAGTTTCTGCTGCGGCTTGATCCGTTCATGTCTTTATCTTCATGATTTTAAAAAATATTGTGCACTCAGCCCCATGGGTTTAGTCTTTCAAAATGAATCATGCTGCGCTAAGGTGAAACCACTTATGCTGAAACAAAGACTTCCGTTTACGCGAAACACGTATTTTCGTTTTTTTGCCTCTGTAAAATTCGCAATCATTGCGCTGTTTGCCTTTGTGGCAGCCATGGTCTACGGCACTTTTGCTGAGAGCATTTACGGAACCGAGTACGTCGGTAAAGCGGTTTACTACACGTGGTGGTTTTACGCGATTGAAGGAGCGCTTTCGGTCAGCATTGTTTTTGCGGTCTTGGATCGAATTCCGCTTAAGAAAAGATTGATCGGTTTTTATCTGATCCACTTGTCTTTTGTGCTCTTACTCGTGGGTGCGGTTCTCACGCGCTACTTTGGGATTGATGGATCGATCACCCTCCCGCCGGGCGAATATCGCTCTAACGTACGTCTCAATGAAGACGTGCTCTACCTTTCGGATGGTAAAGATGAACAGTCGTTTCGTATGCCCACGGCCGTAAGTGCCGTTGAGCTTGATCAGGTCGCGTTTTTTTCGGACAAGAGTCAGGTGAAGTTGATTCGGTTTTTACCTTTTGCAAAAGAGGGACATTCGTTTCGCCCCGAGCCGGGCTTTTGGATTTCGGAATGGCTGGTTAAGAACGATCGCTTTGAACAGCGGCTTTCGCTTGCCAATCGTCCGGGCACTTCGGTTCCTATGGGTGGAGACTTAGGCCCTCTTCGAATGGAAGTTTTGCAGCCCGCCTATTTTGCAACGCTTGAGAAAATTTTGGGATCGGCAAGTGAGTCCGCGCATTTTGTTTTGATGAACACCGCTACGGGATTTTCGAAGGGGTTTGCGGAAGTTGCATCGACTCAAAAGTTCTCCGTTGGAGCGGGTGACGCAGTTTTGTCTCCTGCCAAAATTCCGGATGCTGCCCCGGGGGCTGAAAAGATCGAGGGCTATGAGCTAAAAGTCGGCGATACGCTGTTTAGCTTTTTTCCCAAATTTTCATCAGCGCCCATCACCAAACACATGGAGGCCGATGAGTCTTCAGTCTGGCGGTTTGTCGATGTCTCGGCTTTGCGGGCGAAAAACACCGTATTTGTCACGCGTGAGGACGCGGGGGGGGTTCGTATCGGCTTTGGAAAGGGCCCGAAGTGGAGTTTCTCCAAATTTGATGGCAAAACTATCGCTCTACCCTGGATGGGGCTTAAGGTTGATCTCTTAGGGCAGCAAGTGGATCAGGTGCCCGTGATGGCGTATGAAGAGGGGACGCCGAGTAAAGAAGATGGCAGGAATTTTAAAGCGATCTTGGCGCGGCTAGAAAAAGACGGACGCACTGAGGATTTGTGGATCACCAATCGCGAACGCGGGGAGTTTCAATCGAATCACGTGATCGCTCAACTGGGGCAGGCCGAAGTATTGCTCCCCTTTGAAATGATGCTGGATCACTTCAAAATGGAGCAGGTCCCGGGTACGGATCGGCCGGCAAGTTACGAATCGTTTGTGCGAATCAAGGGTTCAGTTCCTGGGCTTCAGGCGGGGCTCACCGATGGCAATATGGTTCATATTTTTATGAATAACCCGCTTAAAGCCGCGGGCTATACGTTTTATCAGGCTTCTTATTTTCAAGATGAGAATACGGGTCAGTATTCTTCTGTTTTATCCGTTAACAGAGATCCGGGGCGTGGCGTGAAGTACGGCGGCTCCCTTGTTATGGTTTTGGGATTGATTCTGCATTTCTTGATTATTTATGGCTACATCAAGTTTGACGGCGTTTCAGCAAAGGCTGCGACCAAGGCCGCGAAAGGAAAAGGTTGATCATGAAAAATTCAGCACTTCGTTTTATTTTACTCTTAGGTTTTGGGTTCGCTTCAGTGGGCTCTTCAGCGCGTGCTGCCGATTTTTGCTTGAATCCGGCCCTCGAAGAGCAGCCGATTCTGGCGGATGGACGGGTCACGCCGCTAAAGTTTCATGCGGAGCGAGTGAAGAAGTTCTTGTTTCCTGCCAAGGCGTGCTCCGAAATTTCTGCTACGGCCTTGTTCTGCTATTTGAGTTTCAATCAGCGCGCCGAAGTCGTGCAGAAAAACAAGTGTCAGCTCAACTTAAAAGTAGAGCATGAAAAGACGCTGGAACTTTTGGGTTTGACCCGTGAGGATAAAAGCGTCTCCCCTGAGGCGGCCCAGGCCGCGCGCGAGAAGTTGGTTAATACGATTCAAGGGCTTCAACAAAAAGGGCAAGAAAACTCAGGGTTTGGTGCAGATATCGGAAGCCTCTTGGGGCGCATGGAAAAGCTGAGCTCTATTGAAAGTGGAATGGAGTGGCGGATTCTCACCGATAATCATCAGTGGATTGATCTTAAAGGGTTGCAAGGGAAGCTCGCGGGGCTCCCTGAACTCGAAGCCGCGCTCGTGGGCAGTCTAGGTCGCGCGACTGAGGAGGAGGTCAAATCACTGAAACTTGAATCGCTGTACGAGCGCACGAAACCATTTTCGTTTGCCATCTTGATTTGTCTTTTTGGCTTCCTGTTTTCGATCTTGGCCGTGAATTTGCCAAAATTTACGGTTTGGGCCGCTTCGAGTTTTATCCTGCTCATTGGTCTTGAAATTTACGGCATGATTCTTCGAGTGATGGTTTCTGGGCGCGCGCCGGTCACCAATATGTATGAGACGGTCATGTTTAGCGGGTTTGGAATTTTCACTTTGAGCATCGTTTTGGGACTTAAGCTCAAAGACAAGCGGATCTGGGCCGTAGGTTTTGCGGGGAACTCAATTTGTCTGTTTATGATGACTTTTGCCTCGAAAATGCTCGATAGCTCGATTCAACCTCTCGTTCCTGTACTGCGGGATAACTTTTGGTTGAGCACTCACGTTACGACGATCACGCTCTCTTATGCATGTCTCGCGCTGAGTTGGTTTATCGCGAATTTCGTTTTGGTGCGCTATCTGCTCGGGACTCGCGATGCCGCCTCGATTGATCGTTGGAACTATGTCGCTCGCCTTGCGATGCAAATCGGGTCAGTCTTCTTGGCGGCTGGAATCATCTTGGGCGGCATCTGGGCGGATTATTCTTGGGGGCGTTTCTGGGGTTGGGATCCTAAAGAGACCTGGTCTTTGATCGCACTCGTCGTTTACATCGCGATCCTGCACGGACGTCACGTGGGCTGGTTCAAGGGTCTTAACTTCACGCTCATGGGTGGTTTTGGCTTTTTGTTTGTGCTCATGGCCTGGTTTGGCGTGAACTACATTTTGGCGGTGGGCCTCCATAGCTACGGATTTAGTTCCGGCGGCGCGGCGTTTTTGATTTCCATCTTTATTGCGGAGCTTGCGCTGCTGCTGGGGACTTACGCGGTGGCGAGACGAGCGAGCCTGTAGCGCGACAGGAGTGCTCGCGTCATGATTATATAGCTGAAATTATTAGATATCTTATTTGCGAATAAGGGCTTCATATGCAGGTCGGCGGTTTTTCTTGTTTTGGAATGTGGACAACTTGTGCTACTCTTGTAGATATGAAGTCTATAAAGATCGCAAATCTAAAACAGAATTTTTCACGCTACCTTCGAATGGTTCGCAAGGGTGAAAGCATCACGGTGATGGATCGTTCAGAGCCGGTGGCGGAATTGATTCCGATTCGAGACAAAGACGCTTCGGCGCATGACCGATTGGTGCGGGAAGGAAAAATTCGTCCTGCAACTTCGTCAAGGGATGGCCTTGAGATTAAGAAGTTGGGGAGAAAATTTGAGTTTTTGGATCTGCTCATTCAAGTGAGAGAGGATTCGCGGTGAAGCGGCCCGGAAGTAATAGAGGACACTATCTTGATTCGAGTGTCGTGCTCGCCGCCCTCTTGGGCGAAAAAGATACGGAGAGTCTTCGACTGCTTGATACACACGCCTATTGCTCTGAAATCACCCTGGTCGAAGTGGCGCGCACTTTGGAGCGCGCGCGGTTAACCCAGCGCTTGAGCGATGCCGAGTTTTCACTCAAGACGAAAGAAAGTGTTGATCTCCTTGCAACGTTTAACCTCGTACCGGTTTCAAGCGAGATTATTCAGCTTGCGAAATCGGCCTATCCGATAGCCGTGCGTGCCCTCGATGCGGTTCATGTGGCAACGGCGGAGTGGCTAAGGACTGCCCTGGCTGAAAAGATCATATTTTGGACCTACGACCACAGGCAAGCTGAGGCGGCACAATCGCGGGGGCTGGATATTCGACAATAGTCTTGCGTTTGGTCGTACTAAACGCAAAACTGTTAGCGTTTGGTTCGACTGTCGCTTAATGGTGTTGAAGGGGGGTGCTTAGTGGGGTTGGGCTTCTTTGAAAGTTTTCATTACCCATTTTGCGAAATCCTGTGCCGCTTTCGGTCCTTTTGAGTCGGGATTGGCGATAAGAAACTCACTTAAATAATCTGCAAACAGTTTTTTTGGTAATGCAACTAGCACTTTCTCGCGGCCCAGAGGGATTGCAATCTCGTAGTCTATCGTTTCAAAAGGAAACCAGCCCTCAATAAGTGCTGTTTCAGCAGATTCATTGCCAGTACGCAGAGTTTTTCCAATAAATTCCGGCCTATTTACCTTCGAGCCTACTCGAACTTGTAAGTCGTTTGCGGACAGATTTTGTACCAATATTAACACGTAGTCTTCGTTGCCCCCGCTATTCCACCGAAAAGCTCTAAGTGGGTCGGGAGTACAATAGACCAATCCCTCCGACCAAGATCCAATGACTCCTGGCTGATAAGGCTGAGTAATGGAGCGAAATAGGAATAGGTCCCCTTTAGAGTCAACTACATCTTGGATTGTTAAACCTGACAGGTTTTTGGGTTGAACGTTTCGCCTGTCTCCCCCTTCGAAATTCCAATAACTTGACTCGGGTGTTGCAAGAAAACGGTCGTTATCAAAATGATAGGCATCTATCAGTGAGGGACTTGTTGGTGCCCCATTTCGAGCAACGGTTAACATTCGGTGAAGCTCATCGGTTAAGCAGCCCGTTTTCGGGGCGGAACCGTTTCCATTCGCGAGAACTGGTAAGATCGCACTCCCCAAGATCATGAGACAAAGAAATAGAGTAGACCGCACATGGTCTCTTCGGCGCGTTTGAGGCCGACATTTAAAACCTTTTTCAAGACAAAAAGCGGAGCGGCACTCGATTGACAGCCGCATTATCTAGGCCCCTCAAAATTCAATAATTTCACAATCCTCGCTCATCACCCGCGCGACCGACGTCTCATCAATCGTATTGGTGATCTTCTCCAAGAAACTCTGCGCACTCGCATGTTTCCAAGTATCGGGGATTACCGCTGCAAATCCAAGTACGCACCGCTCTAGCTCGTCAAAGTCCGCAATCTCGAGGGCCGAAAGATTGAACTTGCGGCGCAAGTCGGCACAGACTTCATCGAGTTTGCGGTGTTTAAGGGCTAAATTGTCGTTGTTGAAAAAATCTAAGACGACTTTTCCGGCCGCAATACGCACGTGACTTATTCGATCGCCGTCAGCCAGCGAAGCGAGTAATCCGGAAACTCGCCGCGTACGATCTGCTGATACTCTTTTTGAAGTTTCGAAGCAACCGGACCCGGCTTGCCTGCGGTGGCACCAAAGCCAATGGGGCGGCCGTCGATCTCCTTGATTGGCGTGATCTCGGCCGCCGTTCCGGTCAGAAACACTTCATCCGCACACCACAACTCATCACGGGTGAAACGGGCTTCTTTAATTTTGTGATTCTGACGCGTGAGGTGTTCAATGACGGTCTGGCGGGTGATTCCGTTGAGAATGGAAGTGAGGGGAGTCGTCTTGATAACACCTTCCTTCACCATGAACAGATTTTCGCCACTGCCTTCGGTCAAGAAACCTTCTGGATCCAGCAATAATGCTTCATCGTAACCAGCCGCCACGGCTTCACGTTTCGCCATGACGCCGTTGACGTATTGACCCGTGATCTTGCCTTTGGTCATCGCAGAGTTCACGTGCGGTCTGATGAAGCTTGAGACTTTGAGGCGTGCTCCTTCATTGATTCCTTTGTCGCCTAAATAGCTGCCCCATTCCCAGTTGAGAATGGCGACGTCCACGGGAGGGTTGGCGCCGGGGTGAACGCCCAAGGGCCCGTCGGCCGTAAAGATGATGGGTCGAATGTAGCACTCTTCAAATTTGTTGGCCTTGCAGGCGTCGGTGGCTGCACGGCAGAGATCGTCAAGCGAGTAGGGAATTTTGAGATCCAGGATCTTCGCGCTCTCAAGGAGTCGCTGCATATGCTCGCGGAGCCTAAAGACCGCGCCGCCGCCACGTTTTTGTTTGTAGGCGCGGATTCCTTCAAACGCCCCTAAGCCGTAATGAAGGCCATGAGTGAATAGGCTGATTTTTGCGTTTTCGACTGGAACGATTTTGCCGTTATACCAAACGTGATTGCCGCGTGCCATATTCGTTGCCCTCTCTTAGGTTTTCCCGTTTTCCGGGGGTGCGTTCTCCATGGCCGCTAAAGGGGATAGCCTCCGAGCTGCCATAAGTTTAATAATCTCAGAAGCGGTTTCTTCCAAGGCTTTTCCGGTGACGTTGAAAATAGGCCAACGCCGATTCTTTCGAAAAAGCTCGTTTGCAAATTCAATTTCAGAATTAACCTTATCGGGATCGGCGTATTCGCCGCCGTGCTCGTGCCCCAGTCGCTCGAGTCTAGCGCGCCGAATCGTCGCGAGGTTCTCGGGGTTAATCGTGAGCCCAATCACGCGGCGCTGGTCGAGTTGGAAGACTTCTTTTGGAATTTCAAACCCTTGAATGAGCGGAATATTTGCAACCTTCCAACCCTGATGGGAGAGGTACATGGAAAGCGGCGTTTTTGAGGTGCGCGAAATTCCGAGGATTACCACATCTGCTTTGTCGAGTCCCGTAAGGTCGCGTCCGTCATCATGGGCGATGGTGAACTCCATGGCTTCGATTCGCTTGAAGTACTCTTCGTTGACGTCGTGCAATAATCCGGCGATGGCTTTAGGGGGATAGCCGAAATATCCGGCCAATCCGACGAGCAGGGGGCCGAGTAAATCCAGTGTTGGGATTGTGCGTTCCCGTGCTTTGTTGGCCAAAAATGCACGAAGTACCGGCGAGACGATCGTGTAGATGAGTAAGTCTTTTTTTACCGAGGCGTCTTCGCAGATCGCTTCAATTTGGACTTCGTTACGGACGTTTTTGTAGCGAGTAAAATAGACGTTTTGCCCACTGAATTGCACCATGGCCGCTTTGGTCATTTGCGCGGCAGTTTCTCCGGTTCCATCGGAAACTAAAATAATCCGTCTGCTAGAAGGTGCTGCTTCTTTTGCCATAATCTTTATGACTCGCACTCTACTTCGGGGGGCTGGGATTTGTCACGAGACTTCTTGTTATGAAGCTTTCTCAAAAAGTCACTCACGTGGCGCTCGCGATTAACGCAGCTGCTCCTGTGACGCGACAGGCGCCGAATAGAGAGTCTCAAACTCAGCCTTGAGTGCCGCGCCTTCTGCTTCCAGCATAAAGGTTTGGGCCTGTTTCATCCCCCGAAACCAAGTTCTTTGCTTCTTGGAGAGTTGACGAGTGGCAAGTTCGATCTCCTGCCGAAGCCCTTCGAGACCGGGGACAAACTTGCGCCCTTGGGGTACGGTGCCGTTGAGAAAATCGCGCACCTGCTTATAGCCCACAGATTCCAGTGCCCGGGCGCCAGGGTAGCTGGTAAGAAGTTCTTGAGCTTCCGAGACGAGTCCTGCATGAAGCATCATTTGAGTTCGCATCGAAATCCTCTGATCCGTCTCTTCTTTGGATCGATCAATGACCCAAAGTTTCAGATCAGGATGGGGCGACGTATTTTGAGACGCGCTCACTGTGGTGAGGGTTTTTCCCGTCGCATGAATGATCTCAAGGGCTCGAATCAAGCGATAGCGATCGTGAGCCGTGATCCTCAGGGCGGACTCGGGGTCTTGGGCATAGAGCTGCGCGTAGAGTTTTGGAGGGCTGCACTGCTCGAGCTCTGCTCGAATCACAGGATCAGAAGCTGGCGCATCCCAAAGACCAAATATCAGCGCTTTAAGATAAAACCCTGTTCCTCCGACGATGAGCGCGCGATTTCCTCGTGCGTGAATTTCATGGATCGCCTCAAATGCATGCCTGACAAAATCCGCCGAACTAAAGGGTGCGTCAGGGGGACAAAGATCAATGAGATGATGAGGAATTCCTGCTTGTTCTTCTTTTGTGGGTTTTGCGGTTCCGATATTCATTTCGCGGTAAACGAGAAGGCTGTCCGCGTTGATGATTTCGATTCCACCGTGTGCGCGCGCAAAATCAATAGCTAGACCACTCTTGCCAGTTGCTGTGGGACCGGTGAGAATGGCGACGGGCAGAGAGAGGCGCGGGGCGAGGTTCATACTCTCCGCAAGAACCATTCTTCAAGCCGAGCCCTGGGGACTTTGGCCAACGTGGGCCTCCCGTGCGGGCAGTTCCAGGGATGTTTGCACTGAAAGAGTCTTTTGAGCAAAGTTTGCGCCTCGAGCGTTTCAAGCTTATCACCCGCGCGAACCGAGGAGTGGCATGCTTGGCTGGCGAGTGCTTCAAACATGCGTTCGTCTTGTAAGACGCTCTGGGCATCGAGCGTTGTGAGAAGCTCAGGTTCAGTGACGCGACCCACGAGGTTTCGAAGTCGCACCCTTAAATCTCGATCGCCCCATCCGGCAGGAACGCCGCGGAAAAGGAGCGACTGATCGCCAAACCCTTCGACATCAAAACCCGTGGCATTTAGAAGAGCCATGGTTTTTTCAAGGCCCTGAGGATTGTCATTAAAGGACGGGGGAAGAGGGACTGATTCAGGAATCAGGAGGGCCTGCGAGTGAATTTCTCCAGTCATAAAACGGCTATGAAGTTCTTCATAGCGAATGCGCTCGTGTGCAGCGTGCTGATCCAGAAGTCCCAGTTCCTGACCTAAGTCAAAAAGAAGGTAAGTATTAAACAAAGAGCCGACATAGTTTCCAGGGGAAAAACCCAGGCCGTTTGACTCTGGGGCTGCCACGGCCGGCGGCTCCGTCTGGCTCAACGAAAGATCGGTTGGTGGTGGGGGCGAAGATGGCATATCAGAAAGAGTAGGGCTCAACCAAGAAGTGGGTTCCGCTTGTGCTCCCGTGTCGCGCGCCTGAAACACAAAGCGGGGATGTGAGCTAGGGACATGCACGGGGGCTCCATGGCGGTTGACCAAGGATCCCACGAGTGCATGGATCGCAGAGAAGATTTTGCCCGAATTTAGAAACCTGACTTCCGATTTCGTTGGGTGCACGTTGACGTCAAGTTCAGAAGGATTGACCTCGATAAAAACCCCAATCGCTGGAAACTGACCGGGCAGAAGAAGTTGCCGAAAAGCGCCTAAAATCGCCTGCTGAATCATGCGATCCCGTGTCGCCCGGCCATTAACGACTTGTATGATTTTTCGTGCCTGCGGCAAGCTCACACCCTGAAGCCAATGCAGCCGCATCGGCCCTTCGGTGACTGAGATCATCGGGGAGTCAGAATTATCGGTGAGCACCGCCCGAATACGGGCTGCTTCACTACTCGAGCGCACCGAAAAGATGGTTTTCGTTTCACTCAACAGTCTAAATCCTGTTTGCGGATGCGAGGCCGCGAGTCGCTCCATCCAATCTCGTACTTGAGAGACTTCAGCGCCTTGGGATTTAAGAAACTTAAGGCGTGCAGGAACCTGAGAAAACAAGCCACGCGCTTGAATCCTTGTCCCATGGGGGCTGCCCAGGTAATCTCCAAAAGTCACAGGCTCGGGGCCGCTCCAGTTGCGAGAGGTGCCACGGATTTCATAGGCGCCTTGTCCATCTTGGGGCGTAGACAGCAGTGAAATATCGGTCACGGCTGCGATACTGGCGAGCGCTTCGCCGCGAAAACCTAAGGAGTGCAGGGTCTCAAGTTCCTGAATTGTACTGAGTTTGCTTGTCGCATGTCTTTGGATACTTAGGGCCAGATCGGAGGCACTCATTCCAAAACCGTTATCAAGGACTTCAATGAGGGATTTACCCCCGTCTTCGAGCAAAACGCGCACTTCGGTGGCGCCGGCGTCGAGACTGTTCTCCACGAGCTCTTTGACCACGCTTGCGGGGCGCTCGATCACCTCGCCAGCGGCGATTTTTTCGGCGACCGAAGGATCTAGGAGTTTAATCATATGTTAAGTCGCAACAACGACGCGATTTCTTCCGCCCGTTTTTGCAGAATAGAGGGCTTTGTCAGTTGTTTTTAGGAGTGTTTGCGGCGAATCCATCTCAGCGGTGAGTTCTGCCACGCCAAGACTCGTTGTCACCGATAAACGTTTGCCTTCGTAAACAAAAGCGTGTGCTTCGACCGCAGCCCGAATGCGCTCAGCAATATCAGAGGCTTGCTGGGCGTTGGTCTTCGCCAGCAGAATCACAAACTCTTCGCCGCCGTAGCGGGCAAAAACGTCTTTGGGTCTCAAATAGGAGGAACGCACGAGCTGGGTAAACTCTTTGAGGACATAATCGCCGGCGTCGTGGCCGTAAGTGTCGTTTACTTTTTTGAAATGATCGAGATCAAAAAAGATCATTGAAAAATCAGTGTGCAGCGCTTTGGCTCGTTTGAACTCCGAATCCAGGGCCTCAAGCAGATAACCTTTGTTGTAAATCTGAGTCATCGGATCCGTGTTTTTACCTAAGTCCATTTCGCCCCAGGCAAGGGTTTCAAATTCTCCTGCGGGAAGAAACTTCAAGATAAAGTTTCCCAGCTTCACCATGTCCTCTTTTGCGAGCGTCATAGGCGTGTTGGCCGTCACTCTTTTGTCGTTGATAAAAGAGCCGTTGGAGGAGCCTAGGTCGGTTAAAATAACTTTGCCGGTCTTCTTTTCGATGCGCGCGTGTTTTCGCGAAATACTCTGATCAGACAAGCTGATGTCGGCGGCGGGGTCTCGGCCAATAAACATTTCGTTTTGGGTCAGAAAAAACCGATGGCCTTGGGGGGTTCCACGAATGATGATGAGGCAGGCTTCTTGCTCTTTGGCTTTTTGAATGTCGCGATTAAGGGTGGTGCCTTCGCCTTGAAGTACGGTTGTTTTGTCCCCACCTTCGTTTTTAGAATCCATGGCGTCTTACCTTTCTTAAGTTTCTCGGGCCAGCGCGCGCGCAATCACGGTTCGCTGGACTTGATTGGCGCCTTCAACGATTTGGAGAACTTTGGCTTCTCTCATGTAGCGCTCCACCGGGAAGTCTTGCGTATACCCCGATCCCCCCAGCACTTGGACGGCATCTGTCGTAATCTTCATAGCTGAATCAGAAGCGAAGAGCTTTGCCATGGAGGCTTGTTTTGAAAACGGTTTGCCCTCATCGCGCAGCCATGCGGCCTGCGAAACTAGTAAACGGGAAGCTTCAAGGGTGGTTGCCATGTCGGCCAGCATGAAGGAAATTCCTTGAAAATCCATCAGGGGTTTTCCAAATTGTTGCCGCTCGCAGGCATGGTTTCTTGCGACGTTTAGCGCCGATCGTGAAATTCCGACGGCGGAGGCTCCAATCGTGATTCGTCCGCCATCGAGCGCACTCATGGCGACTTTGAATCCTTCGCCTTCTTCGCCAATGCGGTTTTTAACGGGAATTTTGACATCCTCGAGAATGAGTTCCATGGTGTGGGATGTGTGGCAGCCCATTTTTTTCTCGCGCTTGCCGGTGGTGAAGCCTGCCATGCTTTTTTCGAGAATAAAGGCCGAAACACCTTTGGGGCCAGGGCCACCGGTGCGGGCCATGAGGATGAGGGTTTCAGAAATCCCCCCTTGAGTAATCCACAGCTTGGTGCCATTCACGATGTAGTGATCGCCTTCGCGTTTCGCGCTCGTGCGAAGGCTGCCGGCATCTGAGCCCGATGATGCTTCTGACAGTCCAAACGCGCCAATGGTCTCGCCTTTCGCCAATCGAGGGA
>JBBCAV010000242.1:0-12448 GCA_051382305.1 Bdellovibrionota bacterium FG-2
CCATATGTCTTTGCTTGATATTGACGAGCGCATCTTAAAACTCGTTGAAGTGGTCGAGTTTGACAAATCGCCCATAAATGACATCAAAGAATTTTCGAAAGTTTGTGACATCGGACTCGTGGAGGGGGGCTGCTGCAACAGCGATAACGTGCGGGTGTTGCGGGATTTTCGCAAACACTGCAAGATTTTAATTTCGGTTGGAGCCTGCGCGATTACGGGGGGGTTGCCGGCGATGCGTAATGGAATTCCCGTGAGTGAGCTTTTGCGAGAAACCTTTCACGCTGGGCCCACGGTCGCAAATCAGCTGATTCCAAACGATGAGGAAATCCCCATGTTGCTCGATCGGGTCTATCCTTGTCACGAAATTGTCAAAATCGATGGCTATCTTCCGGGGTGCCCACCGCGAGCCGATCTCTTGTGGGAGGCTTTGAATCTCTTGATTGCGGGTCAGAGTCTGGAACAGTTGCATTTTGAGTCCGTGAGGTATGACTAAGGTGAGAAAAATTACGATCGAACCCATTACGCGAGTTGAGGGCCATGGTAAGGTCACGATCAAATTGGATGACAACAACAAAGTGATCCAGAGCCGTTTTCATATCGTCGAATTTCGAGGGTTTGAGCGTTTTGTTCAGGGGCGTCCTTATTGGGAAGCGCCTGTCTTGGTGCAGCGGCTCTGCGGGATTTGCCCCGTAAGCCATCATCTTTGTGCTTCAAAGGCGATGGATGTGGTGGTTGGCGTGCCCTCGGATTTGCTCACGCCAACGGCTGATAAAATGCGGCGGCTAATGCATTATGGCCAATTTTTTCAATCGCATGTTTTGCATTTTTTTTATTTGGCCTCCCCTGATCTTCTTTTTGGCGTCAATTCGGATCCGCTTAAACGGAACATCGTCGGCGTCATTCAAGCTTATCCTGAAATTGCAAAAAAGGCAGTGCTGATGCGTAAATTCGGGCAAGAAGTGATTCACATGACTGCCGGGAAAAAAATCCATGGAACAGGAGCAATTCCCGGCGGTGTGAATAAGCATTTGACCGCGGCCGAGCGCGATGAACTTTTAGTCGGAACGCCTGAATTTAATGCCGATATTATGGTGGATTGGATTCAAGAAGGGCTCACGCTTTTTAAGAATTATCACAAAAAGAATCGAGATTTGATCGATGGGTTTGCGGCTTTTCCCTCCAATTACATGAGTCTGGTTCGAAAAGATGGGGCCATGGATTTGTACCATGGAGTTTTGCGCGCTGTGGATTCCGAGGGTAAGAAGATTTTTGATCAGGTCGATTATCAAAATTACGCCGACTATATTTCCGAGGAGATTCGCAGCTGGACGTACATGAAGTTTCCGTTCTTTCAGTCCTTGGGCGCAAAGAAGGGGTGGTACCGGGTAGGACCCTTGGCGCGGCTTAATGCCTGTGATTTTATACCGACGCCCTTGGCGCAAAAGGAATTTGAGGAGTACAAGGCGTATACCTTCGGCAAGCCCCACGGAATGTCGATGCATATGCATTGGGCTCGGCTGATTGAGGCGCTTCATGCAGCCGAGAACATTCGAGACCTTCTCAAGGATCCTGATTTGATTTCGGGAGAGCTTGTAAAAACGGGAGTACGAAAGGGCGAGGGAGTGGGTTTGCTTGAGGCACCTCGGGGAACGTTGTTTCATCACTATCGGGTCGACTCCAATGACCAAATTACGATGTGTAACCTCATTGTCTCTACGACGAGTAACAACGAGGGGATGAATCGCGCGGTTTCTTGGGTAGCCGATCAAGTGATTAGCGGGCAACGAGATATTCCTGAAGGGATGCTCAATCAAGTCGAGGTAGCGATACGGGCGTATGATCCCTGTTTGAGTTGCGCGACTCATGCGGTGGGGCAGATGCCTCTTGAAATTGTATTGGTGGATCTGGCGGGCAATGTTTTGGATCGAAAAATCAAAGATTCAGAGGAGAAGGGAAGATGAAGGCCGCAGCGGGAGAGAGGGTCCTGTTGTATGGCATTGGAAATCCAGGCAGGCAGGATGATGGTTTGGGCGTCGAGGTGATTGACGCTCTTCGGGGAAAATCACTTCTCGGATTTGTTGATTTTGAGGCGAATTACCAACTTAATGTCGAGGATGCGTTGCTGATTTCTCAGTATAATGTGGTGGTTTTTGTAGATGCGAGTCTTGAGCAGGAGATTCAGGGGCCTTACCAAATTCAGGCTGTGACTCCTTCGAATGAAATATCTTTTTCAACTCATGAGATGAGTGTTGGGGGAGTGCTTGGGTTATGTCAGCAGCTTTATGCCCGTAATCCGCGTACTTTCTTAGTCGCAGTGAAGGGATATGAGTGGGGCCTTCAGGAAGGGTTGACTGATGGAGCTCGGCGGAACTGTGATCAGACGGTGGTGGAGGTGGCTCGGTTTTTTTCAGAATAACGCTGCGAGTTGTGATTTCGGCAATTGACTTTTATAGGGGGTCAAGGCTAGATCACTGCTTTCAGGAGAATAGTATGCCATCAAGAAGAATGAAGTCGAAGACTGCTCGTAAGATCCGTCAAGCGCGAAAAGGTAAAATCCGTAAGCGCAAGGAACAGAACAAGGGGACCACCCCTAAGTTCTCGATCCACCTTGATAACTAGTTAAAAAAAGTTGCAAGAAAAACTCCCAGCCAACACGCGATCCAATTAGTTAGGAGAGAGAAGAATGAGCGCAAATCTTAGTAATTATCTTTTTACTTCGGAATCAGTCACAGAAGGTCATCCAGATAAAATGGCCGACCAGATCTCAGATGCCGTATTGGATGCGTTGCTTGCTCAAGATCCGCGATCACGCGTTGCCTGCGAAACGTTGATTACGACGGGTTTGATTGTGGTTGCTGGAGAAGTGACGACGACTGCGCAGGCGAATTACGCTGATATCGCGCGCGCGACCGTGAAGAACATTGGATATGACTCTTCTGATAAAGGGTTTGATTATAAAACCTGTGGCGTGATGGTGACGCTGGATCGTCAATCTCCCGACATTTCTCAAGGGGTGACCGCAGGCCAGGGTCTACATAATAAAGAACAAGGAGCGGGCGACCAAGGTATTATGTTCGGATACGCCGTACGCGAGTCCGAAGAGCTCATGCCGTTGTCCATCGATCTTTCGCAGAAACTTGCGCTTCGCTTGTCGAAAGTGCGCAAAGACGGAACGCTCAATTGTCTTCGTCCCGATGGAAAAACGCAAGTGACCGTCGAGTACGTCGACGGTAAGCCTCGCCGAGTGGATGCTGTTGTCGTTAGTTCTCAGCATGATGAAGCTGTGACCCACAAGCAAATTCAAGAGGCTTTGATTGAAGAAGTCGTCAAGAAAACGATTCCATCTCAGTACCTCGATAACAAGACTAAGTTTTTTGTGAATCCGACCGGACGTTTTGTGGTCGGTGGCCCCATGGGCGATTGCGGATTGACGGGCCGAAAAATTATTGTCGATACTTACGGCGGACATGGCGCACACGGCGGTGGGGCTTTTTCAGGCAAAGATCCGTCAAAAGTGGATCGTTCGGCTTGTTACATGGGCCGTTACATTGCGAAGAACCTGGTGGCTGCGGGGTTGGTCGATCGTTGCTTGGTTCAGTTGGCCTATGCCATCGGGGTGGCAGAGCCAGTCAGCGTGATGGTCAATGGTTTTGGAACAGAAAAAGTTGACGCTCACAAACTCGAAGTTGCTGCTCGCGAGATTTTCAATCTCAAACCGGCCGGCATTATCGAGTCGCTTAATTTATTGCGTCCGATTTATTTGAAAACAGCTGCATATGGCCACTTTGGTCGTGCCGAGCCTGAATTCACTTGGGAAAAAACCGACAAGGTTTCTGCTCTCAAGTCGATTAAGTGATCAGGCTGTAGGGCGTAAGGAATAATAAAAGGATGCATTGGCTCTATACAGTCGTGCAGATTTTCCCTTTTTTTGCGGTTCCCGCGGCGCTTGCTGCCGGACAAATAGGGATATTTTTTTGGCGCAAGAAGAGCAAATACCAGTATCCCTTCTGGCTTTTGGCCCTGATTTTTCTCTCTTTGAGTGTTGTTTGGGCCATTTATCGAGGCGATCTTCACTCCAATGATTGGGTGAGAAGATACGTTGAGGACCCGCTTCGGGGAGAGTAAGAGCGAGGTTTGCAGTTCGGGTTTGGCATTGAGACCGAATTGGGGCTACGTAACCCCTCAGATTCCTTCAGAGAAAAATAGTCTTATTAAATCTTAGAAAAAATTTTGACAGGTCGGCAAAACTTGCTTAGCCTTTACTTAGGGGCGATTCGGGGTGAATCGCCAAAAAGTAACCAGAACTCCAGGATGTGGGTTAAGGGGGGAGCATTGATGCTCGCAATAAGATCTCCGTTGGTGGGTGAAAGTCCGGCAATTCAAAACGTTTTTGCAACTATTGAGAAGGTATCTCAGACCGATAGCACGGTGCTGATTACTGGAGAGAGTGGCACGGGTAAAGAACTCGTTGCCAGAGCGATACACGATAACTCTCTTCGGGCCAACAGGCCTTTCGTGGTTGTGAATTGTGGCGCGATTCCGTCAGAACTTCTTGAAGCCGAGTTTTTTGGTCATATAAAGGGCGCTTTTACAGGGGCTACTCAGACTCGTCAGGGTCGCTTCGAGATGGCTCACGGGGGGACGATTTTCTTGGATGAAATCGGCGATATGCCGCTTCATCTTCAAGTAAAACTCCTGCGCGTTCTTCAAACCAGGCAATTCGAACAGGTCGGATCTTCACGAACGGTTGAAGTTGATGTTCGCATCATCGCAGCAACGAACCGCAACTTGGAAGAGGCTGTAGCGAAGCGCGAGTTTCGCGATGATCTCTATTATCGCCTAAACGTGATTCCCGTTCCGATCCCTTCACTGCGTGAGCGACGCACGGATATTCCGATTTTAGTGAAGCATTTTGTGGATCAGTTCAATGAGCTTACCGCGCATAATGTTGAGGCGCCTTCAGGTCAAATCATGGATGCGTTGATGACGTATGACTGGCCGGGAAACATCCGTGAGCTTGAAAATCTCATGGAACGACTCGTGATTCTTAAGGGCCAAGGCACTGTTGATTTGGGTGATTTACCTCATCGGATTTTCCAGAAATTCGCAGAAGGTCAGCCTCCGGGTGATGGCGCCCTTTCAGAGTGGGAATTCCCTCGCATGGTACTTCCACGTTCTGGCGTAGATCTCAAAGCGATTGTCGCTGCGTTTGAAAATCATTTGGTTGATCAGGCCTTGACTCGCACAAGTGGAAACAAAAATCGTGCAAGTGAGCTTCTGCAGATGAATCGGACGACGCTAGTTGAAAAGCTTCGTAAGCGGGGAATGATTATCCCCGTTGAAACGAAGATGAAGAGCAACGAGGGCGGAATGGCTGCGGAGCAAGCGCCTCAGGTTTAGAGATAGGATTTAAAAATATAACGAAACGCCCTGGTTTTTGTCTAGAATAGACTGAAAATCAGGGTGTTTTTGCGTTTGCCCGTCAGAAAAAGGTTACTGAAGTTTTTCGATCCGAATGCTCTCCACGAAACGTGCGTAAGGACCTTCATTTTCAGCAAAACTCTGAGGTCGGGAAACGAGCATCACATCATAGAAACATTTGTTTTTTCGGAACACGAGCGCGCGCAGTTTCATTTTTTCGCTGGCGAGTAATCCTTGGATTGTTGTTTCAATGGCGGGAATTCCAACTATTTTGAGCGATTTCACGGTTTTCCCGCTTACGCTCTTGAGTTTGCCCAACATGCGCTTTGAAAAGGTTGTGAGATCATGTGCGGATTCTGCGCACATTCTGTTGAGTGAAATAATTCCCGCGTTCTTCTTGTTTTGAAATGCGACATTTGGCGAAGACGGCTTTGTCTCGAGCCGCGCCCACTCTTCTTTTTCCAGTGAAAGGTCGAGATAGGGAGCCACGGGTGTTTTTGTCTCCACTTTTTCGGCTGGGGCCACTTTGGCAGGAACGGGCGAAGCCTGAGAAACAGGAGCGCTAATCGGCGTAGTTTCTAGCGGCGGGGCCAGCGGCGGTCGGTGTGCGCAGCCTCCAATCATCAAAACCAGGCCTAGCGTGAACAAATTCAGAGTGATCGGGAGAGGTGATTTCATCGTTATATTCATTGTTATATTCATTGTTACAAAAGAAGGTATACCGTCAATGCCTCGTCGTAAACTGTCGTTTTTCATGACGGTGAGTGTTCGTTCTCTGGCGGTTTTGTGGCAGAGGATGAAACCGATTGCTGACCCGAAAAAAATGCCGCTTAAAAAATACCTAGGCGGTTCAAAGTGTTCTAGGTCTATTCGGCCTAGGGCAAAAATTTCTTTAGGTTTTTTTTTCCTGGCTGCCCGTGGCATTGGTCTTGCTTATACAAGATGTGTAGTGCCGGACATAAATTGAGCAGGATGCTCTAAAGTGGGTTTGAGGAATAAACCTTGATGAAACGACACCAGGATGGTCTCAATTACTTCGTCTTTGCCTTCTTCGTATTGACGGGGTGCTTTCTTGGGCTTCTGTCACATGCAGGGCCGCAAGATGGCGTGAGTATTCATACCCTTCGTTCACATAGCCGCATTGTTTTCCAAGTTGACCAAAATGTACCCCTTACCCTCAAAAAGTCCCCGGCAGGCTTCGAACTTTTTCTCAAGGGGATCGCGCTCTCGGATTTGGGCGCATCGCAGGGAAAAGAGGAAGAGTGGAAAGTCGCATTCAAGTCTCTTCCAGAGGTAAAGAATGATCCTCGAATTTCGGATCTGAAATTCGAGGAGAACAATGATGGAGTCACGGTTAAAGGATCGTGGAAGTTCCCCTCTGGTACGGAAACGCTTGCGAATCCGGTGATGGAGGTTTTTGATTACCGCGAGAAGAGTCTTCCTCATTATGTGATAGATTATTGGGTCAAGCCGGGGCCGACGAAGGTTTCAGTCGAATTTGCTCAGCGACAAAAGGCCCGGGAAGAATCCTTGAAGCAAGCCGAAAGGGATGCTCAGAAAAAAGCTGTGCTTCGGAAAGAAGCTGGCCGCCTGAAGGCGGAGGCCGAAGATGTTCTGCGATATTGTAAATTGCCTCTCACCGAAGAAACGGACATCTTTTTGCCCTTTCATCCGACTCACGTAAAAGTTGAGTTTACGAAGTGGATTTCGCTGACAACTCCGGATGAACATTTTCCCTACTACGAGCCAAAGTCCAAAGACCGAGAGGCGCAATATGTTCGCCTGGCTTTAAGTCTCTATCGTAAGGGAAACCCTGCGTTGGCGATTCGGGCTTTGGATTTCTTTGACGAAGAGTTCAAGGGTTCAAATTATCGTCATGAAATGCTTTTTCTGCGGGCCAATGCACTCATCAAATTGGGCTTTCCCGAAGCGGCATTAAAGATACTGAGCTCGCTTGTTGGGGACGCAAAGGGGTCCGCAGTTGCACTGCATTCCGGCATGTTTCTTTCTAGTAAACTCGTAGAAAAGGGATCCTATCTTCAGGCCCTAGAGAGCTTCTTGTGGCTTACTGAGCATTATCCCAAGCACCGACTGGCTTGGGTGTTTCATCTGGGGGCCGCCGAGAGTCTGTTTGCACTCAAACAATCCGATCGCGCGCTAAAAGAATATCAATGGATTATTGAGAATGCTCCGGAGCGCAAGAGTAAGGCAGAGGCAGCATTGCGAAAAGGGGATTTGTTCCTAGACCGTTTTCAGTATGAGCAAGCTTTGGCAGCCTATTTTCAGGGGATTCATTATTTTCCAGAAGAAGCGAAACTGTTTCCCGCGATTTTTGTGAATCGTGCAGAAGCACTCTATGGGCTTGGGCAATATGAGCGGGCTCGAAAAGAATTTGAATTAGTTCTTGAGAAGTATTCTTCGTTCCCGGACTCTTGGAGAGCTTCGTTTCGTTTGGGCGAGATCCACGCCCGTATGTCCAGTGAAGGAAGTGCCGCGGTTGCCCGGAAATGGTTTTACGATACCATCAATCGCTTTCCTCAGAGCCCCGGGGCGACGCTGGCGCGGCTGCGTCTGATTCCGTGCGATGATCAAGGCGGTTTTGACGGCGAGACGATGGAACGATTCTTTTTTGAGGAAGCTGGAAAATTTGATTCCCATGGAGCCGTCGGCATGCGGCTTTTCCCAGCTTTCCGGGGCCTAGCGCACCTTCGCGGACTTATCACGATGGGCGAAAGTGAACTCGCCGTTGATACTGGCATTCGAGAGCTCGAAGCTCATCCTAGCGCCGAAGGGCGTCGAATGATGGGTGGAATTCTGAACCGAATCTTTAGAAAAACCATTCTCACCCTTATCGAAAACGGAAAGCGGTATGAGGCCTTAGCCTTCTATAATGAAAAATCAAAATCGATTCCGAATGGAAATTTCATTACGGAAACAGACTATCTTTTGAAGCTCTCTCAGACGGCGTCAGACTTAGGACTTGCGGGTTTGGGCGAAGAACTCACTCGCGTTTATCAAAAGGCGCAATCCAGCGTTGATAGTTCTGGCCGCTCTCCAGCGTCGATTATGCGGGCGGGTGGCGAAGATATCGAAATGGGCTTTGATGGCTCAGAGAAGGCCTTTACGGAGGCGAAGGCGCGATGGATCAAAGGGGGCGCGAAGGAAGCCGAAAAGATTCGCGACCTTTTGTCAAAAGTTGTACCTGAGTCGCCCTTTTCCTTTCATGCGCAGGTTATTTTGACGTTACTCGCCGAAAAGGAGTCAAAAACGGATATCGCGCTTTCTCATTTGCTGAAAGCGAATGTTCTGATGCCCAAAAACCAAGACGATTCTCGTCTCAAATGTTGGCTTGCGTCTCTTCAGGGCCGGGCAGGCGATCGCTCGGTAGCCTTGGAGATTTATGTGGGAGTAGAAGAGAATCTGCAAAAGGAAAAGCGCCTCATGAAAGAAGGGGCAAGGAACCTGGCGTCGGCTTCTGCCGAAAGTCCTTCGGATGCTTTGCTGAGTGTGTTAGGGGCTCCGCCGTTGCCGTCGATCGAACAGGTGGTTGTTGCCCAAGCGGAAATTCAAGAGAAACAGGGCAAATGGGGCGAGGTTGCCCGGACTTATTCTCGAGCAGTCGAGAATGGCGTCGGTGAGAATCGGTTGAGCTATAATCTCGCACGGGCGTTGCTCAATACGCGAGAGGCTACGAACTACGACAAAGCGATAAAGGCGCTCGAAGGAGTGGCTTCGAGTAAGACAAATGATTTTTGGAAGCGTTTGGCGCAACAAACTTTGGAAAATGAAAAGAACAAGAGGAACATACGAAGTTTCTTTTAGCATTGTAAGAAGACCCATGGAGGAGGGGAGACATGACGGACATTATTATTACGGCGGATCGGCGGATGCGGGAAGTAATTCAGTTGGCCAAGACGGTGGCACAGAGCAAGGCCACCGTTCTCATTCAAGGGGAGAGTGGGACAGGTAAAGAGCTTGTGGCAAGTCTCATTCATGAGAATAGTACCCGCTCGAGTCGTCCATTTGTTGCGATCAATTGCGCGGCGATTCCTGAGAACCTTCTGGAGTCAGAGCTTTTTGGGTATGAACGTGGCGCCTTTACCGGGGCCGTCAGCAGCAAGGCTGGTAAGTTTGAGTTTGCCAATGGGGGAACGCTGCTTTTAGATGAAATATCAGAAATGGATATTCGTCTTCAGGCTAAACTCTTAAGAGTCATTCAAGAAGGGGAAGTGGATCGAATTGGCGGAAGAAAACCAATTCCGGTGGATGTTCGGATTATCGCCACGACCAATCGAAATCTCTCGGATTGCGTGAGAGAAGGTTTGTTTCGCGAAGATCTCTTCTATCGTCTCAATGTGGTGAACTTGACTCTCCCTCCTCTTCGGGAGCGTCTTGGCGATGTAAGAATTCTTTCTGATCATTTTCGCGATATTTCTTGCGAGAAAAACGCTAAGAAAATTCAAGGATTCTCAGAAGGCGCGATTTGTCTTTTGGAGTCCCATCAATGGCCTGGCAATATTCGAGAGCTCGAGAATGTGATTGCCCGTGCGGTGATTACGGCAGCAGGGGCGCTGGTGAGTGAGCAGGAGATCTTTATTGAGCGCCGTTTAGGGGCGGGGACGGAAGAGTTGCAGGGTGCGGATGCTTCGGCCCGAAGCTGGAATCCGGGCCAGACTCTGAATGATATCGAAAGATCAGTCATCTTGGAAGCCCTTCAGTATCATCAGAGCAACCGGACACACACGGCGCGAGCCTTAGGAATCTCGATTCGAACGCTGCGGAACAAGTTGGCGGACTATCGTAGACTCGGGATGAGGGTGTAAAAAAGGGGGCGGTAAGTTTTGCCGAGAGTGACGGTACGGCTTTTGAAGTGTACCAGATGGGGAAACGGGGGGTGGACAAGTGGCGATAGACACCGGTTTTGATCCAATCATTGGAGCGCTCAATACGACAATGAATTTGCGCCTCATGAATCAAAATGTCATTAGCGCGAATATCGCCAATGCCGATACTCCGGGCTACAAGGCCAAGGCGATGGAGTTTGAGTCGGCCCTGCGTGAAGCTTTGGGAACTTCGGAGAGGACTGCACCTGCGGTCACGCACCCCGGACACCGCGCTCCTGCCTCGACGGATCCGATTCAGCCCGAAATCTATGATGATCCCAATGGGGTGGAACAGCTCGATGGAAACACCGTGGATCGCGCGGCTGAAATGGCGAAGATGGTAGAAAACGAACTCATGTATAATGCGGCGGTCGAGCTCATGCGGAAGAAGCTCGGGCAGCTCAAGTATGCGGTGAGCGAAGGCGGAGGTAATCATTAATGGACTTCTTCTCATCAATGCGAGTGAGTGCCAGTGGACTTGATGCTCAGATGAAACGGATGAATACTATTACGAGCAATATTGCAAATGCGGAGACGACTCGTAGTCCTGAAGGGGGCCCTTATAAGCGAAGAGATCCCTTGCTGGCGGCGCATACGGATCGGGAAAGTTTTGGGGAAGTTCTTCAGAACGCCATGGATGAAAACGTGCAGGGCGTGATGGTGGAGGATATCATCAAGGATTCAAGGCCTCCGCGAATGGTCTATAAGCCCGAGCATCCAGATGCAAATCCCGAAGGGTATGTGGCGATGCCAAACGTAAATACCGTTGAAGAAATGGCCAATATGATCAGCGCCCAGCGCTCGTACGAAGCAAACGTGACGGCGATGAATGCGGCAAAGCAAATGGCTCAAAAGGGCTTAGAAATTGGCAGGTAGATTTTGTGAATCAAGGAGCGTGTTATGAGTAATCTGGCAATTGAAGGGCTCAGTGGACGGACTCAAATCGGGGATGGTTTTTCGAGATTTCAGATCGAGAAACAACAGGGCGATTCAAACTCCGGAGTATCTTCGGCATCAGATGCCAAGCATAACGCAAAAACATTTTCCGACATTCTCAAAAACTCCGTGGAGCAAGTGAATGAGCATCAGGTTCAGGCAGATACCGCTATGAAGGAACTCGTCTCCGGGCGTACGAAAAATGTCCACGAGACAATGCTGGCGGTTGAGAGGGCAGACGTCTCGCTTAAGCTTATGATGCAAATTCGAAATAAAGTTTTAGACGCATATAAAGAAATTATGCGCATGCAGGTCTAGTGGTCTTCTTCTTTAGGGGGTATAGAAAGTGAACGAGTATTTAAAGAAAGTCTTCAAGCATATTGCGGAGTTCTTCGGCTCTCTCACCATGATCCGAAAGGTAATTGTAATTGGGTTGATGGTCAGCCTTTTTGCAATTATTGGAGGGTTGTTTTTCTGGGCGGGAAACACCACCTTTCAGACTTTGATGACGAATCTTAACTCCGAAGATTCTGCCGCGATTATGCGAGTCCTGCGGGATAAGCATATTTCCTACCACGTCGATCCGACTGGAAAAAATATTTCTGTTCCTCCTGAGAGTCTCTATGAGTTGCGTTTAGAACTCGCGACCATGGGTTATCCCCAATCCGGGGTCGTCGGCTATGAGCTGTTTGATAAACAGACGCTGGGAACGACAAGTTTTGTTCAAAAAATCAATCAAAGGCGCGCACAAGAAGGAGAGCTTGTAAGGACCATTAATACGATTCGCGGAGTAAAGAGATCTCGTGTTCATCTTGCGATTCCTCAAAAAAGCCCCTTTGTCGAGGATCAAAAGAAGGCAACCGCTTCGGTGGTTATCGATCTTGAACCTGGGACGGTCTTGGGAGAGAAGCAGGTTTATGGAATCGGAAACCTGGTCGCGCGTGCGATTGAGGGAATGGATATCAACGACGTCGTGGTCGTTGATTCAAATGGAAAAGTGCTGTCGCGCAACTCTTCGGACCCTCTTGCCGCCGCTACGGCCACGCAACTCGATTATCAGCAGAAAGTCGAAAACGATGTTGAGAAGCGCGTAGAGGCCATGCTGTCGCGAGTGGTGGGCGATGGACATGTGGTTGCGAAAGTAACCGCGGATATTGACTTCTCTCAAGTAAACGAAACGCAGACGACTTACGACGCAGACGGCGCAA
>JBBCAV010000243.1:0-1008 GCA_051382305.1 Bdellovibrionota bacterium FG-2
ATTTTAGATGTGCCATTCTCATCATGAATCTCAACGCAAAACTCAACACACTCGGTACAGATGTAAACGCTGGGGCCAGCTATTAATTGAGCAACCTCCGACTTGCCTTTTCCACAAAAACTGCAGGTCAACTCCTTAGCCTTACCTTCATTATTGAGTTGCTCCGGCTCGACCTTTCCCGAAAAAATTCTGCTCAAAAGCGCTCTCTTCTTTTTCCTAGCCTCCCGGCCGAATCTTTCATTCAACGCCTTGAGTTCGTCTACCTTAGACCCAGCACGCTTCGGGCTTTCCGACAGCTTGGCCTTCGGCGGTTTCGCATTCGGTGTTTTCATAAACTACAACTCCCTATGCTGTCTTCAATAATTCCAGAATCTTTTCCTTAGCCCGCATTTCATTTTCGTCGCCAAGGCCGAGCTTGAGTGCAAACTCCAAGGCTCCGGGGTCCCCACCCAGACCACGCACCTTTTCATTTGGATCGTATTTGGCCCAATCAACAGCGGTCAGTCCGTCCGCGTCTTTGAGCCTCTCGTCCGCCTTGTGTTCTATCAAAATCTTGACCACCTCAAATCGGCCATGCTTTGCAGCTATCATTAGCGCTGTCATCCCATGAATGTTTTGGTGATTAATATTGGCTCCGGCATTAAGCAGCAATTCCACTACTTTTGGGTTCCTGCTCGCTGATAAAGCCGTGTCGTCACTCATGTCATAAGCATCCACGTCCGCACCCAGGTCAAAGAGTAGTTGAACCACCTCCGGCCGATTAACGGCTGAAAAAATGGGGGCCACACCTTCTCTGTGGTGTTTTAAATATTGCTCCTTTATGTGAATATCAGCACCGTGCTTGATAAACAATTTCACAATATCCATATTTGAATCATCCAATATACAAAACTCAAAAACTGAGCGGCGGTTTTTTTTGCGGGAGTTTTGGTTTTCCCCCCCCCCCAACAAAAGCTGAATAACTTTTACATTATTTCTCTTTCAAGCCTTAAACAGAGGGGGGGGATC
>JBBCAV010000244.1:0-2199 GCA_051382305.1 Bdellovibrionota bacterium FG-2
ATGGTTTGCTCTCCTTTGTCTGCGGGACTTACACCCGCAAGATGTTGCGCCCTTGGCACGGCGCACGTTTAAGTTTTTCTAGTTCGATCCGACAAGAACAACAGCTCTTGTTGTTTCTCATAGGATCACCTCCTTTCTTGATGGGCAGATCTGGTGTCACCCAGATTTGTCCTTGGGTAGGAGGTAGGTCCATATACTCCGCTTGGTTTGGCGGGAGTGATCAGAGCAATATCAGTGCCGAGCAGCGGTGTCCGCCCACCCGCTAACCCCTCATCGGATTATTCGGATGCTTCGTCCAAGGCAAATACGGATTGCCCGTTTCTTGAGGAACCATCGCAATACACTTTACAGGACACACCAGTGAGCACAGATTGCAGCCCACGCATTCTTTATCAATGACTTCGTATTTCATCGAGTAGAGATTGCCCGTCTTACTCAGCGCGCGCACGGGTTCCGCAATCTTTGTCGCCGAAACCGCCTGATGTGAGGTATCCTCACAAACAATGTAACAAAGTCCGCACTCAATGCATTTGTCTTGATCAATCTTCGCAAGCGTCTTGAAGTTAAGATTCAACTCGTTCCAGTTCTTAACGTTCTTGATGGCAGCGCCCCGGAAGTCCTCAAGTTTCTTATAACCCTTGTTGTTCATCCAGTTGCCCAGTCCATTGATCATGTCTGAGACAATGCGAAAACCATGATTCATGACAGCTGTACAAACTTGAACCGAGGTCGAGCCGAGAGCAATAAATTCGGCCGCGTCTTTCCAGACAGAGATTCCGCCGATCCCAGAAATCGGTACACCAAACGTCGCGGGATCGCGCGAAATTTCCGCGACCATGTTAAGCGCAATTGGCTTCACCGCAGGACCGCAGTATCCGCCATGCGTACCTTTGCCATCCACAGTGGGATGAGGGGCCATCACGTCTAGATCAACAGCGGTAATCGAGTTGATCGTATTGATCAAAGCAATCCCATCGCAGCCTCCGGCTTTTGCGGAGCGCGCGGGAACGCGAATATCTGAAATATTGGGCGTGAGTTTCACCAGCACTGGCATCCGCGTGTGCGCCTTGCACCAGCGAGTGACCATCTCGACGTACTCAGGGACTTGGCCCACTGCCGCGCCCATTCCGCGCTCACTCATGCCGTGTGGACAGCCGAAATTGAGTTCAACCCCATCGGCGCCGGTTTCTTCGACACGCTTTAAAATGCGTTTCCAACTTTCTTCATTGCAGGGAACCATGAGCGAGACGACCACGGCGCGATCAGGCCAAGCGCGTTTGACTTCTTTGATTTCTTGCAAGTTCACTTCTAGCGGACGATCGGTGATGAGCTCAATATTGTTGAAACCCGCCATGCGCTGACCATTACAATCAATGGCGCCATAGCGCGAACTGACGTTCACGACATGTGGATCTTCACCCAATGTTTTCCAAACAACGCCGCCCCATCCCGCTTGAAATGCGCGCTCAACATTATATTTTTTGTCCGTCGGGGGCGCAGAAGCGAGCCAAAAAGGATTGGGGGATTTAATTCCTGCAAAACTACATGATAAATCAGCCATGGCGTTGGCCTCCTTTTTTATGGATCGCAAGCGCTGCCAGTTTTCCCTGCTGAACTGAAGTGACGGTGAGGTCTTCGCCTTCTGCTACGCAATCGCCACCGGCAAATACTCCGGGCAAAGAGGTTTCAAAATCGGCATCGACCCTGATATTGCCATTTGCGATTTCGGGCAATGTTTTGGGATCTCCCCAAGTGTTTGGAAGCAGAGTCTGCCCAATTGCCTTGTAAATTTGATCAGCTTTAAGTGTGAAGGATTTGCCAGTTCCAATAAGTTTTCCTGAGGAATTCAGTTCCGTGCCTTCGAACTCCATTGTGGTGACTTTGCCATCCTCAGCAGTAACTCGCACGGGCTTCGCCCAAGTCTTGATCAGAACCCCCGACTTTTGTGCGAGTTCTTGCTCATGTACGGTAGCGCCCATCTGTTCGGTTCCACGGCGGTAAACGAGGGTCACATTTGCAGCGCCTAATCGTTTCATTTGAATCGCTATATCGACGGCTGTGTTTCCGCCGCCCACGACAATAACGTCTGAACCGATCACAATTTTCTCGCGCTGTCGGATTTTTTCAATCGTCTTGATCGCATCGAAAACACCTGGGAGGTCCTCGCCCGGAACGCCGAGGGCATTAACGCCTGAAAGT
>JBBCAV010000245.1:0-19313 GCA_051382305.1 Bdellovibrionota bacterium FG-2
TTACTATGCTGAGAGGTGGAGGTCGCGTTCCATGGCTAACTACGCGCCAAAATTATGAAATATGAGTTCACCGAAGACATGGCTCTGCATAATCAAGCGCTCCGCATAACATTTGATCGCTTCACTACCCAGCACGCCGGGCGCTGATTTTTTTAGATGCTGGTACATCGGATGTGTGGATGGGCCGTTGACCTCGATTTTTGAAAACATCGGGAATTCGACTCCAAACAGTGTTGTGCAGAAGGATTGGATTTCGTCCGCTGTCCCGGGCTCTTGTGCTCCAAACTGATTGCAGGGAAAACCTAAGACCGCAAAGCCTTGGGCTCTAAATTCGCCGTAAAGAGCCTCAAGTCCTTTGTATTGAGGGGTGAAGCCACAATGGCTTGCAACGTTTACGATGAGTAGCACTTGCCCGCGAAAGGGCGCGAGCGTCGTTTTTTCTCCAGAAAGCCTTATAATTTCAGTATCGTAGATAGACATAGGCCCTCATCTTATCAGAAATATACCGCAAAAGTGTTCGAAAATCTTCACAATGCGACCAGCACATTTTTGTGGATTTCTCATGAGTCGGTCGGTAGCATTTTCGGGATTGCGCTATGGGTATATGCGGGGGCATTGGATGACTTTTCGTTCTTATGATTGCAAGAAACTTATTTTCGTTCTTGGTTTTTCCTCTGTGGCGTGGAGTGTTGGCGGCTGTGGTCAAAACCCTCATTTAATTGGGGCAACTGAATTAAACTCTTTTCTTCCTTCACCAAGACCAGAGCAGGCGCAGCCCCCTGTGGGCGATGGCGCGGAAGCGGGATTTAAGACAGACGATTGTGCATTGACCTCAAGTTGTCCAGTACCGAGCGTTACTCCCGCTCCGGAGGTGAGCCCGTTACCGAGTCCGTTGCCCGAGGCATCGCCAAGTGTTTCGCCAATCGCAGTAACAAGCCCGACACCCACCGTAACCTGTCCTAGTTCGCCGGTTGCTCCTGTGCCCACCTCGCAAGTGATAGTGATTACTTCGCAAGCTCGCCCTTTATCTGCCCAAGAAACGTCGAGCGTGATCTTGCCTTATCGCTCCATGGGCACCCAAAAAGTTAAAGTCGCTCAAATCCGAGAAGGAGCGCCGCTTGCGGGTGGAGCTGCGGCGGATTGGAAATGGGTAAAGGACACCCAGGTCTTGTTTGCTTTTGATTTCGACCTTCCTTCTCGTGCAGATGTGATTGAACCTGAAAATGCGGCGGCGAAATTTCAGCTGAATTTTGTGAAATACACCGCCGAAACCAATCCATATTCACCCACCGAAATTTTTTGTCTCCTCGATCCTAAGGTCTGTTCCGGGGTTTTGTATTTTGGCGCGTGGGAGAAGAATCGTAACCCTGCTTTTTGGGGATATAGCGGACAGCTCTTGAGTCGCATGTTCTCAGATGTGGTGCTTTCTTCTCTGATTCCTTTGCCAGGAGACTCGCAGCATCACCTATATTATGGCAATGCAGTGCCTCTGGAGTGGCAGGACGTTTTTGCAGGTAAGAAGGTTGTAGATGTTCTGTATTCTGGGCAAGTAGAACCTGACCGAGCATCGCTTCGAAAAACTCTGAGGCTTGTCCTTGCAGATGATACCTATCTTTCGGCGGCAACGTTATCGATTACATTGAAAGTTCGGGCCGGCGCTGTTGTGAGTGGAGCGCAGGTGCTGCCCGAGGTGATTCCATGACAAATTTTGTGGCCCTCTTGATGTTATTACTGCTGAGTAGTTCTGTCGCTTTCGCTAACGGAATCAGCGTTCAGCTTTATTCGCCTTCCTCTTCTGATCAGTTTTTGCGGTCAGAAACGGCTGTGCGCGATTTTTTGCGGATGGACTCCGTTTCGAGTGCAAACCGAAGATTCATGTTTGGGATGACTTATAATTTTGTCCGCAATCCACTTGTGGAGCTCAGTGAGGAAAATGGAACGCGGGTGAATACCTGGGTCAGTGGAATTCAAACTTTCGACGCAGTGGGGAGTCTTCGTGTTTCGGATCGAGTCGATTTTAATTTTGATGTTCCCGTGAACTGGGTTGCGGTTCCTGATCAAGCCAACAAAAGCGCGCTCGGAGATGTTAAAGTTTTTCCAAAAATTCATCTCTCGGATTCTGTTTCTCCCGTGCATTTTGCCTTGGTTCCGGGGCTTTGGCTCCCGACGGGCAATAAGGAGTATTTCGTTTCGGACCATTCTCTGGGCTGGGGAATGCTTGTTTCTGTTCAGCGAGATTGGGGTTACTTCTCGACTGTCGGGAATTTTGGCTTTCGTAGAGCTGCCGACGCCTCCTTCTATAACATTGATTATCGCAATCGCTTGCCGCTGAGTTTCGGCGTCAGTGCGCCGCTTACGCCTACTTGGTCTGCTAACGCTGAGGTGGCGGGTGCTGTGGTGGTGCCGTTGACAAAATTTCAAAATCCGGCTGAATTCTCTGTGGGGACCAATTATCGCATCACGAAAGATTTTGCCATGCAGGGCGGTGTTGGGTTTGCGAGTCTCCAGGGGCGAGACAGTACGGATTATCGCATGATCGTGGGCCTTAGATTTTGGCCTTCTTACACCCCTGCATCGACGCCGGCCGCGGGTTTTCTAGTTGCGCAAGGAGCGCGAACTCCTGCTGCGCCAGCGCCTCTTCCTAAGCCTGCGGATGCGCCACCTTTTCAATTGGATCTCCGAGAGGAAATTCGATTTGAGCACAATAGTGATGTGCTTACTGCTTCTGCCCGCAACTTATTGGATGAGGTTGCACAGACGCTTAAGGTCAATCGGGGGCGTTATCGGAGTCTTCGTATTGAAGGACATACCAATGATCTGGGGTCGGTGGATTTTAATTTGAGGCTCTCGAAAGCGCGCGCTCTTTCGGTGCGGACTTATCTTGCGGGGCGCGGTGTGGATTCAGTGCTTTTGGATTCTGAGGGTTTTGGCAAAGAGCGTCCTAAGTTTCCACTCGACCCCAAGAGTGTCGGGATGTCGGTTGCCGCGATTCGGGAAGCCAATCGGCGGGTGGAATTTAGACTGACTTTCTAGGGCCTGATTTTCTAGGGTAAACAAAGAAACCCTATTGCTTCTAGGGTGATTTTGAGCGAATTTGGGTATCTCTCACACCCTTACTTAAGGAGCACCGTTATGACCGCTAAAGTTGATTTTACAAAGATTTCACTTCAAGACGCCCTGGATCTTGCCATTTTGATCGAAGAAGAGGCGCGAGAGCGATACATCGAGTTTACTAAAGTGGTGGGTGGGGGGTACGAAGGGGATGCGGCTGATGTGTTTGAGAGTATGTCTCGTAATGAGGCGAAGCACGGTCAGCAACTTCAGGAGCGTCGAAAAAAACTCTTTGGAGCGACGCCTTCGCGAGTCAATCGTTCGATGGTTTTTGATATAGAAGCTCCAGATTCGGGCGCGCCGCGACCTTTCATGGGGCCTAGGCAGGCTGCGGAAGTTGCGATGGAAGGTGAGAAAAAAGCTTGGGCCTTTTTCACCGAAGCATTACAGCACGTCAAAGATGCTGAGGTGAAATCGCTTTTTGTTGAGCTTCAAGGCGAGGAGCTTGAGCATCAAGCCGTTCTCCAGAGACTCATGGAGCATTTGCCTGAAGGTGCTGATGTCGCGGAAGAAGACGCTGACGAGCCGTCAGCTCTTTAGAGTTAAGTCGCCGGTATCAAACCGCACTGTCCAAGTTTTTTACACTTACACTGTCATTTTTACAAAAGTGTGCTATGATGCATTGGTTGGTGCCATAACTACTCCAGTAAATTCAATGAATTGAATTATTTGCTGTGCGTTATTTTAGGCACCTTAATTGCTTATAGCGCGCCGATGCGTGATGACTCCTCATCTCATATTCGCGGTTTTACGTTTGCAGAATTCGTGTCGATCGGTTCTAGTGGGTTTGACTTTTTAGATCTCACCATGCTAGAGTCCGGTGGTCAAAATTCTGCCTCAACTAGGCGGAGTCGGAGGTCCTTCTAAGTATGTTCAAAGTTGGAGACAGTGCTGTATATCCTGCTCATGGTGTTGCTGTAATCAAGCGGATCGAGGAAAAGGATGTCGGTGGCAAGAAGAAGACGTTCTACGTTCTTCAAGTCGTCGATAATCTCATGACGATCATGGTTCCAACGGACAACGTTGCCTCAGTGGGGCTTCGTCAAATCGTCTCCACCAAAGATGTGAAGACCGTTTATGAAATTTTGAAAGATCGTAACGTCAAGATCGATCAAACGACCTGGAATCGTCGGTATCGCGAATACATGGAAAAGATCAAGACCGGATCGATTTTTGAAATCGCTGAAGTGTTGCGCAATCTCTTTTTATTGCGCCATAGCAAAGACCTTTCCTTCGGGGAAAGAAAAATGCTGGACCAAGCCAAACACCTGCTTGTGAAAGAAATTTCGTTGGCCAAAAAAGCCAATGAATCATTTGTGGAACAAGAAATTCAGACGATTTTTGCTTCTTGATCAGGCTTGGGTTAATGTTTAACCCAAGTTTATGACGCCAAAAGAAACATCAGAAATCCAAGAAATATTCGTAACTAATTCCATATCCCGCCGCAAAGAGCGGCTCGAAACTCGTGTGCCCGGAAAGCTTACGATGTATTCGTGCGGCCCGACGGTTTATGGTTTTATTCACATCGGAAACCTCAGGGCTTTATTGACCGCGGATATGTTTTTCCGCGTCTTCAAACGCGCGGGGTATGACGTCACTTATGTTCGAAATTATACGGACGTGGACGACAAAATTATTAAACGCGCCAATGAAGAGGGGATTTCGTCCGAAGAAGTCGCGCGAAAATATACGCTTGAAGTTGAAAAGGATTGTCAAACTGTAGGAGTGCTCGAGCCTACTCATAAGACCACCGTTACGACTCACATCGCAGAAATTATCACCATGGTTGAGCGAATCATCGCAGCCGGCAAGGCCTACGTAGTTGACGGCGAAGTTCTTTTTTCGATTGCGGATTTTCCGGGCTATGGAAAACTTTCGGGCAAGAACATTGAAGACCTTGTGGCGGGAGCACGTGTCGAAGTGAGAGATATGAAGCGAAATCCTCTGGATTTCTCCTTGTGGAAACCTGCGAAACCGGATGAACCTTCTTGGGATAGTCCGTGGGGAAAGGGGCGCCCGGGTTGGCATATCGAATGCTCTGCCATGTCTTCGAAATGGTTGGGGGATCAGATTGATGTGCATCATGGGGGCGAGGATTTGATTTTTCCACATCATGAAAACGAAATCGCGCAAAGTGAGGCGGCCTCCGGAAAAGCCCCGTTTGTGAAGTATTGGCTTCATCACGTGTTTGTGAATATGGCCAAAGAGAAGATGTCCAAGAGTTTGGGTAATGTGCTGACGGCTCGGGATTTTTTAAATACTTATTCAGGGGAATTTGCACGCTACCTTTTGCTATCCGTTCATTATCGTTCCATCATTGAATTTGGAGAAGAAGCAGTTGATCAAACGCTGAACTCTTTGCAGCGAATCTATGAAGCGAAGCAGAAGGCGTGCGAAGTTGCGGCTCGTCCTGCTCTGGTAGAAGCCCCAGAGTGGGCTGCGTTTCGGGTGACGTGTGCGAAGACCCGAAAAGACATGGGCGACGCGTTTGCTCATGACTTCAATACTCCGGGAGCAATGGCGGCGGTGTTTGTTTTGATCAGGGAGTTTAATCGTATTTGCGCAACCGGCGCTCAAGGCGGCAATGAGGCTGCGCGGTTGCTGACTGAGATCCTAGAGGAAGACTTAGACGGGGTTTTAGGCGTGGGACAACGCCCGCCCGAAGATGCACTTAAGGATTTACAGCGCATTCGAGGCGCTCGACAGACTGCGGTGAGTGGTGCGGCGGCCGTGAGCAAAGACGAAATTGATGCCCTTATTGCCGAGCGCCTTGCAGCGCGAAAAACAAAGAACTTTGCCCGCTCGGATGAAATCCGGAAAGATTTGCAAGCGCGCGGTGTGATATTAAAAGACGGACCAGGGGGAACAACCTGGGAATATGGCAATATTCACTGAACGTAAATTCGATCTTCATACACTTTTTCAACCCACCGGGGATCAGCCACAAGCTATTGAGGCGCTGGTGCGTGGGCTTAATCAGAACAAAGATTCACAGGTTCTTTTAGGGGTAACGGGTTCTGGTAAGACGTTTACGATTGCCAACGTTATTGCGCAAGTAAATCGACCTACATTGATTTTAAGTCATAACAAAACGCTGGCGGCCCAGCTTTTTAGCGAATTTCGGGAGTTCTTCCCTAATAATGCGGTGGAGTATTTTGTCAGCTATTACGATTACTACCAACCCGAAGCCTATATTGCGTCGACGGATACCTACATTGAGAAAGATTCTCAGATCAACGACGAGATTGATAAGCTCCGGCATTCGGCTACACGTTCGTTGCTTGAGCGAAATGATATCATTATTGTTTCTTCGATTTCATGTATCTACGGTTTAGGATCTCCCGAAGCCTATGAGGGGATGCTGCTTTATTTGGAGCAGGGGCGGGAGATCAAACGCCAAGACATGCTTCGAAAACTTGTAGAAATCCAATACAAACGCAACGACGTGGATTTTCACCGAGGCACCTTTCGGGTTCGTGGCGATGTGGTGGAGATTTACCCAGCCTATGAAGAAGAGCGCGCGATACGCGTCGAGTTTTTTGGCGACGAAATTGAATCGATCTCGGAAGTGGACCCCTTGCGTGGGGTACGGTTAGCACGGATTCCGAAAGTAACACTTTATCCTGCCAGTCATTATGTCACGACTTTGGAAAGTCGGAAGCGCGCGATCGATTCTGTTCGGGCAGAATTGCAGCCGCGCTTACAAGAACTAGAGGGGCAGGGAAAACTGGTTGAGGCTCAGCGCTTGGGGCAGCGCACGCTTTTTGATCTCGAGATGATTGAGGAGCTGGGTTTTTGCTCGGGGATTGAGAACTATTCGCGGCATTTGACGGGGCGTGCGCCGGGGGAGGCTCCGCCGACCTTATTGGAGTATTTTCCGAAAAACTGGCTTTGTATCGTAGATGAAAGTCACGTGACGGTCCCACAGATTGGGGGAATGTATCGCGGCGATCGCGCGCGAAAAACTTCTTTGGTCGAACATGGTTTTAGGCTTCCTTCGGCGCTTGATAATCGGCCGCTGAATTTTGAGGAATGGGAAAAGGGCCTTCATTCGACCATTTATGTCTCCGCGACTCCTGGAGAGTACGAGCTTACTAAAGCGGGCGGTGAAATCGTTGAACAGGTGATTCGGCCTACAGGGCTACTCGACCCCGTGGTTGAGGTGCGACCCGCCAAAACCCAGGTGGACGATCTGCTTGTGGAGATTCGAAAACGCGTGGAGCGGCATGAGCGTGTCCTAGTGACGACTCTGACTAAAAAGCTCGCGGAAGATTTGTCTAAGTACTATCTCGCACAGGGCGTGAAGGTGAAGTATCTGCACTCGGATATCGATACGCTCGAGCGTATTGAGATTTTGCGAGATTTGCGGCTGGGAACGTTTGATGTGTTGGTGGGCATCAATTTGTTGCGAGAAGGCTTGGATCTGCCCGAAGTGTCGCTGGTTGGGATTCTCGACGCGGATAAAGAAGGGTTCTTGCGATCCGCGCGTTCCTTGATTCAAACGATGGGGCGAGCCGCGCGTAATGCCGATGGATTTGTCATTTTGTATGCCGACAAAATCACGGACAGCATGCGCAAAGCGATTGATGAGACAAGTAGAAGGCGGGCGCTGCAGGAACGTTACAACACAGAGCATGGCATCACCCCTCAGACCATCCAGAAGAAGATTGCGGCGCCGATTTCAATGGGCGGCGAGAATGATGACGAGGAGATGGGGGGCCCGTCGGGTGCGCGCGGTTCGCACAGATCTAAGAGTGAACGTGCGCAGGCAACCAAGCATGCTCTTCGAACAGGAGGAGACCAGGGAAGGCGCGCAAGCCTTTGGGCGGCGGCAGACTCGGGTGCCGCTATCGCGGCCTTGGATTTTGTGGATGGTGCGAGTTGTGTTGAGCAGATTCGAGAGGCGGCGGGCGAGTTTTTTACTAAGATCGAAGATCTCAGTCGTATCATTCGCGAGATGGACGCCGAAATGAAAAAGGCTGCGAAAGCTCTTGAGTTTGAGCGCGCCGCAAATCTTCGAGATCGAGTAAAACGGCTGGGGATTTTGAAGTTGAGTTTGGGTTGAAGCCCTATCGAATCCATCCCACCAATCGGGCAAAATACCCGGCGCTCAGGGGCCATGGCCAATGCAAGAAGACTTGATGATCTAGCTGTAAACAAAAGAAGAGTACTGCGATAGACCCGGCGATGCGATCCGCTTTTTTGGGAGAAGAGCCAGACGCGGCGAGGATAGGCAAGATAAAGAGGCCATGCCATGGCCTTCGGTCGGGAGTCTGAATCAGCATAAAGAGTTGCCAAAGGCAGAGTGAGGCAGGAAGCCAGAGTCGCCTGGCGCCCAAGAAAAGCAAAACCACGCCTAGGCAGACAACTAGGCTATACCAGGCTTCGCTCGAGCGTGCGGCATTGACGAAGGTATAGTGAAGTGGGTTTGTGATGGCATAGGTTTGGATATCGGGAAGGGCCAAACTTAGCGAGTAGGCTGAGGCGCCTAGGAGGAAGCACGAAAAGAGAAGGGGAGTGAGTCTCCGAAGAGCGAGCAATGTGTTTAGGCGCGGCTTGGCGGCTTGTTGGAATGTTACCCATAACCCCGCTCCAAGGAGAGGGAGCATCCAAAGGGCGCGATAATGAAGAAAAACAGCGATGGAATACGATACCACCGAGAGAATCCCCTTTTTTTGCCGCAAGAAATAGACCGACAAAAAAAGAAACAAAATAGAAGCAGGGTCATAAATCCCATAGATGGACCAAAAACAAAGTTCTATGAATACCAAGGGCAAAAGTACCAACCATGCCAAGGCCTTCCAGTCGGAGGTTTTTGATTCGGCATGATCAGCTTCCGGCGTGAAGAGTAGGCAAAAGAGAAAAATCGCTGCTGCGCAATGAGCGGCAAAGAGGTGCTTGAACAGGGTAAATTTCTTGATCAAAGAAAAGGGCGCGAGAAAAACCGAGTGCAGTAAAGCCTCAGGCGCCGAATACAAAAACGCACCCGGTGGATAGTTCTGAACTCGGGTCTGCCAATTCACTAAGAATCTCGGGATTTTCATGTGCCCGGGGACCGCGCACGAAAGATCGGGCCTTACAAATTCGCGAGCATAGCGATTTTGGGCGCTCAAATCAGATGGAGCACAAAACTGGCTAGAGGGGAGGCGATAGACATCGAAGCCATTAAAGTAGAACAGAATTGCGCTTCCCCAATGGGAAATGTGATCTGTATTTTCAAGTCTGTAAGATCCTGTTCCATTATCGAAGACCTTTGTGGCAATGTTTGTGAAGAATAGGATTGATAGACCAAAAACCGCGATAAGAATCCAGGGGCGCCGCATGAGAAATAGATTTCCCATGAGATCAATACTTCTTCCAGCTAAATCCGTCTTTGTTGTGGTTTCTTAGAATTTACTCTGGACTATAGGCTTCTGTGGGGACTGAGAATTTTGAGCTCCCCCTGAGGATTTGCGAGATCCGTAGCTCGTCTAGGTCGCCATCTAAATTTTCGCCGGAAGAAGATGCGCCGATTCGAAGCGGCGCCGTGGATTTGAACAGAGCCGCGGATCCTGCAGTCCCAATGGTCGCAGATCCTTTGGCGAGGCCATCATAATAGAATTTCACTGTTCCTTGATTCCAGGTCACGGCCACATGGTGGAACTTCGTGATGTCAACGGTGATTGCCGAAGAGTTTTTCCAGGTGATTGTACTTCCGTTGAGACTGGCCCCAAAGGACAAGTAATAGCTCGTGCTGATTTTTTTGAGTTTAAAGACCCACCCCATTTGTGGGGAGGTATCACTTTTGCTGACAAGCGTGTAGGCCGTTGTGGTTGTGGGCAATGAACCGAGCCGCACGAAAGCCTCTGCGGTAAGTGTCTTTGTGGAAAGTTGTAGCGCGGCCGTGTCTGGGGCCTGCATGGATTGCGAGGCTGCTGCGGTGAATCTGCGCGAATTTCCGAACTTGGCAGCCGATCCAGCGGTCGTACCGTTGTCGGTAAGGGTGTTGTGAAGGGCTCCTGTGAAAGCGCTGCTGTCGAGTGTGGGACCCGGGTTACTGTCGAAGTGGTATAGGGCTAAAGTATTGTAGGCTTCTTGGTTCCATGTGTGACTTTTGGTGGGTCCTTGGTTCCCAAGGAGATCAGCGGAGAATGCCTCAAACGTATGGGTTCCATTGGGCATAGTTGAGAAACTCGTGGGTGATAGGCAGTTAGAATAGGCGGCTCCGTCAATACGGCATTGAAAAATTGTATTCGTCTTGCTTGTCGAAAAACTAAAACTTGCGGAAGTCGCGAGGTTTTGTCCGGGCGGTGTTGAAGTGATGGTGGTCACGGGCAAGACCGTATCGCGAGTCCACTGAACGGAGATGAGTCCGGAGTTAATTCCGCTGGGGCTTGTTTGCCTAATTGCGAAGGTATACACGCCGTCGAGGGTCTTGCTTACGACAAACCCGTAGCTTTGCTGATTACAAAGCTGTGTTTGAGTTAAATCTCCGGACACTGTGACCGTATGACCGTCATTGCACCCACCCGCCAGCGGTAAGGTTGAGGTATTCGTCGTGATGGGATTTTGAGCGAGCGAAGTGAGGGTGGGGGTTGAGGGCATAGTGGAGGTTCTGATCCAGGAGATAGGCGCAGCAGGAGATGGGTTTCCAGCGAGGCTGATCTGCGAGATGCTGAAATTGTAGGTTCCATCGACGCTTTTTGAAACTTCAAAGGAGTAGGATTGTGAAACACAAAGTGTGCTGGCCGTCGCATCTCCTGTGAGATAGACGGTAGCGTTGCTTAGACATTTTCCCGAGAGCGTAACGGTTGAGTTCGAATAGACAGGGCTTGAGGCAGGGTTGGTTATCGTCGGAGGCGTCGGCGTTTGGGTGTCCCGGATCCACGTCAGATTTGCCGCGGCGGAGGTTGTGCCTGCAGGATTGGTTTGGGAGACTGCGAACCAATAAGTGCCATCTTGGTCTTTCGAGGAGTTGAAGCTGTAAGTGGAGTTGGCGCACGTTGTGGTTTGATCGCTCGCGCCAGACAGAGTGACGCTGTTACCGCTTTGACAAATTCCTGCAATTGAAACTTGCGAGGTGTTAGAGGTGGTCGCAGCATTTGAGGGTTGGGTGATCGTCGGTGTTGCTGGCACTGAGGTGTCTCGAATCCAGGTAAAATGCGTGGCGCTCGAAGCGTTTCCAGCGAGATCGACCTGGGTGATGGTGAGGGGGTAAACTCCGTCGATCGTTTTTATAAAATCCAAGCTATACCAAGATCCGATGCACATGTCTTCGCTCGATGGCGTGCTGGGTGCGTCGTCCTCAGCGATTGAGACTTTTGCAAAGGGTTCGCAGGCTCCACTGAGTGACAGTGTTGAATCAGAAGAAGTGAGGGGGTTACTCATTGGGAACGCGAGTACGGGTGCAGCGGGAGAGACCGAGTCTTTGATCCAACGCAAAGAAGAGGCGGCTGATTGCGTGCCGGAAAGATTGGTTTGGGTGACGTTAAAATCGTAACTCCCGTCGTTTGACTTACTGATTGCGAAATTAAAGGTTCCATTGTCGCCACAAAGGACATCGGCAATTTCGGAGCCCTTGAGGTTCACTTTGGCGCCCATGATGCAGCTCCCGGTTATGTTTAGGGTGGAATTTGACGAGTAAAATGGATTGGCAGCGGGACTTTGAATTTGTGGCGCCGAAGGAAGTGAGGTGTCTCGCGTCCAGGTGAATGTGATGCTCGGAGAGATGTTTCCAGCTTTGTCTTTTTGTAAAAGTGAAAAAAGATAAGTGCCATCTTCTTTGATGAGGTCGATCGTAAAGGAGTAGCTTCCGTCGGACTTGCAAGTTTGGTTAGCAGTAAGGGCACCTGCAAGCGCGACTTCGGCACCCGCTTCGCACAGCCCTGCGAGATTGAAGGATGAGTCCCCTGAGACGTAGGGATTGACGGCGGGAGTGAGAATTGAAACTTTCGAAGGTGCAGCTGTGTCTCTTGTCCAGGTGAAGCTCACCGCCGCGGAATGCGTTTGCGCTGGGTCGACTTGGATGAGGTTAAAGACGAATGTTTCGTCAGTCGTTTTCTTGACTTCAAAGGTGAATGCTCCTGCTTCACAGGGTTTTGATTGAAAGTCTCCTCCGCTAAGAATGACTGTGTTTCCGGCGGTACAGGCGCCGTTGCAGGCGAGAATCGAGCTGTTGTTTGTGATTTGGGCCCCGGTGGGGCTGGTGAGTTTCGGCGCGTCAGGCGCGGGTAAAGGGGGTGTGGAGGCTTCGACGCTCGCGTTTTGTTCTACCGATGGCGAAGGCGGTGTCCCGTTGGGTTGTTGCGGGGATGTTGGCGTTCCTCCGATTGAAACAAGGGGTTTTCCCGATGTGCTTTTTGAGCGCGTGCATCCATTGAGCACAAGGCAGAGCATAAAGCTCACGGACGCGATGGCGCAAAATAGCGTAACTTTCCCCCTAGTGATCACGTTCAAATTCCCCCTTAAGCTACACCCTCTATAGTCTCGCAAAAGGTGGGATTAGTAAAGTACTTTAGTCAGGTATTGTTTTCTAAAAAGATTCAATGATTTCAAAGTGTTAAAGCTGATGGTTGTGTAGTGGTTCGGTTTTCTTGATTACGCTGGTCGTCTCTGTAATACTTGGAGGATCTAAACCAAAGTATTTTTAACGCCCTCTTCTTAGGAGAAGAAATATAAGCCTTTTCACTCTTGTCGCTTGCGGCCTTGTTTTTGTGTTTTTCCAACGGCGCTTTTTCCGCAGATACGAAAAAATCTCTGGAATCTCTGGAAGCCAAATTGACGAAGATTGGGGCTCCTCGGGTTGAAGGGACTGATACCGTTGCAGGTAAAGAAGTGCCCGCGGTCTATTTTGGAAAAGTGAAGATCAATAATAATTATGACGTCGTGGATGATGTAAAAAAATTGCATGGCGGAACCGCCACGGTTTTCGTCAAAGCGGGTGAGGAATTTATTCGAGTCAGCACCAATGTTCTCAAGGACGATAGCACGCGCGCGGTGGGGACCCCTTTAGCGAGAAACAAGGCTTATGAGTCTGTGATGAAGGGTGAAACCTTTTGCGGTGAAGTGGAGATTCTCGGGGCGCCTTATGACACTTGTTATAAGCCCATTAAGGATGGGGCAAACATCTTAGGAATTTATTACGTTGGTTTCAAGAAAAGATAGCCGCAATGAATGAGCGGATTCACCGATTCATTGGTGTATTTAGAAGTCTAAGTTTTCGCGGAATACGGGGGAGGATGATCGCGATGTCCGCAACGCCGGTCATCCTCATGGTTCTCGTCGTATCTTATGTTTTCTTTCAGGTGGGCGTGCTTTCCAAGGATCTCAATAATGTCATAGATAACATGGTTCCCGCAGTGACCACGAGCAAGGAACTCAGCTCAGAAATAAATACCGCGTCGAGGTATTTGTGGAGCGCCTATCTTTTTAGAAAAGAGCCGGCGCCGTTTTCGGCAAACGTTACGCTTTTTGAGAGAGCGGTTGAGCGAATGAAGAGCGCGCGGGAGCGCTACTTGCAAATTCCAATGAATGCTCGCGCGGAAACCCTCAGGAAAGAGGCGGAAACGCTTCTCAAAGAACTCGATCCGGTTTCGGAGTTGATTCTAAAAATGTTCAATGAAAAGCGGGCGGATGATGTTCCGACTTTGGCGAATGAAAAGTTGATGCCCGGGTTCAAGAAACTCGAAGACATTTTCTCCAATATCGAGATGAATAACGCGGATACGATCGAGGCCGAAAAGGAATATGCCACGAGAATCACAAAGAAGGCCTGGACATCAATCGTGTTTGGTTCCCTTTTTGCGGTCTTGGCCTCCATTTTGTTTTCCGTATTGTATTCAGAAAAAATTGCTTCGGCGCTCGGGGAGATCTGTAAAAACTTGTCACGAGAGTCGAATTCGACGAAGAGTCAGTCCGCCAGTATTGCGGCCTCTTCTAAGGAGCTTGCAGAATCATCGACCCGGGCTGCCTCTGCTCTTCAAGAGACGGCCGCCGCGATCGAGGAAACGAGCGCGATGATTCAAAAGAATGCCAATAATGCGAATCAGTCCTCCGCAGTTTCGCGGGAGAGTGTTGAGCAGGTCGATGCCGGGAAGAATTCGATGAACGACATCAAGGCGGCAGTTAATGGAATTAAGGCTGCCAGTGCGGATATGCAAAGTGTCGTAGGCGAGAGCAATAATCAGTTTTCGGATATTTTGAAAATTATTAACGAGATCGGCCAAAAAACCCAACTCATTAACGATATTGTTTTCCAGACGAAACTCCTTTCTTTTAATGCGTCAGTTGAAGCGGCTAGAGCGGGCGAGCAAGGCAAGGGCTTTGCGGTCGTGGCGGAGGAGGTGGGGAAGTTAGCAAGGAGCAGTGGAAGTGCATCTGACGAGATTTCTACACTGTTGGATGCGAGCAAATCCCGTGTTCAAGGGATCGTGGAGCAAACGAAGCAGAGTATGGGTGGGGTCACCGAAACGATTCAGTTGAAGGTGAATGCAAGTGAGGCAGTTGTGGGTGCGAGTGTTGAACTCTTGGAGAAGATTGCTGAGAAGTCCAAAGAGGTAAATCGGCTGGTTGATGAAATTGCCAGTGCGTCAGTGGAACAGTCCAATGGCGTTGCCGAGATTGGAAAATCGATGCATGAGCTCGATCAGGTCTCCAATCAGAATATGAGCGCAGGGCAACAGATCGCGAATTCTTCTCAGCAGTTGCTTAAGCAATCTGAAAGTTTGGATCAAATCGTAGGCGAACTCGCCGCTATTATTGAAGGCAAGGCGGTTTGAGACAGTCGGCAGCGAAATTTACTTTGCTTCGGGCACGCCACCATGAATTAGGATCTTCATGTCGTTACGGAAGATCACTTCAATCTTGTTGGGATAGATCAAGCGGCCGACGATGCCTTCGCCAAAGTTCGTGTGCTTCAATTTGTCGCCCAAGGTGAACTGGCCCTTCATGGTATAGGACTTCATCGGTGCATCTTTATGGGTGTTCATGAGCTTCTCCCATTCGGCTTCGATGGAGCTCTCAGGGGTAGTGCCGTCTGCTGCTTTCTTTTTGCGAGGCGCGCGGGTTGGCTTGGCTTTGGGTTCGGTGACGCCTTTAGGGGCACGATAAACGTGCTCTTTTTTGCAAGTGAAGCATTGTACTTTAGCAATCCGATCGCCTTTCATAGCAACAATTATGGAGTTCAAATCCATCTTGCAGCTCATGCAGTAGGCTAATGTTTCTTTTGCAACTTCGTTTGTGGGGGTCCCGGCCATTTTTATCTCCTTAATTTTTGCGTCACTTTGGTTATAGTGGATGTGGATGGAAAATCAAGTGTCCAAACGAGCACTTCTCCTAGATTTAGCAAAATCTGCTCCAAATTCGCCTGGGGTGTATCTAATGAGGGAGCCTGAAGGCGGAATTCTCTACGTCGGCAAGGCCAAAAACCTCAAAAACAGGCTTACGACCTACTTTCAGCCAGCCCCACATGAAATGGGCCGGACCGAGATGCTGGTGGGCCGCATCGATCGGTTTGATGTGATTCTCACGGAAACCGAAGTCGAAGCGCTAATTCTGGAATGTACGCTGATCAAGAAGCATCGCCCGCGCTTCAATGTTCGACTCAAAGATGACAAGGCGTACCCCTATCTCAAAATCCAGCTCAGTAGGCCTGAAGAGGCGTTTCCACGGCTCGAATGGACGAGGCGGGTTCAAAAAGACGGAGCGCGGTATTTCGGCCCTTTTCCTTCGGCGTGGTTTGCCAGGCAGGCAATGGAACTCTTGACCCGTAGTTTTCGCCTGCGCGCGTGTTCGGACAATACCTTTCGCCATCGCTCCCGACCCTGTATTTTGTTTCAAATGGGACAGTGCTCGGGATCGTGCGTGGGTGAGGTGTCTCAAGAGGACTACCGCCGGGTGATTGAGCGAGTCGTCGCAATTCTCGAGGGACGTGAGACTGCTTGGCTGGATGGGCTTCGGGCCCAAATGGAGCAAGCATCCCAAATAGAAGATTACGAACAAGCCGCAGAAATCCGTGACCAGCTCCGCTGCCTTGAAGCGGTGACCCAGACCCAAGGCGTTCTAGAGGCAGGTTCAGAGCGCGATCGGGATGTTCTGGGGCTTGCGCGCGCGGAGGGGGCGGAGGGAGGAGGAGAGCAGGCGCATGCAACGGTCCTTCGTATTCGGGGTGGCAAATTGATTTCGGCTGAACACTTTCATCTGCAAAACACAGATCCGGGGCTTACGGAGAGTGAAATCAGTTACGAGTTTTTGGCGCAATATTATGTGGATCAAGCGCAGCCTGGAAAGAAGGGCGTTGCCTTGGTGCCGCCCAAGGAGATTTTGGTTTCGGTGATGCCTGAGGCTGAGACGGAAGGTAAGACGGATATTTCAGTTCTCGAGGATGCCACCGGCGTTCCCGTACATCTACCTGATCCCGAAGATCGTACGGCAATGCAACTGTTGAATGTCGCACAAATCAATGCGCGCCATGCACTCGATCATTTGCTTGCCAAGGGCAAGGCTCTTGGAGGGCATGGTTTTGCGGCGCTTGAAGAAGTGCAGGAGAAGCTTCATTTGCAGAAGTTTCCACGACGGATGGAGTGTTACGATATTTCGAATATTCAAGGGCAAGACGCGGTGGCCTCGCGTGTGGTGTTCATAGATGGAGCTCCGGATAAGAATCTCTATCGTCGTTACAAGATACGAACGGTAGAGGGCGCTAATGATTTTGCGATGATGAAAGAAGTGCTTTCGCGGCGGTTTTTGGCAGCGCTAAAGGAAAGCGAAGGCGCGGCCGGTGCAGGGGGAGATGCGCTCCCCGATCTCATTGTGGTCGACGGAGGCAAAGGGCAGCTCGCGCAAGCATTAGCGGTTTTAGAGGAGTTGGGCGTGCAGGGGGTGCCGGCGGTGGGACTTGCGAAGGCGAGGACGGAAGGGGATTTCACTGCCAAAGAGGTTAAGGTATCTGCGGAACGAATCTTTTTACCCAACCGCAAAAACCCTGTGATTTTGTTGCCTCATACTGCTTCGTATCGCGTACTCACGCACTTGCGGGATGAAGCGCATCGGTTTGCAGTCAGTTATCATCGCGTGGTGCGGTCGAAGAGGATATTGGGGCAGTGAGTTTAGGGGGTTGCACAGTCCATTTTAGATGCTAAAATGGACTTATGTACTCCAGATTGTTTAAGCCGCCGTTGAACAAAAGTTTTTTTCTTTTCGGGCCTCGCGGCACGGGAAAAACGACATGGATTAAGCAAAATCTGCCTGAGTCCGCTCTTCTCAATCTGCTTGATGACGAGCTGTATCGCCGTTTATTGGCGCGTCCAGAGTCGCTTCTCGATTGGGTTCCAAAATCGCAGCGCTCCAGGCCCATAGTGATTGATGAAGTCCAAAAGATTCCGGCGCTACTTAATGAGGTCCATCGGCTCATTGAGGATGAAAAACTTGTTTTTGTCCTCACGGGCTCAAGCGCAAGAAAATTGAAAAGAGGGGCGGCAAATCTTTTGGCTGGCCGGGCTTATCGGTATGAGATGTACCCTTTAACAAGCGTTGAAGCGCAAAAAGATTTTGATCTAAAGCACGCACTTCAACATGGGATGTTGCCCGCCATAAATACGGAACCTAATCCCAAAGCCTTCTTAAGCGCCTACGTCTCAACCTATCTCAAGGAGGAGATTCAGCAGGAGGGGTTGACCCGAAACCTTGCGGCTTTTGCTCGGTTTCTAGAAGTTGCCAGCTTTTCGCAAGCGCAGCCTCTCGTCGTCTCAAATGTCGCGCAAGACTGTCAGATTGAACGTAAAGTCGTCGAGGATTATTTTTCAATCCTGGAAGACCTCATGATCGCCGCGCGATTGCCCGTATTTTCAAAGCGGGCAAAGAGAGAGCTTTATTCCAAGAGTAAGTTTTACTTTTTTGATGCAGGAGTTTTTCAAAGTATTCGTCCAAAGGGGGCTTTGGATTCGACCGAGGAGCTTCAAGGCGCATCGCTTGAGACCCTGGTTTTTCAGGAACTTCGAGCCCTTAATTCTTACCTCGAATGGGGGTATGATCTTTTCTATTGGCGCGCGAAATCGAAACATGAGGTCGATCTTATCCTTTACGGCGAAAAAGGCCTCCATGCCATTGAGGTGAAATCCTCGTCGCGCGTGAGAAAAGAAGACCTGGCTGGCTTAGAACTTTTTGCTTCAGATTATCCGGTGGCCTCTCAGACCCTCGTCTATTTGGGGCCCAAGCAATACGTCGAATCCGATATTCGAGTCATTCCTGCTGCTGATTTTTTTCAACAGACGAAAAGTCTTTTTGGAGCTTAATTCTCTAAGACTGAGACTTTGAAACGAAAGGGCCTCTATTCATTCCCTCCAGGAATGATTCGCATTACTTCTATCTATTTTAGTTTATCCGCTTTTGTGATCATACACTGTATCAGAAACGAAAACCTTTAATTTGAGGATCTCAGTCATGTTCCAAAAGTCATTCTTAGTTTTGGTACTTTGCGCTCTTGTCACGTCTTCGGCTCTGGCTCCGAAGAGGGCTCACGCCGTTGTCGGACTTGCCACCGCCAACGTCCCTGCAATGATTGTGGGCGGCGCGCTGCTTGCGGTGGGTGGGGGCTTGGTGTTGGATGCGGCGATCCCTCGCAAGCCTATCAATCCTGTGGGTGAGGTTTTGCGGGCATTTGTCGGCGCAGTCGAACTCCTTGCGGGCGGCACGCTCGGAATCGCAGGCCTTGTGGTTTTAGATCAAGAGGGATCCAAAGAAATAGCTTTTTCAGAGCTTTCGATTGAGCAAGCCACTGCACTGAGCGTGACGGATGAATCACGAGAAGTTTACAACCAAGAACTTGAAGAGCTAAACGCGATCAAGGATTCTGTGGCCTCAGATCTCTCAGGCGATCAGCACCCCACAATTGAAAAATCAGCAGAACTTTGGAACAGCTACAAAGCAAATCTGAGTCCCGCGACGCTTGAAGTGATGGGAAAAGTATTGAGCCAAAAATAAGTTGGAAATAAGTTACTGTATAGCTAGGGCGTAGCAATTCAGCCCGCCGTGAAGCGCTTTGGATTCCCGGTTTTTGGTACCCTTTTCCAAGTAGGATTGAGCAGGCGGCGGCGCAATGGGCGCAGGGTCGGTGGGATCTCATTTGCGATTTTCGTGATCATCTCCTGGTGGGAAACATTGCTGAGCGCGATATCGATTTCATCCGCAGTGTGTTGGCCGCACAATAGCGGTATCACGTAGACCAA
>JBBCAV010000246.1:0-11259 GCA_051382305.1 Bdellovibrionota bacterium FG-2
ACTCCAGTCTCTCTCGAAAAATGTTTGCGCTCCTAGACGCATTCACGCCGGTTTACGAAGCCGTGAGTATTGACGAGGGCTACCTTGATATGACTGGAACGGAGCACTTGTGGGGGCCCCCGATGGAGGCTGCTGTCCTCTTGCGCGCCCGAATTCTCAAGGAAACCCAACTGACCGTGTCTGTAGGAATCGCTTCAAATCGCTTGGTCGCAAAAGTCGCCAGTGATTATTGCAAGCCCGATAATCTATATTGGGTGAAGCCAGGAGAGGAGGCGGCGTTTTTAGCGCCGCTTGAGATTAAGTGCCTCCCGGGGTGTGGCCAGGTGACGCAAGAATGGCTTCATTCGCAGGGCGTTTTTTTGATTCGGGCTCTCCAACAGTTTTCTCTGTCTACGCTCGAGCGGGAGCTCGGAAAATTTGGGGGCTACCTGCATGACTCTGCTTGGGGGCGCGGCAGCACCGCTTTTTACGAAGAAGCCAAGGCCCGCTCTCTTTCGCGCGAAAGGACTTTTGACAAAAACGTCGCCGATTCTTCTGCTCTTAAGCGCAACCTCTGGGAAATGGCGGCAGAGCTGGGTCGAAACCTTCGCGAGGACGAGGATTTTGCGAGAGTCGTAAGACTAAAACTTCGCTATCCTCCTTTTGAAACGGTGACGCGTCAGCGCGTTCTGGATGTTCCCACGCAACGGGATTCCGTGATCTACGAGATGCTTGAGCTGCTTTTTGAGGAGCATTGGAATCCCGGGCATGCGCTCAGGCTGATTGGCGCCGGATGTGTTTTAAACGAAGGCGCGGTTCAGTTGGGCCTTTTTGAGGATACGGGAGAGGCCGCAAAGCAAGATACTTTGGATCGCATGAAAGATCTATTGTGCAAAAAATTTGGTGATAATGCACTTAAGACGGGGCGGGATCTTTGAGAACCAGAATTTCAATCCTGCTCGGAGTGGCTCTGCTCGCGGCTACATTTGTCGTGTTTCGCGCAAAGCGTGAGCCGGTGCGGATTGCGGTTATCGATACGGGGGAGCATGGGGCGCAAGTTGCGCTGGAGATTTCAGCTCGTTGCCCGGAGTGCAAGATTATCCCGATTCAGATTTCCGCGAGTGGAGCCGCGATTCGTTTATCGGATATTATGAAGGCACTCGAAGAAGCCCTCAATCTTGGCGCCGGCGTCGTGAATTTTTCGTTTGGTGTCGTAAATGCTTCAGAGGCCGATGCGGCTTTGCTTCGTGAAACAATCGCACGAGCGCTTTCTAGGAATGTCGTCTTAGTCGCGGCCGCGGGACTCGGGGTGCCCAACCCGTTTCGGCCCTTGCCATTGGCGCAACTTTTTCCCCACTCAGTGGGCGGGTTGATCGTCGTGGGGGCGGCCCGCAGTCTTGATGCCCCCGACCCCTTGAGTAACTACGGCGAACTGCTTGACCTTGTCGTACTTCAGTCGGATGCCCCTCGCGCAGGTTTTTTGAACTCAAGTCTCGCTTCGGCGCGTGTTTCAGGCGTGGTGGGAAAGTTTCTCTCAAAATCACGGTCAGTCTTTACGCCGGCTAAAATCAAAGAATTGCTAAAGGGTGCGGCACAGCCAGCACCGCCTAATCTTTCTCCTGAAGACAAGGGGAGAATGGGGGCGGGGGCTCTTGATATCGACGCGTTTCAAAGGACGTCTGGGCGTTAGAACTACTTCTTGATCCGATGTCTGCGAAGCGAAAGAAACCAGCCGACGTCCTTGTGTGAATCATCGAGCGCGGGCAAGAGACTTAGGAGCTCGTGGCGAGGCGGGCCTTTCTTCGAAAGGGTAATCGAGACAAACTGCGAGAGTCTGAGTTTCTCGACACCTTCTTTGAAGTTCTTGCCATCCACCGCTTTGTCATCGGTCATTTCTTTGAAGAGGTCTCGCAACAGTGCATTAGTGATGAGTTGTTTGGGGGAGGTCGCAGAATCAGGGTTTGCGAAAAGAGTTTCAAGTGCCGCAATCTTCTCGGGAACAGAAAGTGTTAAAAGGTGAAACTCCCCTAATGCATGAGCCCACGCTTCGGCAGGTTGATCTTCGCCAAACGTCGTCACGGCAATCATGAGTTCCTTTTGCTCGGCAGTGAAAAAATTGCCCTGCCTCAAGGTGATCTGATCAAAAGCTTCAGCTTCGATTTTATTCGTCCGTTTCGCGATCAGTGCTTCGAGAGCTTTCGATCCTTCGTCTGAACCCGAATTGCCGATGAGCAGGGTGGCTCCCACTTTGAGGGCCGCTTCTACGGAACTCACGCCTAGGTCGCCGATCGCACCGTCCGCGACAGGGACAACGATCGTTTTGTGGGCATATTTCGTTGCGGCCTCGGCAGTGAGCTCGCCTTCTAGGCGGGTGTCCCAGATGTCAAAGTTGAGCTGGGCTAGTTTGGCCGAGGCATCCATTCGGCTAGCAATCAAGTTGGATCCCAAGATCACCAGGCCATTGGCGGTTTCATTGTAGGTCCAACGCTTGGAAGAATCGACTTTGAAGCGATGCTTGCCAAGCAACCAGTTGCCTTCGAACACTCGAATTTCGAATTCGAGAGTCTTAAAGGAATTTTACTCGTCCACTTCGAACGAAAACCCGGCGTCAACGGCGGCCCCTGCAGCGATCACGCTGAGCTGCTGGGACTCAGGTGTGAGGGTGGCCAGGTGATCCACGGAAGCAAAGGTAACACGAACCGGGTTGGCAGAAGCTTGGGTGCTGCGGTTTTGAATTTTGATCGCCACGGGGTTGGCTTGACCCGGAATCGCAAAATTTTAGACCTGAACTGCGGGCACAATATAAGGATAGGCCGCCTTTAATGTGAATTGTTGAGTTGCTAGCAAGGTCGTCCCTTGGGAAACTTCGACTTTCAAAATGTGCTCACTGCCGGGTTCGGCAAACTCGGCTAGACGAAATTTACCAATTTCGGTCAGGAGCACTTTTGATTGTGCAGGGATTTTGCGTAAAACAATCGTTTGATTTGCGGGAAGAAGTGCTGCTGATTGAGAGATCAGGCGTACCCGAACCTCGTTCTTTTTGCGAGATTTTTCCAAAGTTGCGAAGCGCTAATTTGAGCGTTGCGACTTCACCCGGAGCGAAAATCGTGTCGTGGTTGGAATCAACGACTTCGCCGCCATCGATCTTAAAGACTGCGTGAGTGGTGAAAAAGGCCACGCGATCTTGGTAGGCTTTCTTCTCGGCGATCAGGTAGGTTTTTGAAAAATTTTCGTCATAGCCTGTTTTGTCGCCGGCTGCGAAACCTTGGTTGTAATCGTTAGTGTAGGCTTCGTTTTTGCCGCGGTCAAAACCCTGCGCATAACCCGTTTTTCGTCCCTCTTCTACGCGAGTGGGAAACGCTTTTTGATAAGCGTCGTTAGAGGCTTTCTGAAAGGCCGGGGTATAGATTCCATCGTAAGCTTGTTTGTAGGCCGCATCGTAGGAAGCTTTGAATGCGGCGTTATAAGCGGACTTATAATCTTGAGAGAAGTCCTGATTGATGGCGTGGGTGTACGCGACTTTGTAGGCTTCGTCATAATGAAAGTGATAGGCGTCTTGGTAAACATTGTCGAATGTGTCTGCGGCCGTTTTCTTGAAAGCATAATCGTAGGCATTCAAATAGGCTTTTTCCACTTGCGCGTTTGGAAACTTCCCGCCCGGCTTCAAACCCAGCGAGCAAGCCTTGTGTCCGACCCGATTGTTCGCCATCGTAAGCGCCCGTAGCTTGTCCGTCCTGCGCACCTTTTGCGCCGCCTTGGGAGGCGCCATCGAAATTCCCCTTTTGCATCCCCGCGTTTTTTGCCTGCGCAATCCCTTGGGCAATGCCTTCGTCGTGTCCTTCGCGGGTTCCCACTTCTTTGCCGTCTCGCGTACCTAGAAGTGCCCCTTGGCTGGCCCCTTCTTTCATGCCATCGGCGGTGCCTTCCGCTTCGCCTTGGGCAACGGCTTGTTCGATGGCAACTCGCAGATTTTCTTTGACCCAATCAAGGGTGGCCTTCGCGCTTGCAACAACTTGCGCCTGGTCATAGACGCCGTCCGCGACTTTGTCACGTTCGGCGGCTGCTTCGGCAGCCGCGTTTTGCAGTCCGGGGATTTGTTGTAAAACAGAAGTAAGCTGAGATTGAAGGGGGGCGTTTTGAGAATAGATCGACGAGATTTGACTCTTAAGATCCTGAATCTTGGCGGTGTTTTGCGAGATCTGGTTTTTGAGTGTTGTAGTGCGAGTCTGGTTTTGGTTGAAGGCCTGCGACGCCTCATTAAGATTTGCAGTTACGCCTTGGAGTTGGCTTTTGATTTGCCCGGCCTGTTGGCTTGCCGTATTGGCCTGTGCGCGCAGATTTTGCGCCTGTCTTTGCGCCTCAGCTAGGCCGTTTTCAGGGGAGCCCAGTTCTTGTCGCTTTTGATTGATACGCGAGTCGATGGTGGATAGTTCGTTGCGAGCGACCTCTAATTTTCTTTGGGAATCATTCAAAGAATTTTGGGTGTTTTGCAATTCAGTCTGGGTGTTTGATAGTTGTCTTTCCGAAGCACTCAGTTGATTTGTCGCACCGGCGAGCGCGCGTTGAGCGACTGCGAGTTCTGTTTGGGCATCTTTAGCTTGCGCGCGCGCCGTCCGCGAATTTTCTCAGCACCGGCGCGTTGGGGTCTGCCGCCGCCTCAGCTTGCGCGGCTTTTCGTTCGAGGTCGGCAGCTTGAGCGTCGAGTTCTCTTGCCCGGCCCGCTTTTTCTCTTGCCTTGGCCCCAGCGGAATCCACCTGAGAGCGAAGCCCTGGGATGTCTCGTTCCAATGAACTTCGGGCCCCTTCGAGTTGTCGCATTTTCTGTGTCAGTTGAGGGATCGCATCGCTTAATTGCGAAACCTGCGCGGAATAATCACGTTGTTGATTCTGGAGTTGCACCACGGCTGATCTGAGTTGGTCCGCGGTTGCTTTTTGTGAAGCCGCGCGCTGTTCGGCTGATTCCGCCTGCGCGCCCATTTGATTGGCCAGTGATTGAGCCTCATTGAAACGTCTTTCTAACGTGGCGGTTTCACTCTTTAGAGATTCAAGTCTATTGCTGAGCGCAGGTCTGGCGTAGTCCAGTTGTTGGAGTTCGGCTTGGGCGGCAGAAACTTCGTGGGAGAGGTCTTGAAGAGCTTGGGTATATTGTTGCAGATTTTGTGCATTTTGCTGAATCTTGGTCTGGAGTGAGGAGGCGAGGTTTGATTTTTCATCGAGAGTTTTTGCCGTTGATTGAGCCTTCGCCTCGAGCGTGGAGAGAATTCCTTGTAATGAATTTAGGATTGAAGCCGCTTCTTCATATTTTTTTTGATACTTGGGAACGTCCAGATCGTCGGGCGAAACGCCTTGGCCGCCTCCGCCAATTGTGAAGCTATCCGCAAAAGCGGTGCTTGTTGTGAGACTTAGCAAAATCATAAATAGATGCAGGCTCTTCATATGAATCAAATCCCCGTGTATTAAAAGACTTCTAGCGGCTGGCTGTGCAGATATCGAGCCACTCCCTTATCACAGCAACTGGAGGAAATTATTTATTTTGATTTGTCGCGTTAAAAAAGTGCAGGTGGAAACCGGGGTCAGACTGACGCCGCCGTTAGGGTCAAAATAGAATCAGAAATCAATTTCTGGCGACATCTCGCAACTATAACGTTGGGCTATTGAGGTTTCGAAGTGATGGTCCATGCAAACGACGTTGTTCACTCCATACCAGGTTTGACCCATTCCCGAATCCGAGGGAACGCCCGCGCTGATGAGCGCATTTACAAGTGCCTTGGCTTTGCGGTTGTTGTCGGTTTCCGGAGAATTGCAGTCATAAGTGGGTCGATTGAAGCGAGGGTCACTCGGATCAAGCGCCGTATTGTGATGTTTTGCGCAGGCGACGCGCTCAATGGAGTAGTACAGCGTTCCGGCGGCGCCCTCATAATTTACGCCCAGAGCGACGAGTGCTGAAATCATGTTCTTCGCCTTTTTTCCGCTGATCTTGATCGCGGTCGGGGCGGCCTGGGAGGCGATTGAAAAGAGGAGGACAAGCGCTAGGATTAGTTTTTTCATAAGTGGATGGGGAATATCACGCGCGTCGCAGTGCGTCAAGGCTCGATCTGGCTAAGGCTTTGCTTAAAATCGACCTCGCTGTGCTGAGGTGCCAAAGTGAGGTTCCGCCGTAGGGAAGCTCGAGGCGTTAAGGGGGAGGGGTTGAGAGCTCCAGCTTCCCTATTGCGGAAATAGGGAAGATAGGGTTAGGGAGGTGAACAATACAATACGTTTCCGCGCGCCCCCAGGCGCGCCCCCAGGCAACCGGCTTGCACTCTGTTTTGCCTATGTGGAATCATTGGACTGTTCGAGCAAACGCCCCTTATCAGCCGTTTAAGCAATTTGAAGAGGCCCATCCCGTTTGGAATTCTCTAAGAACCCACTTTCCAGACGCCTTGGGAGCGGTGCTCATGCCCAATCATTTTCACCTGCTTTTGCCGGCGAGTTTGCGGCTTGTGGCTCCTGCGAAGATTGCGGGACTGCTGAGTTCTATTAGTAAAAGACAAGGGATTGCGCAACTTTGGCAGCCGCGGGTTGAACCCACCGTGATTCCAGATTTGCGACATTTGAAAAGACAGGTGAGGTATGTGGCTCTCAATCCTTGTCGAAGCGACCTTTGTAATGATCCGCTTGAATGGATATGGTCCACCTATCGTGATGTGGCTGGCGCGACGGTACAACCGTGGGTCAAGGCTGAGACATTGGCCTGCATTTTGGGCGAAAGACAAAGAGATTTTCGAGTCCGATTTCACGCCTATGTGTCCGGAGATCCGTCAGTTGCGGTTGAAGGAACCGCGCCCCCAAAGCCCGCCGAACACTATTTGCTGCCACACTATTCGATAGGCGAAATCTTGATCGCGGCCGCTGCGGCCTCGCGGCGTTCCATTAAGGATGTGGCGCAAAATCGGAGCGCAGTACGCATGATATTCGTTCACCTTGCTCACCGCCACGGATGGAGCTATCCCGCGCTGCTTGCAAAAATCTGCGAAACTTCGCCGCGCGCAATTCGCTATATCCTTGAACTAAAACTAGAACATTCGGCACTGGAAGCGGCTGACTTATGTCTCGGGGACGCGCGTCTCAGGTGGGGATATATCGGTGAGAGGTTAGGTTTGGAGCGAGTTTCCGCCGTAGGGAAGTTCGAGGCGTTAAGGGGGAGAGGTTGAGAGCTCCAGCTTCCCCTCTTGGGAAATTCGGCTCGTCCTTGGGCGGCGGGGCATCGCGCCGGCAACAGAACCGCACCTCAAATACCCCAGTGCCATCACAAATACCCCAAACGCCTTCACTTGATGGGACTCCAAGAAAACGCCTGCTGAACCGAGAAATTTTTCATTAAACGCCACAATCATCAAAAGTCCCAGGGGCGCAATCGCTCTCTGCAAAAAACTACGGCCGCCCAATGCGCGTCGAATTGCCATCGCTGCAAACGGATAACAAAACACAAACGTGTACGCAAAAGCCATGGGATGAATCGCAGCGGCCAAGGCAAGCGTAGCCAAGAATCCCTCGGTCTCGTCAGCGCAGGTGCGTTTAATGACCCTAAAAACCCAGGCGGCAAGTAGAGCGCAGGGAACAAAAAATATAGTCCGAGCGCCCGCGTTTGCTCGCGAAATCGAAAACAGATCGCTGAAGAAACTCGGGAGCCCGTATCCTCCTCCGCCCAGTGCGGGGCCACCGCCAGCTGCCGCTTCTCGATAAGTTTGGAGAAAATTCAAAATCATCGGCGAATCATAAGCCCAAAGAACGGGAACACATGATCCGGCCAAAATCGCAGCAACAACCGCCAAAGAGCGCATCCGCCAATGCGCGCGGGGGACCGCAATGAGTGAAAAAATCTGAAACAGTTTTCCGCTTAAGGCAGTGGTCATTAAGACAAGTCCTAAACTTGAGCTGCGTTTAAGTAAATCGTAACCGATCCAAGCGATAACCATCCAGATGGCGTTGGCTTGGCCGGCAAGAAGATTCAAATTCCAGAAGCCCCAAAAAGAAATGAAGACGAAGATCGCAGTCCAAGTTCCCACAATCCGAGCGGTTCGTAACAGAATAAAACCTAGAGATGCGACGATACACAATCGCCAAAGCACTCCCGCGATCTCCAGCGGAAGCAGAGCAAACGGCAATGTGAAAAGCGTCGTCCACGGCGGGTACTTATAGGGGTGAAACCCGTCTCTGACGGACGAGTACAAAGGTTGTCCTGTGATATAGTGTCGCGCGGCAGCCCAAAAGGTGCCAAAGTCACTCGAAGTCGGGTCGGCCTTATGGAGTAGAAACGAATTTACGGTGAGCACTAAAAAGAGGGTCGTCACAAGAGCCAGTCCCAGGATTCGTAAAATGCCTTTCATAAGCCCCACCGTAGATGAAGACGGGCTGCGACTCAAGTCCGCATCCCCAAAATAAAAAGGGCTCCTCACGTTGCCATAGGGAGCCCTTATAAATTTCAAAATAAAAAGAAATTAGTAACGATAATTATCAGCCTTATAAGGACCGTTCAAAGGCACGCCAATGTACTTGGCCTGGTCTTCACGAAGAACGGTCAGTTCCGCATTGAGCTTCTTAAGCTGCAAACGGGCGACCTTTTCATCAAGATGCTTCGGAAGGACGTACACGCCCAATGGATATTTATCCGTTCGTGTGAAGAGCTCGATTTGCGCAATCGTTTGATTGGCAAAGGACGAGGACATCACGTAGCTGGGGTGACCTGTGCCGCAACCCAGGTTTACCAAACGGCCCTTGGCTAGCAGGATGATTCGTTTTCCATCTGGGAAAATGACGTGATCGACTTGGGGTTTGATCTCTTCCCATTTGTACTGCTCAAGCGATGCGACGTCGATTTCGTTGTCGAAGTGACCAATATTGCACACGATGGCTTGGTTCTTCATCGCCTTCATGTGGTCATGGGTGATGACGTGGTAGTTACCGGTGGTGGTGACGAAAATGTCAGCGTGCTTTGCTGCATAATCCATCGTGACCACGCGGTAGCCTTCCATCGCGGCTTGAAGTGCGCAAATCGGATCAATTTCGGTGACCCAGACTTGAGCCGAAAGAGCGCGCAGAGCCTGAGACGATCCCTTGCCTACGTCGCCGTAGCCACAAACGACTGCAACTTTTCCGGCAACCATGACGTCGGTTGCGCGTTTGATGCCGTCCACTAAAGACTCGCGGCAGCCGTAGAGATTGTCAAATTTCGATTTGGTAACCGAGTCATTGACGTTGATGGCAGGAAACTTCAAATCGCCGCGTGCGTGCATCTGAATCAGGCGATGAACGCCGGTGGTGGTTTCTTCGGTGACGCCTTTGATCTGGGCCAAACGCTTGGAGTACCAAGTCGGGTGCACGGTAAGTTTCTTTTTGATGGAGGCGTACAAAATCGTTTCTTCTTCAGAGGTAGGCTTGGCAAGGACGGAGAGGTCCTTCTCCGCGCGCGTGCCTAAGTGAAGCAACAGGGTTGCATCGCCGCCGTCATCCAAAATCATGTTGGTGTAGCCGCCATCGGGCCATTCAAAAATCTGGTGCGTGTACTCCCAGTATTCGGTCAAGGTCTCGCCTTTGACCGCGAAAACAGGAAAGCCTGCGGCCGCAACAGCAGCAGCTGCGTGGTCTTGAGTTGAGAAAATATTACATGAAGCCCAACGCACTTCTGCGCCTAGCGCTTTTAGGGTTTCCATCAAAACAGCGGTCTGGATGGTCATGTGTAAAGATCCGGTGATGCGGGCTCCCTTGAGCGGTTGGGTCTTCGCGAATTCTTCACGAATAGCCATGAGGCCGGGCATTTCGGTTTCCGCAATTCTCATTTCACGGCGGCCCCAGTCGGCAAGTTTAATGTCGGCAATGACGTAGTCTTTCAGTTTTTCCACGAGTGAATCCTCCTTTTTTAAAATCACCAGGCAATAATGAGGGGGAGAAATGGTAGCTTCTCACCGTCTTATTATCGTGTCTTTATGATACCTGGCACGATTAAATAGGTGAGCGCCGTTTGAAAAAAGAACTCGAGCCTAGGGCAAATGAACTGCCTCGCAACGCTCCTCGAATTCGAGGTCGAGTATAGTCGAAAATTCGGTTTTTGAAACGATTATTTTTTTGAGCGCCTCAGAGCTGAATTCCGTCGCAATAGAGTTGAATTCCCTTTCCGAGTACTCGGGTCACACCTTGATCAATGATGATGCCCGTTCCGTTGGGGCAAGCAAAAATGGGGTACTCACTTTGCGTTGAGTACTCACGGACCGCCTTTATGTGTCGGCGTGAGCTTTCGAAGTGGGGCAAGATTTCGAAGGGGACCAGTCCAAGCCCTTTGAGATTCTTCAAGCCCACGTCATTCTCGTCTGGATCCAGGCCCGGGGCTCCAGCCAAGGCAATATGAGGGGTGAGAATGTGAGCGCCTGCGCTGAGTCCCGCCAAAATTCCACCACTTAAGGCGAATTCCTTCAAGTGAGTTATCAAACCTTGCTTTCGCAAGGCCTTCAAAAAGTAGAACGTGTTTCCGCCTGCGAGATAGATAATATCGGCACTGAAAGCTTCTCGAATTTGTGCGCTTGTGTGGCGCTCATCTGCAACCAGGCTACAGAATTCGCCTACGCCAAAGCGGGCGTACCTCCTGACTGATCTCATGAAGTAAGTCGTTGATCCATCAGTACAAAATGGAATGTAGGTGAGTCTGATGGGGCCTCGTGATTTGCGTTTTGCCATCTGAACTAATTCACGATGCAGAACGGCATTAGTTCGATTTTGACCGCCGGAGTAGAGCACAAGTGAGGGTTGATATTTTGCCATCTTTGAGCACACCATTGAGCAAGTTAGTGAACAATTTAAAGACAATCTAAAGAAGAAATTAAATTTCTCCAATGATTATCCGATAGGTTAGCTATGAAAGTCCAGAGCGCAACGCTGCCCCTGATTACAAAACCAGGTTTCCAGGCTGAGCCCTACTCACAATTTGACCAAATCAACGGTGAGCATTCATTCAAACGTGCAGTTCCGGCGGTCGCCGTTGAATATCAAGTTCGTACCCGAAATGGCGGACGCGTGGTGTTTTTCAATTTCGGGCTTGCTAAGGAAATGGGCCTTTTGCCCGATGATCACCCCGAGCAACTCAATGAAGCACTCGAAGAGAAGCTCTTACAGACTTTTAGTCTTGTCATCATTAACGAGTACGACATTCAGCGCAAAACTAAGTTTTCGCCCGAGGACATTCGTCCGAAATCATACATGGCAACTCGCTACTTGCAACTTCAGCATCCCAACAAGCAGGGCAAGACC
>JBBCAV010000247.1:0-5303 GCA_051382305.1 Bdellovibrionota bacterium FG-2
ACGAGTTAACGTTTTCCCTTTGACGCCACGAGTGAGTGACCAACAGGGTCCGTGAGCGTACGAATCATCGGTCGCGCATCGACAGGAGGGTTTACCGCATTTTCTAAAACGCTCAACCAACGAACCCCGTCGCATATCGCCGATTGAATTAAGTTTCTCCCTAGCTTCTTTCCGTCGTTGTTCTAGTTCATCTAAAATAGTCGCCATGTTCACCGCCCTCATTGTCTGACAGCTTGTCACACTGTCAGACAAAAGGCAAAAAAAGGCGCCCGACTATCTTTTCTTCAAAAAAACTTTCTTGGCGTGCACCCCGTCAATTGAGTTACTTTGACAATAGGTCCCTCTTATTTGTACAATCCCAAAATGGGTTCTCACGAAGAAAAAGTCGCGCGAATTGCCAAGCAACTCCGGGAACGAACGAGCTCACAACCCGTTTCACTGCGCAAAACTGCAGTATCACATATGGTTCCGAAATCTTTCGATAAAAAGTATAAGGACGAGAAAATCGATATCAGTGACCTCAATACTATCCTTGCAATTGATCCCGTCCAGCGGATTTGCATCGCAGAACCCGGCGTGACTTTTGTCGATCTAGCCAAGGCCACGCTTGTTCATGGTCTTGTGCCCATGACTGTGCCTGAGTTCAAGACGATCACGATCGGAGGCGCAGTTGCGGGATGCTCAATTGAATCAATGTCTTTTCAGTATGGCGGATTTCATGACAGCTGTCTCGAATACGAGGTCATTACCACTGATGGACATGTGCTCACGTGTACACCAGATAACGAACACAACCTCATTTTCCAAATGATGCATGGGACTTTTGGAACTTTGGGAATCATTTCTAAACTTAGATTCCGACTCGTTCCCGCAAAACCATTCGTGAAAGTCGTTTACGAGAAATATTCGGATTTGGGTTCCTACCAATCGGCGATCCAAAGGCACTTCAAATCACGCGATGTCGACTTCATGGATGGATTCATCCATTCGCCTACTTTATATGTACTAAGCCTGGGAACATTCGTAGATAAGGCACCCTACACAAACCGTTACGACTGGATGAAGATCTACTATCTAAGCACCGCCACTCGTAACGAAGACTACCTAAAAACTCCCGATTATTTTTTCCGTTACGACCGCGGCGTGACGGGGGTTAGATTCAAGTCCCTTATTGGCCGTTTTATTTTCGGGAAATTCGCATCGTCGGCGCAAATGTTGCGCTTGGCCGAAACGATCCATTGGCTGCTTCCCCGCAAACACCCGACGGTCACCCTTGATATCTTCGTTCCGATTTCTAAAATGAGAGAGTTCCTTCCATGGTACGAGAATGAATTTCAGCATTTTCCCCTCTGGGTGGTTCCCTACCGACGGACGCGCGACTACGAATGGGCTGCTAAATCGTTTTACGATAGCGCGGGGAGCGATGAACTCTTCGTTGATCTGGCGATTTATGGGATGAAACAGCGGGGCGGAAAGAATTATTACCGGATCATGGAAAAGAAACTTATGGAAATCGGGGGAATCAAAACCCTGATCTCGCATAACTTCTATTCCGAAGTAGAATTCTGGAAAAGCTGGAACAAACCCAACTATGACCAAGTTAAAGCGATTACGGACCCCGAGGGCGTGTTCCGGGATCTTTATCAGAAAACCTGCCAGTGACCGGCCGCTAAAAGGAGCGAACAGCTATGACTGAAATGTCTGATTACCCAAAACTTGAGTGCCCCTTCATTCGAAAGACGTATCCAGTCAACAAAGACGATTGGAAAAAATATGGGTCACAACTCCAACTACGCACGCCCGAAGTCTACCTCGTCACACCCGAAGTAAACCCCGGGTTCGAGTGGGTATTTGATGATCCGGAAACGATCGCGGTTGAGAAACTAGACGGCACTAATGTCAAAATGAAAATTGAGAACGGGCGACTCGTCTCACTTCAAAACCGAAAGAACATCATCGATCCACTGCAAATCGGACATGGCAAGACCTTCATTATTGAAGGCGTCTTTAGGGCCTTAGACAAGGGATACGACTTCAAAGACGGCGAGCACGCGGGCGAACTCATTGGGCCGAAACTCCAAGGCAATCCTTATCAACTGGATCATCATATTTGGTATCCGTTTGAAAAAACGATTTCGTCGCTCAGCTATAAAACCTATCAGGAACACCCCAAGACTTTTGAAAACCTGTCGGAGTGGTTTAGGTTATTCCTCAGAAGTCGGTTTTTTCAGAAAGAAAAGAAGCTCAAATTTGAGGAATCTATTTTTGCCGAAGGCGCCATCTTTTATAACTTCAAGAGAAGGGCCGAGAGCAAAAGCTGGCAAGCGAAACTGCGTCGCAACATGTTTGAATGGTACTATAAAGACAAAATTCGAATCGGCTAAAAAAACTTCCGCTGCACCACGCGACTAACCATTCTCAATCGATCCTTCCAAGGAAGTCGAAGAAAGTTCGTTTTTACCACCCCTTTGAAAAAGTGGGTGGGAACGGAGTAATCAATTTTTACTTCTACCAAGACCGGAGTTTTAGATTCGGAAATTTCCAGGGCATGCCGCATTATGGAGTCGATTTCGTCGTCCTTATCCATTCGTAAAAACGCAACTCCGAGCCCCTTGGCAAGAGCCTCCGAATCATAATCTGGGGTTCGGGTGCCAATCTGCCGTCCGAGCACCATCTTCTGAAACTGAGAAATCTGACTCAGTTCCCGATCACGAAGTAGGAGGAAAATCACACCCGCTCCATAGGTCGCAGCGGTCGCCATTTCGAACCCTGTCATCATAAACGCCCCATTGCCGCTATCCGCAACAAAAACCGACTTTTCACCGCAAAGATCTTGAAGACGCCCCCTAAGTCGAGCAGGCGAAACACTATCATTGGAGCTGGCCGTGTTTATAGCCTTGGGAGCAGGCGCCTTCGCGCGAGAGGTCCGCTGCTTTAGCAAACCAGGGGCAAGGAGTGCGCGAACAAATTCCGCAGAGTCCATCTGAATTTTGAGATCAGCCCTTAAATTTTGATCAAAAACCAAAGAATCAATGTCGACGTGAATCAGCGTCTTCGGTTGTGCGACGCCGTAGCTACCCGTTGCAACTTCGGCAAATCGGCAACCCATGGCCAGCACACAGTCCAACGCTTTCTCACTCGCCTGAATCGCAGAAGGCGCCGCGCGCCCTAAAGCGTTCCACGCAAATCGAGCATGACTCTCGGGAAACACACCTTTTCCAGAAACGGTTGTAAATACGATCGCATCAAGCTTTTCGGCAAGGGCAAGAAGTTCTGCGCTGCAGTTTTCTAAGGATTTTCCAGCATACATACCAACTTTCTCAGATTGATTGAGAATTTCAGCAGCCTTCGCAAGGCTCCCCGCATTCGGCACTGAAGACGCAGTCTCGGCTTCGACCTCTTTCCAATCGCCTGGGCTCAAATAGAGATTTGCCGAAACCTCAACAGCCACAGGTCCGCAAGGCGCCGCCCGAGCCTCCCGGCAAGCCTCACTCAGTGCCAAATAGAGTTCATGGTGCGTTCGGGGTTGAAAAACTTTTTTGCACACGGGTTTCGCAATGGCCACTTGATCTATGTCGTGGAGCTGAAAAGCATTGCCCGTATCGGTACGAACGCCACACATGAGAACAAGCAGTGGAATTTGATCGAAGTAACATTCAGCAATTCCGGAAAGTGCATGAGTAAGTCCGGCCCCCGGAACCAAGTTCACAGCGGAGAGCTCGCCACTGGCGCGCGTGACCCCATCCGCCATAAACGCCGCGCTTTGTTCGTCGGTAATAAGAACAGGCGTAATCCCCTCAGCCTCATAAAAGGAATCATACAGCTCGATATTATGGGTCCCAGGAATCCCAAAAACAAATCGCACCTTCTCACGCTGTAAAATCTGAACGACGATCGCTGCTCCATTGCTCGTTCTCTTATTGTCGTCACTCATGAATCAACTCCCAAGTCTCTACGGATTCCCTGCGCGACTCGATCCGCAAGCGCCATGATCGTGAGGTAAGGATTTACTTCCGAGGGGCCCGGAAAAAGGCTAGAATCCGCGACGTAGACATCCTTCATTCCATGAACTCGTCCCCAAGAATCCGTAACCGAGGTCTCGACATTTTCACCCATTCGGCACCCGCCCATCAGGTGAGCCGCGGCAATTGAAAGCTGCCCAAGTTTGAAATGCTCACGGGTAACAATCTGATCCAAACTATCCGCCTCTTTAGGATAGACAAAAAAGCGCCCCGCCGCAGGGGCGTGAACGCGAGCAGCACCCGCCGCAAAAAAAGATCTTTGCACTCTTTCGAATCGCTTGAAGAAGCGATTGAATCACTTCTTCGGAGAAACGATAGTGAACGACAGGATTTCCTGCCCGATCCACAACAATCCGATTTTCCCGAAGGGCTGGGTCAATAGCCAGAACGAGAATCATTTGAAGACGATTGAAGTTTGTCATCAACTGGTCAAGCTCGTCTCCATACCACACCAAGTTCTTTGCGAGCGTGAAAGGAAAATACATGCAGGTTTCGAGCAAAAACCGATCTGAATCGAAAAACTCATCGCAGAGGAAACTCTTCGGATGTCCCTGGATGTTTTGAATCGACTGCGGATGTTCTCCCGCCAGAATCAAAGCCGGATGACAGGAAAAGTAGCGGCCCAAGGCAGGAAGGCGAGAATCCCAAAAAGAACGAAGCAGGAGCGCAGAGGACTGAATACTGCCCCCACAAACCACAATCTTTTTCGCCCTAAACTGGATAGGGCCAGGAGACAACGGCGAGGGCGTAAGTCAATTTTCGCGGGCAGAATCTGCGCTTCAACGAGGTTAGGCGCGATGCGATCCACGCGACAAAAAGGGATGACTTGCACGCCTCCTTTTTCTGCGTTTGGAATCTGAGCAATCGCCGTGCCTTGTTTTGCATGAATCGCACAACCCAAATTACAGGTTCCGAGCCCCACACAACCCTTCGTATTGATCGGAAACTGCTCCACACTCCAACCCAATGATCTACAGCCTTTTTCAAAGAGGCGGTTATTCTCGTTTAACTCTTCGGCCGGTGCGAGATGCACGTTGTTTTCTTGGATGTACTTTTGGTACCTGGGCTTGAGGTCATCAAGCGCAATCCCAGGAACCCCCCATTTGTCGAAGACCTCCTTAGGAACTGTAACAAAATAACTGAGTGATTTTACGGTAAACATAGTGTACCGTTTTTTCTGTGAACATCAGTGGTCTTCGTCAGAAGTACCGGGCTATCGCGCCTGCGTTGAACGAACGCAGCCGAAGACTTTGGGCAGCGGCCGAAGCTGTATCCATCGGA
>JBBCAV010000248.1:0-6731 GCA_051382305.1 Bdellovibrionota bacterium FG-2
CATACCTGGCCGAGTTCGCCTACCGGTTTAACCGACGCACTTGGCCCTACGAATCCTTCGATCGCTTGCTCTATGCCTGCGTAAACTCAAAGGTTATTATGTTACCGGAGCTAAGGTCTTAATTATCGCGTAAGCGCTCAAATACACGGGCAAATATTGATTTCATGAGCAGCTGGGCCAAAGCCGCTCCAAAAGCAAAGCGTAGCTCAAATTCCCAGCTCTCTTTGTTTCCGATGATAAAGCGCAACCCCCAACGCAATGAGCGCTCCGGCGAGGGCGCCCGCGAGCACATCGGTCGCAAAATGCCTTCCTGCCAAAACCCGAAAAAACCCAGTGAGGAAAACCAAGACAAAGTCTCCGGCTGCAAGCAAGGCGATTAGGCTTGATGGCGCCCCCCGTCCGAGGAGCATGAGGACGAGACTGGTCATGACTGCAGCAGCAAAACTTGTATGCCCCGAATAAAAAGAGGTGTAGTGAGCGGGGTTGGCGCCCTGTGTTTTTGGATCCCCATACACAAAGGGACGGGGGCGCTGAACAATGAGGCGCGTGATTTCATTTACGGCGCCGTTGAGGGTGACGGCTTGGAACAAAATGAGGGTATCCGTTGCAAATCCAACGAGCGCTGTAAGTGGCGAAACGCGCCCTAACGTCGCGTGAGTGAGGTGCCACGCAAAGGGCAAGCTGCTTGCGATATAGCCGCTCAAATCTTGTGTTCGAAAAGAGAGTTCATCCGCATTGCCGTCAGCCATCCCCAGTGAGACTCGATCAAGTTTAAAAACAGAGGCTCTCACGCAATTCTCAGGAGCCGAAGCACAGCGAGTATTCATTAAATAGGGTCGCCCAGAGAGCGCTGCAAACCAAATCAAAGCGGGCAGCAAGGTCAAGAGCAAGTCGCTCTTTCGCAGGCGTGGCTTTTCGAAGAGTCGGGCAAGAAATCGGATCTTCACAAACAAAAGTCTATCACTTCTTACGATGAGCCTGAAGCTCCATTCCCGTGGCAAAGGCAGAAAGTTGAGCAATGGAGCCATAAACAAGCTCCAGCGCCGGGAGATCTGTGCTTTCTTCCCTGAGATCCGACATACAAAGTTTCTTAAACACCATGCCCGGTGAATTAAGGTTTTCGTCTACGCCTCGTTCGGGATTGGTCCGGAGAAAACCGCCAATAAGAGTTGAGCCAAAGAGGTAAATCACAGGTTCAGCCGGAAGCCGGTCAATGAGGGTGACGGTGGGGATTCCTTCTTGAATAATCATGCTGTGAATCTGGCTGTGGTTTTTCCCCACACTCATCTTGTTTTTGGTTCGGCGATTCATTTTTTGCAGTTCTTCTGCGCTATGAATCACCATGATTCCCATCCCATAAGTCCCCGCGTTGTTTTTGATGAAGAGGAACGGTTTTCGTGAGATCTGTCGCTCTTGGTGCTGGGTCTCTAGGCGCTTGAGCATCTTGCTTGCCGTTTCAAAAACCTCCTCGGTCCCTATCTCTTCGTTGAAGTTGACGGGTTCGACTTCTTCACTCTCAATCCTCACGATCCAAGGATCAACTTTGATGATTTGAACAAATTCAGTGGCCAGTTCGTTGTAATACCGAAAGTGCTCGCTTTTTTTGCGTGAATGCCAGCCTAAAACGTGACTGGGGAGAATGGGTTGGGCAATTTGATCGAGGAATTGAGGATAGCCGCCGGAGAAGTCATTGTTGAGCAAAATAAGGTCGGGGACAAAGTCGCCAACGGAAAGGACGCCGCCTTGCACAGCAATCGGGTAGGCGGTGAGGGTCTTTTCAGTTTGTGTCGTGAGGGTCAGGGGTTCTATAATCGCAGGTGTTGAAATCCATCCAAGCTTCGCCTCAAATCCCGCTTCTTGGATGATTTGAATGAGGGAGTGGAGGTTTTCCAGATAAAAGCGGTTTTGCGTATGAGCTTCTGGAATGATGACGATGCGATGAGGAGTGGCAGAAGGGGGGAGGCGACGTAGCACCTCTTGCCGAAAAATAGCCGATGCCGTCCTTACGTCTTCGGGACAAATGTTGTTAAAGCCGGCGGGATAAAGATTGCTGTCAACAGGAACGATCTTATCGCCTGAGTCTCTGAGGTCGACAGAGGAATAAAACGCGGGTGGCGCTTTTGCAGACAAAGCGTTTTGCCACTCAAGAAGGTGAGCTCTATTCTTTTGGATCTGCTGGGCTATGAAAAGATGGGTCTTGCTTGCATGCGGAGTCATGGACTTTATTTTCTAGCTTTCTTGGGTTGTTTGAGCACTTTTTTGGGAGGGTCAGTTTTAAAACGGATGTCATCCGTAAGCGAGCGGATGAAGTCGTGTTTGTCGCTGGTCATATCAGGAGTTGTTTGCGCGCGAAATTTTTCAAGAAGGTCAAGAATTTGCCTGCCCCTGCCTTGACAGAGCTGAACGAGTCGGTCTCTTAACTCAACTTTGTAGCGCTGTAATTCTTCGGGAGTACGGTCTTTTGGGGCTATAGCCGGAGGAGAGGGCGGCGAAGTACATACTCTCCAGTAAGCGTTAAATGAATTTCTCAGAAGTCGTGTTGGGATCTCAAGCTCCGAGCGTGTCTCGCGAGAAAAAAGTTGGGTATATAAGACAGTTGCTTCGGAAATACATTGCCCCCGCCTCTCGAGCTGATCCAGCAACACCTCTTCATTCATGACTTTGAACTTGCGCGTATCTGCAAGGAAGCCGCATTTTCGGGTCGCAAATTCAAGAGCCGTCCACTCATATTCTGAATTCTGGGCTGCGGAGGGTAAGTTTTTCGCAGAAGCGAGGGCGCCTTGCGCTTTGGCTTCTTGGCTGAGTCGCATGAGAGCCTGCGCTCGAGAAACCAGCATCTTAAGTTGAAGAGTTTCTGAAAGCGGAGTGCCTTTGTTGGAGAGCGCTTCTACCTCGTTGGTGAGTAAAAGAGCTTCATTGTATTTTTCGGTATTAAGGTAGGCTTGCGCTAAAAGCAGTCGCGACGAGAGCGCATCTTCGCCTTTTTCGACGGCGGACACAAAATATTTAAGGGGACGAATGGCTTGTTTGGAGCGGTTTAGTTTCAATAGGGCCTCGCCCAAAATCAAGTGTGCTTCAAGATAATAGGGAAACCCTGGGTAGCGTGCCACAAAACGATCGAGCTGATTGACAACGCCCTGAAAATCCTTTTTATCAAAAGCGGCCTTGCCAGCATTCCACAAAAGTTCGCCCTCTTCGCGGGATGAAGAACCCACACTAGGTTGGCCGGCAAAGGCGGGGCGGCTTGGATTAAATTGGAGTGTCAGGAACAAGAGCCATAGCAACATGGGCAAGATCCTCCAGAGAATGAATGTCACGGGCAAGTTCAGGCAAGATGGCGCAGATCGGAATTCCCTCTTTTTTGAGGCGCTCAATAATATGGGTTTCGCGATTTTGGAGCGAGCGGATCACCGCCGTGGCTTCGGATTCCGGGGCCGCGCCAGGGGGAAGTTCTGAATTGAGTTGGCTAAGGGTGCGGTTTAGGGTCATGCCGTCGAATTGGAACTGGTTCTTTTTTAAATTATCAATAAACAGTGCCACCTCTGGAACCGCTTCGGGGGTGGGGGTGGTGATCATGATGAAGCCGACGTTTTCAGACCCCAACAGCTCCATGATCCGTTTAAGGTTGGCAGAAAACCGCGCGCGAATCTCAAACAATGCGCTTGCAAAATCAAACAGGCTGCTCATAAATCCAGTGCCTGTGAGTTTTTCGAGGATGCTCAAGGCGCGTTTCATCGTTTGTGAAATAATTTTATTAGTCGGAAGGACAAGCCACCGAATGAAATTTTCATCAAAGAATTTGCCCAGGAGTTTCGGCGCTTCTAAGAAAGTTAGCGTGTTTCGGCTAGGGGGGGTGTCTAAAATAATCCGATCGTACTCACCCTGACTCCATAGGGACCAAAGGCGCTCAAGCGCCATGAACTCATTGGTACCCGAGAACTCTTTGGCAAAGATCTGGTAAATGGGATTTCGCATGACCCTCTCAGCGACGGTGGGGTCAGAGGAGAGATTGTTGACAAAACTTTCAAAGGTGCTGCGAGTGTCAGGCATCAGAGCGTAGAGAGGTGCACCCTTTGAAACGGTCGTGCTGATTTTAAGGCTGCTAATGAGTGAGCTGAGATCAGTCGGCTTATCCCCCAGCTCTTTGAGTCCAAGTGAAGTGACCAGTCGTTTTGCTGGATCAATCGTGATGACCAGGGTCTTGTAGCCGCGAAGGGCACATCTCAGCGCCAGGGCCGCACTGACGGTGGTTTTTCCGACTCCGCCAGTGCCACAGGTAATGATGATTTTTCTCTGATCCAGGATTTGGTCAAGATTCATAGCAGCCTCCCTTGGAGGACTTCGGCGAGACGTCCGACGATGGTAAAAAAAGAATTTTCTCGCGTCGCTTCGAGATGAGGCAGGGATTCAAATTTGATTTTCTCATCACGCCACAGTCTCAAGTTGTAGTTTTCTAGGGTCTGCCGTTTACGAGTGAAGTCTTCGAGCGAAGAAGCGTAGGGCGTGGGCCAGTCTGAAGGGAGCTTAGCGGAGGCAGGAGTGTCGGCATTTGCGGGACTAGAGGAAGTGGGTAAGATGCGATTGACGACGAACGCCGGGGCATTCTCAGGAAAGAGCGCTTGCAAATGAGTTTCTAGCTCGAGGCTTTCTTGCAACGGCATTTCTTCGGGTAGAGACAAAATAATGTGTCCTGTCTCTCGAGGATCACCAAAAGTCAGCGTCATCTTCTCGGCATCATCGTGCAGCGGGCCAGTGCGGAAAAGCCGCACAAAGTTTCGCGGACTTTGAAACATGGCCAGCGCGTACCCGGTTGAAGGCATATCCACTACCACTCGATCATATTGGGTGCGATCGCTCCAAGCTTTGGCAATCATCATGAGCTCGCGAATGCCGGGGGACGCCTGCGAAAGATAGCGCACTATTTTGTTGCGCAGAAAAATGCGAGTGAGTTGGGGAACCCCAATTCGATGTGAGGTGTACTCTTCAAACGCGTGGTTGGATTCGCAGTTAAAATGCCAGAGATTGTTTTGGATTCGCTGAAGTTTACCGGGCGGTTGCAGGGGGTCCTCGAAGGCAAACCAAAGCGTGCGCAGGCCGCGGTTGGCAAAAGCAAGCGCCATGGCTTGGGTCATTGTAGTTTTTCCGACCCCGCCTTTTCCGCTTACAAAAATAAGAGGACGATCGCGGACGTCGCTGAAAAGTGAAAAGTGATGATCCGAAGTGCTAGGAGAAGCGCCCTCAGTCATGAAGGGAGTTTCCAAAGGAATAGCCAAAGGAATAGGGAGGGGTGTGAATCCACTCTACAGGCACGCCCGATTTTTCAAGGCGCGTACGCTCTTCAGGCGTGATCTGCCAATCTTGATCAATGGAGATGCGTCGTGATTCACCTATTGTGGCAAAGGCTTTCAAAGCTTCTTGCGAGGGAACTACTTGCGTGAGGGCCCAAGTGGTCGGAATTCCACTTAATCGCTTCCAAGTCTCCGCATCGGGTACATCGTAGGTCGTTTCAACGACGGCACCGAGTAATGGTTTAATGTTACGCAAATAGGGGAGTTCTTGTTCGGGAGGCATCATTCCTCGAACTCGGAGTCGTTTTGCATGGGGAAGCATATTGAGGACGTCCATGTGGACGTACCAAGGCCAGTAATCCGTCACGAAGGTAAGTGGAACAGAAGAAGGAATTGCCAGTAACGAAGGCCTTTCAATAAGTCGAGGATACATCGAAGTAACCATTGTAAGCGAAACCGGGATTTGAAGTTTCGCAAGCTGTGCGGCTTGCGCCTCCGTCGGAAACCCCGTCATTATAATGATAAGTTTCGAAAACCCGATCGTATTGAGCATTTCAATTTCTGAAGGGGTGGGTAGCCCCGTGTTTAGTGCAATGAGTTCGACGCCCTGATCTGCGAGTTTTTTCCAGCCCATCATGTCTTGCGCCATGGGATAGACTTCGATCTCGATCTGAATGTGGTCAGCTCCCTTGATCTGGCTGATAAGATTTAGGTCTTCGGGATAAGGTGTGGTGAACTGAAAGGTGTAGCTTCGAGTACCCGGAAGTGCCGACCAGGAGTCCAGCGTAGCGGAACCCGGCACTCCCTGAACAAAAAAAGTTTCGTGAATCGGCAGTGCGTGCGCGGCGAGAGAAAAAAGCGCTGAGAGTATTGCACAGACCCCGAGGCAGGTTTTCGTAAGCGAGCGTGTGAGTTCCATTCGCGTCACTATAGCAATAGCAGAGGGGAAATCAAATACCGCTTGTGGGTTCTATTTGATAGTGCTAGCGCGACGAGTCACTTGGTCGATCCGGTTTTTAATTCCAGCATTTTTGCGAAATAAGAATACTCTAGCGTTGAGCGTTTGGTAAGTTGTTCCAAGTTTGCTGCGGCTCCGTGGCCGCCTTCGATGTTTTCAAAGTAGTAAAAAGGATGGCCAAATTCCAGCATCCTTGCCGCCATCTTTCGAGCATGCCCCGGGTGGACCCGATCATCGCCTGTGGAGGTTACGAAGAAAACTTCGGGATAGTGCGCATCGCGCTTGAGGTTTTGGTAGGGGGAGTATTTCAGGATGGCTTCGCGCATCGCGGGGTCGGTGGCGTCATCGGGATTGCCGTACTCTCCCATCCAGCTTGCTCCGGCGAGATGGATTTAATGTCGGCCAGGAGTTGATAATCCCAATATCCAAGATCAAAAATAATGAGTTTTCCGATAAGCTTTTGCAAAGGGGGAAAGCTCTTTCGG
>JBBCAV010000249.1:0-1529 GCA_051382305.1 Bdellovibrionota bacterium FG-2
GGGCCGCCACGATGTTGCTGATCGCGAGGCATCCTATGGGAAGGCATGCCCTAAGTGCCTTACCACTTAAGCAAACACGTTCATAGCCGCGCTAAAAAACGAGAAATCCAGAAAACTAGACGGATTATTCCCGCAAACTGAATATTCCGATCTCATACTGCGATTACGCGTCGCGGCTGTTCTTGCCGGAGCCTTGGCTAATATAACGGCTTCATCCAACGCTTGACAGAATCGGACGTGAGGATTTCCTGCGAGGGAATCGTTCTTTATGAGCAGATCAAAGGGTTGTTTTTTTACTCCGACCAGAAACACTTGGCAATGATGGCGCGTGAGCTTTAAAATCGCGCTTTGAACGCAATGCTTCTTCGTTTGAACCGCCGATGTGGGAGTAACAAGCGAGTCGTGTCCCGTCCTCTGCGGAGACAAAGCGAAGGATTGAGTTTTTCCTTGCGCTTATTTCAGCGCAACCGTTTGTTCTGCTCGGGAATTGATCACCAAAGTCCGGGCACTGAGCCTTTAGGCACCGGTTTCGCGTCGACTTTTCAAAATCCATTTGAACAGCCTGAGCGGTCCTTGTTCATATCTTTGAGCCAGTCTACAAGTTCTTTGCGAGGCTTGAATTTAACATGCTTTCTCAAAGGATTTACCCAAGTCATCGGTCGCAGCCTGGCCCCCGAATAGTTGCTTAAACCCTTGTTTCATTAAATAACGATCAATTCCGTTAGCAGCCATCATGCCCGCTTCTTCTTTGCCGGCTGTGAACGCTTTTGATGCCCAGATGAAAGTTTGGAAGAAATGATCGGGGACTTCGCCGTGTTGAAAGACCATTGCGGCATTGTAGTAATCATCGGAGGATTTGAGGCAGCCTTGGGCGAAAAGCTCCGCCACTTGCTTGATGCGTATGCGATCGCGCTTGATTATTTCAAATGCCGCTTCTTGGGTCATTTGCGTAAAATTCTTTCGATCGGCCTGATCTTTAATAAAGAGCTTCCTCAGTTCCTTGGATGGTCTTTCGTACACCGCTCTATCGCAGGGAGGCAAAATGGCGGTGTCAGTCTGCGCTGCAAATGCAGCTAAAGAAAAAAGAATAAGGCTAAGTAACTTCTTCATGAAACGGAACTCAATAAAGAATTCGCAATTTCAATTTCCAACCCCATTCCGGCGTATTTTTCGACAAGGGCGTTGCCGATCTTGAGCATGAGGCTGCGATGCTTTTCGAAATCAAATTGCGGTGCTGCCTTCCAATCATAAAACCGGACAGGCATTTTGCGCAGCTCTTCAGGTTCGCTTAGGAACTGTAACAAAATAACTGAGTGATTTTACAGTAAACATAGTGTACCGTTTTTTCTGTGAACATCAGTGGTCTTCGTCAGAAGTACCGGGCTATCGCGCCTGCGTTGAACGAACGCAGCCGAAGACATTGGGCAGCGGCCGAAGCTGTATCCATCGGACACGGCGGTATTGCAAAGGTGGAGCGCGCCACTGATATTTCTCTTTCGACCATTAGCCGTGGGATCAAGGAATTGGAA
>JBBCAV010000250.1:0-22710 GCA_051382305.1 Bdellovibrionota bacterium FG-2
TCAAAAAATGGATCGACAACAGACGACGACTGGACGAGTTGATCACAAAAATCCTCGAACTGAGTCAGGCGCTTGCAGTGGTCGAAGTGGAGAAGGATCGAAAACCGCGGGACAAAAAATGTAACCCTACGAAATTTGGCGGGATTAATACCGATCACCTATGTGCAAGCGCAATAGAGTCTTCGAGCATAATCGTGAGTGCATCTTGGTTGGACATCGTCGCAAGCACTCCGGCTTCGGCAATGCCTTTGCCGTCGGGGGTCTGCACCCCAAAACTCATCTGCAGACCTTGATTAAGGGCAATACGCATCAGAAGTTCTGACATGGGCTTTTGGGTCACTGAAGTAAGGATCACGTTCTAGATAGCCTTAAGATAAATCGCATTTGCCGCTTCGTTGCTTTTGCCACTGGCATCTTTGATCGCTTTTTCTAAACGCGATTTTGAATTCTCAGCATACGCAAGCAAAGAGTCGCGCTCGTCTTGCGAGAGCACGATCTTGGTCGTGCCGTCAGCGAAGGGGTTCGCGGCTCGCGAAAGCTGCGAGGCCCCTGCTAACCCGGCTAAAATGATAAGGCCAGCGCAGGTCCAAGAAGTTAGAGTCGTGATCGATTTTTTATTCCACATAAGTCTTTGCTCCCAGAGTTGTCATATAAACGCAAGAGAGGCCCGGGGGCCGGACCTAATTTCGCGTTGCGTTAGGAATTATGCATTAGGGCGTGGCTTGGTGCAACAAATTTCTGGGGATTTTAGATAAAAAGACGAAACATTTGTTTCGCGGCAAAAACAGAATATCTATGCGGATATATTTATAATTTTACCACACAGGCCCACAACTGAACCCCTTAATCACTCCTACTTTATGTGTTACAAAGTTCCGACGGAGCGCCAGCCAAAGCCCCGGAGAAGCACAGCCACACCCGAAACTAAACGCCCTTGCGCGTTCAAGTTACACCGGAGCAAGGCACTCGAATGAGCTGCTGTCTATACTATCAAACAATTGATCGAAACGACATCATGGTATAAGCTCATCTCAACAATGCCCCATCTACGAAAGCGCTATCTTACTAGCATCATTCAGCACACCCTCAAGGCAAGTGCAATTCTAGGAATCATTGGACAACGGCAAACAGGTAAATCGACGTTGGTCGAGAATTTAGTAAATGAATATGTCACTCTCGACGATGAGAAGCAGCTAGAACTGGCCCTAAGGTCTCCTCAGTCATTCTTGGAAGGCCGGAAGGCTCCGTTTGGAATTGATGAATGCCAAATGAGTCCTCCACTCTTTTCAGCCCTCAAGGAGCACGTTAGAAGGATAAAGGTGCAAGGTCAGTTTATTTTGACCGGGAGTGTTCGCTTTACGAGTGTAGAGGAGATTCGGGAAAGCCTCACGGGGAGGATGATCGATTTAGAACTCCTCCCTTTTTGTTTAACCGAGGCACATAATCTGCCTCTGACCGACTTGCGTCGTTTAGCGACATCAACAAATCCAGTGCCGCACCTGGAAACTCTAGCGTTAGATAAAGAACGAATTCCTCTGATGACTCCTCATGCGCTGGAGGAGTTTTTAATTAAGGGGGGTCTACCTGGCATTTGCTTTATACGCTCCGGGTCGCTTCGAACGAGAAAAATGCGCTCTCACCTCAAGACGCTGCTCGATCGCGACCTCAGAAAAGTCATTCGGACGGATCTTGATTATTTGACAATTAAGACGTTTGTCGAAGAACTCGTGCTTCAACAGGGCCTCGCTTTTGATCTCACTCAAGCGGCAAAGGGCGCCAGAATTGCCATTAATTCTGCCCGAAAACTTTTAAACGGACTGGAGTCGATCTTTATGGTTCGCACGCTTCGAAAAGAAGGCGATACGTCTGGTCGAGTCGTCTTCTTTGAGGATCAAGGAATGGCCTCGTTTCTTTTGGCTGAAAGAGGTCGACTTTTTAAGTCGGGGCAGCCGCAAGTTGCGGATTACGTTCGCCTGCTTTTCCAGCAACTCAATGCCCAGGCGATGTATCGCAGCGATCTGCACACAAGCCTATTCTCCTACATGAGTCGAGGGGGTGCGATCATCGATCTTGCGGTTCGACTCGAGGAACATGTTTGCGGGTTCTCGGTGGGAGTAGGTCAACAAGCTTCACTCTCGCAAATGAAAAGCGCAGAGAGCTTCAGACGAAAATTTCCGCAAGCGAGAGTGTTTCTCTTGCATCAAGGATCTGAATTTAGAACCTTGAAACATCAAACGTTTGAAGTGCCATTTAAAACAGTTTTGTAAGGCCAAAAACTACAGCCTTATGTCTGAGTCGATGCGTGCCGGTAGATTCTGCCCGTTTCAGGCCGATTCCGAAAAAGGCACACAAGCATCACTGGATCCACAGCCCCGTTCGCCTCGCCTTTGACACGGATCGAGTGAGAACGATCGAGGATTTCAAGCGTCTACCTGAGACCAAGCGGGGCCACTCTATTGAATCCCTTGTCGCACAAGAAATCTGGCGCCGCGCGGCCCTCACGGGCGACGAAGCCCCTAAGGACATCTACCATTTTCAAAGTGGCGAGCATGAAGCTGATTTCATCACCCCTGGGCCTTTTTTTGCAACGAAATTTCTAAAAGTCTGACTTGATACCGATGTACTCGTGCGTGAACTTAGCGCCCAGAAAAAAGATTTGCGCCAGATAATACACCCAAACAAGAACGACAACGAGCGAACCCGCGATCCCGTAGATGGAGGTGAAACTACTCCGTCCAAGATAGAGCCCAATCAAGGACTGTCCGACGGTAAACAGAAAACCCGTCAACAATGCCCCCACCCAAACCTCACGCCATCGAATTCGAACGCCTGGCAAGATCTTGAAAATCATCCCAAAAAGCGCACTCGCGGTGACCATTGAAACCAGAATATTTCCTAGGCTGAAGACCCAAGGGGGAATCAACAAAGTCGACCTAAAATAATTTGTAAGTCCCGTGATCACGGAAGTAACCAGGAGAGACGCAAAGAGCAGAGCCCCCGCGCCCACCACCATCGTGAGCCCAATGACGCGGCCTCGGAGAAGGGCAACCATCCCACCGCCCTCCGGGGCGCGCACCCTCCAGATCGCGTTCAAAGAATCTTGCATTTCTACAAATACGCTCGACGCACCAAACAAAAGAGCAATGACACCAAAGACCGTAGCCAGCGTGCGAGGCCCCTGCTTTTGCGCACTTGCGAGCAACGCCAAAATCACGCCTGCGGCATCCGACCCCAGATACAGGTGAATGACTTTGGATGCTTCGAGCTCTGCCGTCTGCGTACCCATCAGCCAGCCGATCATCGCGATTGCAAGAATGAGCGAGGGAGCTAGAGACAACGTGACATAAAAGGCGAGTGCGGCCGAATGACTAGCAATGCGATCAGCCGTGTAGCCCTGGATTGCTCGAAGAAAGGCCCGCCAAAAGTTCTGAAGAAAAGAACGAGCAACGAGTTTTTCCATTGACTCACTCCATCAGACGTTGAACCACCCCGGCCTTGATCTTAATCTCCTCAGAGATATGAGGAGGCACAGGCTGGTAACTCGCAAACTCCATCGTAAAGGTCGCACGCCCCTGCGACGAAGATCGCAGCGCCGTTGAATAACCAAACATCGTAGACATCGGCACTTCAGCCTTAATAACTTGAAGCCCGTGTCGCATGCTCATGCTCAAAATCTTGCCGCGACGCGAATTTAAATCACCGATCACACTCCCCATATACTCATCGGGACAAGTAATTTCGGCAGACATCATGGGCTCCAAAAACATCGGTTCGCCCTTTAAAGCCGCCTCACGAAACGCAATGGACGCCGCGATTTTAAAGGCGACCTCAGTCGAATCGGTATCATGAAAAGAGCCATCAAGAAGTACCGCCCGAATATCCACCGCAGGATACCCAGCTAGAATTCCGCCCATCATGGACTCTCTCAAACCCTTTTCAACAGCCGGGACAAACTCTTTAGGAATCGCGCCTGCGCGAAGCTGATTCACAAACTCAAAACCCTTGCCAGTTTCACGTGGCTCTAGCCTCACCACGCAATGCCCGTACTGACCTCGCCCACCAGACTGACGAACGAACTTGCCTTCCGCCTGCGATTTTTTGGCGATCGTTTCTTTGTAGGCCACTTGCGGCTGCCCCACATTCGCATCCACCTTGAACTCACGCTTCATCCGATCCACAATAATCTCAAGATGAAGCTCGCCCATCCCAGAGAGCAGGGTTTGCCCTGTGTCTTCGAATGTAGTCACGCGAAACGATGGGTCCTCCATCGAGAGCCTCTGAAGCGCATTCGCAAGTTTTGCTTCATCGGCTTTCGTCTTAGGCTCAATCGCAATGGAGATCACAGGATCAGGAAAATCAATTTTCTCGAGTAAAATCTGTTTCCCTTCATTACACAACGTGTCTCCGGTGGTGGTAAAACGAAGGCCAACGGTAGCCGCGATGTCGCCTGCCTGCACACGGGTCACATCCTCACGCTTATTAGCATGCATCTGAAGCAATCGCCCCAATCGCTCGCGCTTGCCCTTGCCTACATTATAGACGGTAGCCCCCACTTCAACCTGCCCCGAGTACACCCGAAAATAGATCAACTGCCCCACATAGGGATCGTTCATCACCTTAAAAGCCAGCGCCGAAAACGGCTCGCCGACATCGGCATGTCGATGCAGAATTTTTGTGTCGTCATCCAAGTGCTGCGGATCACGCCCATCAATGGGTGGCACATCCATTGGCGACGGCAAAAAATCAACAATTGCGTCAAGCAGAGGCTGCACGCCCTTGTTCTTGAAGCTTGCCCCACATAATACGGGCACAAGCTTTAGCGCGAGACAACCTTTGCGAAGTGCCGCGCGAATTTCATCAGACGAAATCGTCTCCCCTGAAAGATAGCGGTCCGTCAAGCCTTCATCCGCCTCTGCAACAGCTTCAAGAAGTTTGTCTCGATATTCCTGAGCCGTCTCAAGTAGCTCCTCTGGAATCTCTTGTTCCTCAAAACTTGCGCCCAAACTCTCCGAGTTCCAAACCAAGAGTTTCATTTTTGCAAGATCCACAACGCCCCGAAAGGTATCCTCGGCGCCCCAAGGAATCTGCGTAGCAATAGGATTTGCGCCGAGACGCTCCCTGATTTGGCCCAAAACGTCAAAAAAATCGGCGCCTGTGCGATCCATCTTATTCACAAACGCAATTCGGGGTACGTGATATTTATTTGCCTGCCGCCAAACCGTCTCGGACTGAGGCTCCACGCCGCCCACGGCACAAAAAACTCCGACCGCACCATCCAGCGCTCTGAGCGATCGTTCGACTTCAATGGTGAAGTCCACGTGCCCCGGGGTATCGATAATATTGATCCGATGCTCGCGCCAAAAACAGGTTGTCGCGGCAGAAGTAATCGTGATGCCACGCTCCTGCTCCTGCGGCATCCAATCCATAACGGTCGTACCCTCGTCGACCTCACCGATTTTATGAGTTTTGCCGGTATAATAGAGGATTCGCTCGGTCGTCGTGGTTTTGCCCGCGTCAATATGGGCCATGATCCCGATGTTTCGGATCAACGCCAGCCCAGTAGAAATAGACTTTGAGTCACTCATGGTCGTATTTTCGCTCCTTTATGTGCGCAAGAGCGCGAGAGCGCGAATACTACCAGCGATAATGAGCGAAAGCCTTATTGGCTTCAGCCATCTTATGGACGTCTTCGCGCTTCTTCATTGCGCCGCCACGACCATTGGATGCTTCGATGATCTCGGCAGCCAAACGCTCCTGCATCGAATGCTCCGGACGCTTACGAGCAGCTTCGATCATCCAACGGGATGCGAGCGACTGACGACGAGCGGGCTTCACTTCAACAGGCACCTGATAGGTGGCGCCGCCGACGCGACGGGATTTAACTTCCAAAAGAGGCTTCAAATTCTCGAGACCTTTTTTGAAAAGCTTGATGCCTTCTTCGCCCGTGCGGGTCTGAACGGTATCAATACTGCTGTAGAAAATTGTTTCAGCAGTGGAGCGCTTACCGCACTCCATGATGCTGTTAATGAACTTCGCAACCACGGCATCATTGAACTTAGGATCCGGGAGAATTTCGCGCTTACGTACAAACTTTTTACGACCCATTTTCTATACCTCTTATTACTTTATATTTTATTTGGCGGCAGGAGCGGCGCCAGCAGCAGCACCCGTTCCACGTTTAGTGCCGTATTTCGAGCGGCTTTGTTTGCGATTTGCTACGCCTTGCGTATCCAAGGTTCCACGAACGGTGTGATAGCGAACGCCGGGAAGATCCTTCACGCGACCTCCACGAATCAGCACAATGGAGTGTTCTTGAAGATTGTGGCCGACACCTGGAATATAGGACGTTACTTCATATCCATTCGTTAAACGCACACGGCATACTTTGCGAAGTGCGGAATTGGGCTTCTTAGGCGTCGTCGTATAAACTCGGGTGCAAACTCCTCGTCTCTGAGGGCAACTCTGAAGCGCCGGAGACTTGGTCTTCCAAGCTTTGCTCGCGCGACCCTTGCGAACCAATTGATTAATAGTGGGCATGAACTACGTTCCTTTCGTTTCTCTTTAATCGTAAAAATTGACAAATCTGTCCGAGGCAGCAAAAAATAGACGAGCTGATCCCTTGGGTCAAGTCGAAAATAAGAAAAATCAGTGCTTTAGTGCTTTACTGCGCCAGGCTTCGTGGGTTTAGGCTCTTCACGAAGTCTATCGGCCGGAGTCAGAACTTGGCCAATCGCCACATCCGCGATCCCCTTGCGGACCAAAAACTCCTCGGGCTTCTCAAGATCCAGCGCGAGGCGGAGCACATCATCGGCGTTATCAACGGGGATGATTTTCATTCCCTGCGTGATTTCCTTGGGGATTTTCTTGATATCCGGGACATTCTCCTTAGGAATCAATACTGTCTTAATTCCACCAATTCGCGCCGCCAAAAGTTTCTCCTTAAGGCCGCCAATGGCCAAAACACGACCGCGAAGCGTGATTTCGCCCGTCATCGCGACATCGCGTTTCACGGGGATTTTTGTCAACGCACTCGTAATCGCCGTAGCCATCGTGATCCCGGCCGAAGGTCCATCTTTTGGTACAGCCCCTTCAGGGACGTGCAGGTGGATGTCAATATTTTGATAAAACTCCTTATCGAGGTTCATCAAATGAGCCCGAGAGCGCACATAAGTCATCGCCGCGCTAGCAGACTCTTGCATGACTTCGCCAAGCTTACCGGTGATTTTCACGCCACCTTTTCCGGGAAGAACGCTCACTTCAATCTGCAACATCTCGCCGCCGACTTCGGTGTAGGCAAGCCCGTTAGCTAGGCCCACTTCACTTTTCTCTTCGGCTTTGCTGATCGAGTATTTGGGAGGCCCCAAGTACTCTTCGAGATCACTCTCAAGGACCTTAAACGGCCCCTCAGCAACAGCCAAAACAGCGGCTTTCGGCTGTTTACCCTTGGTCTTTTGGGTGCCCTCGGTCTTAGCCTCTTCTTGGACGGCCGCACGACGCTCAACGATCTTGCGAGCCACTTTCCGACAAAGCGTAGCCACAACGCGCTCAAGGTTTCTAACCCCTGCTTCGCGAGTATAGTTACGAATAATAGCGTAGAGCACCTCATCCGTAATCTCAATGTCCTCAACTTTCAAACCATGCGCGTCACGCTGCTTTGAAACCAAGTACTTCGTGGCAATATTGAATTTCTCAACTTCCGTGTAACCCGAGATCGTGATGACTTCCATACGATCCAGCAGCGGCCTTGGAATGGAGTGAAGGGAATTTGCTGTCAGTACGAACATCACCTTGGAAAGGTCATAATCAATTTCAAGATAATGATCCCCGAAAGTCGCATTCTGCTCAGGATCCAAAACCTCCAAAAGCGCCGATGAAGGATCTCCTCTAAAATCAGTACTCATCTTATCCACTTCATCAAATAAAAAGACGGGATTTGAAGAGCCTGATTTTTTGAGATTTTGAATAACTTTGCCAGGCAAAGCACCGACGTATGTTCTGCGGTGGCCGCGGATTTCAGCCTCATCCCTGACGCCGCCCAAAGAGCAGCGAACAAACTTCTTACCCAAAGAATGGGCAATAGATTTTGCGAGCGAGGTTTTCCCAACCCCTGGAGGTCCTGCGAAGCAAAGAATCTGACCTTTCGTATTGCCCGTCAGAGACCGTACCGCGAGGTACTCAATAATGCGCTCCTTAACTTCTTCGAGACCATAATGATCGTCATCTAAAACCTGCTGAGCCAGTTTCACATCATGGCGATCGGTTGTGTATTCCTCCCACGGCAACCCCACGATCCAATCAATGTAGTTGCGCACAACCGTCGCTTCGGCGGACATGGGCGACATCATCTTAAGCTTCTTGAGCTCTTTACCCACTTTTTCTTTGGCCTCTTTGCTCATGGGCTTGGAGCGAATTTGTTTTTCAATCGCAGCGATCTCAGCTTTAAATTCGTCTTTTTCACCGAGTTCTTTTTGAATCGCCTGCATTTGCTCGTTAAGGTAGTACTCCTTTTGGGAGCGCTCCATCTGCTTCTTCACGCGCGTGCGAATGCGACGTTCAACCTGCAGAATCTCAATCTCGCCCTGCATGAGTTCAAGCAGCTTTTCCAGTCTCTTGGCCGAATCAAAGAGCTCCAAAATCTCTTGCTTATCCTCGAGCTTCAGATTGAGGTGAGCCACAATCAGATCCGCCATCCGAGCAGGATCTTCAAGAGTATTCACGCTCATAAGCATTTCAGGAGGAATCCGCTTGTTGAGCTTCACATAATTTTCAAACGTGGCTTTAAGCGACCGAACCATTGCTTCGATTTCGACAGAGGCCGGAAGCGTTTCCGACACTTCTTCAACATCGGCTTCAATCAAACGATCGGTCTCACGATAACGAACAATTCGACCCCGACGCTTCCCTTCAACAAGGACCTTAACGGTGTTATCGGGAAGTCTTAGAATCTGAAGAATCGTTCCCAGGGTTCCCACTTTGAAGATATCCGGCTCCCCGGGGCTCACAGTCGTGGCCTGGCGTTGGGCGACCAGAAAAAGTTCTTTCTTATTCGTCACACACTCTTCAAGGGCATTAATTGATTTTTCCCGGCCTACAAAAAGCGGGACCACCATATTCGGGAAAATAATAACGTCCCTCAAAGGGAGTAAAGGTACAGTAATTTGGGTAGACTTCTTCGCGCGAGTAGATTCTTTGCTCATGCTTTCCCCTTTCGAAGTTGTTAGGCCGAAGTGGTTCAGGCGCTTTCAGCTTTGTCTACACCGCTACGAGGGCCAACCTCGGCCCCATCACTCAACACCATTATCGGGCGTTCGCCCTTTAGAATCGTGTTTTGGGTGACGATACATTTTTTGATGTTCGTCTTTGCGGGAAGCTCATACATCACCTCAAGCATCGCCTGTTCAAGAATGGCGCGAAGACCGCGCGCTCCCGTATTTCTCTTAATCGCCTCTTTAGCCACGGCTTCTAAGGCGTCCTGCTCGAATTCCAACTGCACATTATCGTACTCGAACAATTTGGCATATTGCTTCACGAGTGCATTCTTGGGCTTGGTCAAGATCTCAACCAAGGCTTTCTCATCAAGCTCCTCGAGCGTCGCAAGCACTGGCAAACGACCGATAAACTCCGGAATCAAGCCAAATCGGATCAAATCCTCTGGCTCGACCTGGGCCAGCATTTTGGAAATCCCTTCTTCAGATTTTGAAGTAATATTAGCCGAGAGCCCGAGGCTACGCTTGCCCTTGCGCATCCCGACGACCTTATCAAGGCCGACGAACGCGCCACCGCAAATGAAAAGAATATTAGAGGTATCGACCTGGACAAACTCCTGCTGAGGATGCTTGCGGCCTCCTTTAGGAGGCACGTTTGCAATGGTGCCCTCAATAATCTTCAGAAGCGCCTGCTGCACGCCTTCACCACTCACGTCGCGAGTAATGGAAGGGTTTTCACTTTTTCGAGAAATCTTATCGACTTCGTCGATGTACACGATGCCTTTTTGGGCGCGCTCGACATTGTTGTCACAGGCTTGCAGAAGATTCAGGATAATGTTTTCGACATCTTCTCCGACATAGCCAGCCTCTGTGAGGGTCGTGGCATCGGCCATCGCAAAGGGGACATTCAAAAGTTTAGCAAGCGTCTGAGCTAATAAGGTTTTTCCAGAACCCGTGGGGCCGATCAGAAGAATATTGCTCTTTTGAATATCAATTCCGTCGCCCTTACCTTCTTTAGCCTTCTTCTCGCCCTGATGCTGAATCCTTTTATAATGGTTATAAACAGCAACGGAGAGCACGCGTTTTGCGCGATCCTGGCCGATCACATACTGGTCCAGCGTCGATTTAATTTCAGAAGGTTTTGCGATCGACTGCCCCGTACGAACAGGCGCATCTTTCTGACCTTCTTCCGCAATAATGTCATTGCAGAGCTCAATGCACTCGTCGCAAATATAAACGGTGGGTCCTGCAATCAGTTTCTTTACTTCTCGCTGGTTCTTGCCACAAAAAGAGCAGCAGAGGTTCCCGAATCCGTCGCCATATTTTCGTCCGTCCATAGCTTTCCTTCCCTAGGCCCTTCATCGGGCCCCCATTAAATCGTATTAGACTGACCCACGCTTTTCAACGACCTTATCTATTAATCCATATTCCATCGCTTCTTTTGCCGACAGGTAGTTATCCCTGTCCGTATCCCTACGTACGTCTTCTGGCGTTCGACCCGAGTGGTGTGCCATAATTGAATTGAGTCTTTCTTTCAAATAGATGATTTCATTGGCTTGTATCTCAATATCGGAGGCCTGCCCCCGTGCGCCGCCCAAAGGCTGATGGATCATAATCCGACCATGAGGTAAACTCGAACGCTTCCCTTTGGCTCCGGCAGTCAATAGGAGGGCGCCCATGCTCGCCGCCATTCCAATACAATAGGTTGCAACATCGCATTTAATAAACTGCATCACATCGTAGATTCCGAGTCCCGCGTAAACGGAACCTCCTGGGGAATTTATATAAAGGTGAACATCTTTATCCGGGTCAGACATTTCTAGAAAAAAGAGCTGCGCGATAATCAGATTGGCAACCGTATCGTTCACATCGGTGCCTAAGAAAACAATACGATCCAGCAAAAGACGAGAATAAATGTCATACTGCCGCTCTCCTCTGGCAGTTTGTTCAATAACAATCGGATTGGGAATATAACTCGCCTGGGGAGTTTGAAAAGCTTGAGAAGTAAAACCAACTACGTCGGGTTGAATGAGTCTTGACGGAATTTTCATCTGCTGCGTTTCCTCTTGGTTCTACATACTCATTTGAGCATGCTTACTTCTTCAGCGTCCAGTATACATGGCATCTGAAAAATGTTGCTCTAGGCCAATGCAATATATTTTCATTTTGAAATGCGAACGATGCAAAAAAGAGAACGGCTAAAGTTGCTCTTGGTCTGGATAGAGGCTCTCTTGAGTTTTCTCGAGATACTCGAGCATCGTCTTGCGAAGATCGTCGAGCGTTAGTGATTGTTCATCACGACCCGCTAGCTCCAAGACCTCAAGAATCTCATCAAGCTCATGACGAACCACCGGCTTGTCTCGTTCCGACAAGCCCGTCAGAGCAATGACTTGTTCCACAAGCCCGGCCCCTTCGATCGGTATTACATTCCCTGTATTTGAAACTCCCATGGTGCTATCGCCCCCCAGAGTATCTGCTTCGGAGACATCCATATCCCCTCCCCCCTTTGTCTATTCCAGAGTCTAGAAAGCCCGTTCAGGAACAGCAAGAACTATTTTTTAGATCTTCACCAATCTTTTTCGCGCGCTCCTGCGCGCACTCCAACAAGAGTAACCCAACACTGAACCCACTATAAGTCCGCCCCCAATCCCTTGTGTGCCTGTTAATCCATCCCCCAAGAACAACGCACCCCAAAGAGATCCAAAAACAGGCTGAATAAAGAGCGTCAACGCAAGTGCGGCAACAGGAGCCTCTGCCAGCGCAACCATCCAATACAGATAGGAAAATGCCGTTCCCAGTGGACCAATCCAAAGCAATCCCAGAATGCTTCTTAAAGAAAAATGAAACTCTCCCAACCCCTTCCCAAAGCCTCCAACAACAAGCGTCGCAACAGTCAAAAAAATGACTCCCACCAGCAGCGTCGAACCAAAAACACCCAGTGGAGGATTGCGCAAAGTCAATTTTCGCCCCGCGACTGAATACGTCGCCTCGCCAAAAAGAGAGACGAGCATGGCTAAATCCCCCCACAAATGGATGTCGAAACCGGCATTGAATTGATCGGATTTGATCCCACTGAGAAGAATGAATCCCACAAAGGCAACAGCAAATGCCGCAAGATGAGCATTCGCGAGTTTCTCTTTGAGAATAAGCCAAGCTAATAGGGCTACAAAAAGTGGCTCCATCGCTACAATCAGCGCGTTGTCGGTGGCCCGAGAAACGGCGAGGCCGTTGATTTGAGTAAGCGGGGAAAAACAAAAAGCCATAAAGCCGATCAAAAGAACGAAAAAAGCATCCTGTTTATTTTTGGGCAGAAGAAAAAACTCTTGAATGGGGCTTTTCCGTGCAATCCGCAAGATAATCACAATGATCAGGTAGGCAAGTAACGCACTCGAATAACGAAGCCATCCCATCTGAAGGGGCGTGAAATCCTCCAGCAAGACTTTTCCTAGTGCCGGGTGCACAGACCAAATGAGATTGCAAATTATTAGGCCAACAAGGGTTTTCGGCGACATCGAATCGTGATTACATCAAAGGTGAGGACTTCATTACAATGGCAAAAACAAAACAACTTACTTTGGCGCCAAAATCTCCGGCACAGTCGACAGTGGTAAAAACGGAACTCGTGCTCCCTTCTGACACAAACTCCCTGGGAACCATCTTTGGGGGCAAGATCATGAGCTGGATTGATATCGCAGCGGCCATTGCCGCGGGAAAACACGCCCGCCACGTCGTGGTGACGGCCTCGTTCGACGCCCTTCATTTTGTCGCGCCCGTAAAAGTGGGCCAAGTCGTCCACATCAAAGCGACCGTCAACTTCGCCTCACGCACTTCAATGGAAGTTGGAGTTCGAGTCGATTCAGAAAATCTGATTACTGGAGAAATGCATCACACTGCGACCGCCTATACGACCTTTGTGGCGCTGGATAGTCTCGGACGGCCCACGCCGGTGCCCCCCATCGCTCCGAAAACGGCAGAGGAAAAGCGGCGTTTTCTTGAAGCGGGAAAAAGAAGGCAATCGCGAGTACGTCTGGCGGAGGAATTAAAAGGCGCTGCTGGGGATTGAGAGCGAATAACCGGTCAACGCGTCTATTCTTTGGGACCTTCGCGGGACACTAATGAATTTTCGGGTTTGTTAGGAAATCTGGAACTCTATCGGCCAATTCCCATCAATTCCGGAAACTGGACAAGGGTAATAGCACTACTTCCCCTGCCCAAACACCTCCACCAAACGTTGCTTGGACGACTCTTCAATATCTTTGTGCAGGGAGTTTCCATGCGCGTCGATCGTAACAACAACGGGAAACTTCTTCACGCGAAGCCGCCAAATCGCTTCGGGGGAGCCAAACTGCTCAATCCCAAATACATCTTCAACTTCTTCGATCGCTTCGGCCAAAACTTGCGCAGCCCCCCCAATGGCGTGGAGATAAACGCAGCCGGATTTCTGACAACCCAAGCGAGTTTTTTCGGCCATGCCCCCTTTGCCGATGACGGCGCGGATTCCGAATTTTTCGATAATCCCTGCCTGATAGGGCTCTTCGCGAATGGAAGTCGTGGGACCGGCTGCCGTCACGACCCACTTGCCCTTCTTCTTCAAAACCACGGGACCACAATGATAAATAATCCCGTCTTTCAAACTAAAGGGGGGTTCGTTACCTTCGTGAAGCCATTTGTGAACGGCGTCGCGCGCGGTGAAAACGATGCCGTCTAGCTCGACCATATCGCCCACTTTAAGAGCCCGGATTTTTTCTTCAGTAAACGGAGCAGAGAGTTGAATCATTTGAGAGTCCCCTTATTAGTAGAACCACTTTTTAATTTCGCCCTTGGCCGTAATCGAAGCCCCCTGTCGGCGAAAGGCCCAGCACATGTATGAGATGCTCACAAAAAACGAAGCAGGCACGCGATTCACGACCCCGATTTTCGCGCCGAGCAAAGTGGTACCACCGCCGAAACCCATGGGACCAATGCCGAGCTGATTGGCTTGTGCGGTAACTTCTTCTTCAAGTTTGGCTAAGGCAGGATTTGAGTTTTTATCGGTGAGCTTGCGCAAAAACTGTTCCTTGGAGACGGCGTATCCAGTCCCTCGATCACCGCCAATACATACACCCAAAATTCCGGGGCCGCAGCCCTTGCCTTGCGCCTGCACAATAGCGTCCAAGATACATTTGCGAGCACCGTTTAGATCACGGCCCGCACCCAGTTTCGTATCAGGCAAGCTGTATTGCGCGCCGACATTTTCACAGCCGCCGCCCTTGAGCATCAGGCGCATATCGATGAATTCCTTGTTCCAGGCTTCTAAGTGAATCACAGGACTTCCGGGGCCGACGTTGGTTCCGCTATTCTTACCCGTGAGCGAGTCCACGCTATTTTGCCGCAGATATCCTTTTTTTGTGGCCTCAATAACGGACTTCTTTATAACCTTGGTTAGAATCTCGGGATCGAGTTTTCGAGGATAATGTACATAGAAAAGATTCGTGCCCGTATCCTGGCAAAGGGGCTGGCTCTTGAGTTTGCCCAATTCGATATTTTTTTCGATGATCCCCAGCGCGTACTCAGCGCGAGATCCCGGCGCCTCTTTGGCGCGCCCGACATGAATGGCATCGGCCACATCTTTGGGGAGCTCCGAGGAGGTCTTTCGAATAACTTCAACGAAGGCTGCGAGGTATTTTTTTTGAAGTGAGGCGTTCATATGCTTGAAGCATAACTCCGTTTTCGGAGTGACTCAAGGATAGATAGACATTACCCTTCACCGCCCATCAAGAACTTCTCTTGCAGATGCCCCAAGTCTCTCCCTACGGGAATCGTAGAAAAAAAATGCAACGCCTCAGCCCAAAGGGTCTGCCGATCAATCTGAGAGAACACTTTGCTGCGGAACTCATGGCAGCCCGGAAACCCCGAAGAGAACCAGGCCAAAAATTTGCGCATATGGATGAGAGAGCCCTGTTCTCCAAAATGCTCATCAAACAAAGGAGCCAGCTCCTTTAAAACCTCTACGTATTCCAACGGTCCCGGTTTTACATAAGATTCGCCCGCAAAAACTCGCGCAGCCTGTTCAAAAAAGAACGGATTCCGCAAAACCCCTCGGCCAATCATGACGGCATCGACCCCATATTTGCGATAACGCTCAACGGCTAACTCAGGCGTGACCAAATCCCCGTTGCCAATAATGGGAATTGCGCCTGCGTGGGCCGTAAGGTCGCCTAGAAATTCCCAATCGGCTTCGCCCGAATACCCCTGCGCGCGCGTTCGCCCGTGAACGGCCACCCAGGCCACGCCCGAATCGCCAGCCGCTCGCACTACTTCAAGCGCGTTACGAGAATCGGCGTCCCAACCCGTACGAATTTTAATGGTGACGGGGATCTTGACCGCGCGCACGACCCCCTCCAAAACCTTCGCAAGCCGCGGAACATCTCGACACATCGCGGCTCCTCCGCCTTTTCTTACGACCTTGGGTACGGGACACGCGAGATTGAGATCCACAAAATCAGCGCCCATCTTTTCAACCAGGCGGGCGGCATCCGCCATACGATCCCCGTCTTCGCCGAAGATTTGAAGGCCCAAGGGACGCTCCTCGGCAGAAAACTTCAAAAGCCCCAGCGTTTTTTCACCCATGTAGGCAATGCCGTTGGCAGCAATCAACTCCGACACCACCAGCGAAGCACCATGACGACGCATGATACGGCGAAAAGGCGAATGCGTGATTCCCGCCATGGGGGCTAGAATAAACGGATGCGCAATTTCGAAGGGACCTAAACGCATGAATTAAGAGCGCAGAGCGACGATCTCATCTCGCTCCTTGGGTGCCTCTTGCGTGAGATTTTCGCAGCCCGTTTGCGTGACCAACACGTCATCTTCAATGCGAATGCCGATGTCGCGATACTCGGCAGGAGCATCTTTATCATTGGGCTGCACATATAGCCCTGGCTCGATGGTAAAGAGCATTCCAGGTTCAAGAGTGCGAGGCTCCCCATCTTGAAAATACAAGCCTGCATCATGAACGTCCAACCCCATCCAATGACTGGTATTATGTGGGAAAAAACGCTTAAAACCCAAATTCTTGATAATATCCTCGCGATTGCCTTGAAGCAGACCCAGGGACAACAAACCGTCCGTCAAAACCTCATAAACATGCTTATGAATGTCAGCAAGTTTAACGCCGGGCTTGGTCATCGCCACAGCTTCTTTTTGCGACTTCAAAACCAGGTCGTAAAGCTTGGCTTGGGGTTTAGAAAAATCACGCCCGATGGGAAAAGTGCGCGTGATGTCAGCGGCATAACACTGATACTCTCCGCCCGCATCGATGAGTAAAAGTTCGCCGTCTTTGAGCACACAGTTGTTGTGCTGATAGTGAAGGCAAGTCGCATTCTTACCCCCCGCTACGATGCTGGGATAAGCCACACGATCGCAGCCATTTTTTCGAAATAGATAATCCACGAGCGCTTCGATTTCGTGCTCGACCATTCCTGGTCTTACCTCTTGCATCGCCGTTTTGTGCGCGAGAGCGGTAATTTGACAGGCCTTGCGATGGAGTTCGATTTCTTCAGGACTTTTGAAAAGGCGCATTTCACCGATCACAGTTTGCGCATCTTCAATAGGGAGAAGGCCTTTTCCACTTCGACCACTCGATAGTCGGTGGGCATTGAGCGCCGTAATCACACGCGCATCGCATTTAGAATCGAGTCCGAGGCGATAAAACACGCGATCGGCACCTGAGAATAGCTCGGGCAACCGCTTATCCAACTCCTCGATGGGATAAGCTTCGTTGGCGCCAAAAATCTCCAGCGCCCCTTCGACGCCGTAGCGCTCGCCCTGCCACATTTCTTTTTCGACATCCTTGTTGCGCACAAAGAGAATCGTTCGAAAAGAACCGGGCAACGACTTGGAGAGAGCAAGCACCAAAAAAGCGTCCGGCTCCTCTAATCCGCAAAGGTAGCGAAAATGACTCTCCTGGCGAAAAAGATAATGAACATCTGAGTTTCTCACGAGTTCAAAATTCGAGGGAATGAGAAACACGCTATTAGGGCGCGCCTTCATTAAAGCTTCACGCCGGGCCTTGTAATAATTTGGAATTTGTGCGAGCAACATGACACAAACACTACCATGGCTCTCTCATCACCTAAAGGCATTCTTTTTGATCTCGACGGCACGCTCATTGACTCACTTTCAATGACTTTTGATGCCTTTAACCACGGGGTCACCCGCTTTGGAGGCCCCCCCCTTACCCATCAGGAAATCTCAAGCCATTTTGGTCCGGGCGAAGACAAGATTTTTGAAAAACTAGTCAGCATGAAAAAGGCACAAGCCGCCTATCAGGCCAGCATTGACTACACGAACGCCAATCTCCATCGAGTCCCCCTTCACGAAGGGATTGCGGAGCTTCTCAAAAATCTCAAAGGCACAAAAATTCCGCTCGCGATCGTCACCGGCCGCAGCTGGAATACAACCGAGATCCTGCTCAAACACCACGATTTATTGGGGACATTTAAATCCGTTATTGCCAATGATCATGTCCCTCGCCCTAAGCCGTATCCGGACGGCGTGAAACTGGCCTCGGAACATTTGAAGACCAGCCCAGAGCACACTTGGTTTATCGGAGACTCACCCGTCGATATGCTTGCGGCCCGCTCTGCGGGAAGCATTGGGATCGCCGCGCTTTGGGACTACACTGCGGATCGCGAAAAACTCGCGATTGGGGAGCCGAACTATTGGGCGAAAGAGCCCAGCGAAATCGTGGCACTTCTACAAAGTACGAGCTGGGAGAATTAGAAACCCATAAAGTTATGCAGCCAGTTCTTCTCGATTCCGATAAGCCTGCGCCAAGTCAAACGTCACCTGAAGATTCATCCAGTACTCCGGAGTGGTTTTAAGTGCATCCGCAAGATCAAGCGCAGAGGCAGCGGTTATGCCACGTTTGCCTTTAATAATCTCATTTAGCTTTCGTGCAGACCAACCGAGCTTTTCTGCGAATGACGACTGAGTAAGATTCATGGGCTCAAGAAACTCTTCAAGTAGCATTTCACCCGGGTGAAATGGGTTAGAAAATTTTTCAAACTTCATGAGTGATAATCCTCCACTTTAACGTCAAACGCGTTTCCATCGGCCCAGACAAACGACACGCGCCACTGGTCATTTATGGAAATCGCATGCCTAGACTTCATGTTACCCTTCAACTTATGCAACCGATTTCCAGGTGGAACGGATAAGTCCTTAACATCATTTGCCGCATGTAGGTTTAAAAGCTTCTTCCTAGCCGTCCTGACCAACTCAGCAGGAAATGCCCGAAACTCCTTAGTGACTCGCTCTTCAACAAGGTCGTGGGCCAATTTATTTCCAAACGACTTGATCACTTCCTATTATTACCATATTGTGTAAATATGTAAAGAACATTCTTCTAAAGCCACAATCCTAACTCAAAATCGGCGATGCCCCCGGGCCATTGACCACGTCACCCGTAGGTGCCACGAGTGTTTTAGGCTGCCGCTCGTAATCCACATAGGTGTAACCATAGAGAACTTCCTCGTAGAAATTCTGTAGCTCCACGCCTTCTTTAGGCTTAATAACCCCTTCGCGCACTTTAGCGTCGATCTGCTCTTTGACGCGCTTTTCGAGGTCCGTGCCGCTATATTGAATCCAAGATAAGACACCGGCGACGGTATTCCCCTTGATCACTTCTTCGATATAATAGCCGCCCGGCTCCGTCTCATCCAAGAACACATGGACTTCATTCACACGACCAAAAAGGTTGTGCAAATCACCCATGATGTCTTGGTAGGCGCCCATCAAAAAGAAACCTAAATAATACGGCTCGCCCGCCTTCAGAGGATGCAGCTGCAGCGTGTCTTTGATGTCCCGAAGGTCAATAAACTTTGCGACCTTTCCGTCGGAATCACACGTGATGTCAACCAAGGTCGCCGCTCTTACAGGCTCTTCGTTATGTCGATGAATCGGAATAATCGGGAAAAGATGCTGAATTGCCCAGTGATCAGGGATCGATTGAAAAAGCGAGAAGTTACACAACACCTGATCCGCCAGGTGCTTGTTGAGGGCCTCAACTTCATCGGGGACGTACTTCACCCCGGCGGCGTTCTTTTGAATCACTCTGCAAATCTGCCAAAAAATGGTTTCGACTTTGGCCTTATCTTCAAGAGACAAGAACCCAAGCTTAAACATGCTCAGCGCTTCTTCTTTTCTTTGCAAAGCATCATGAAAATGCTCAAGCAAATTTTTGGCGGTCAGATTTTGGGACAAATACCGCATTTCTTTTACAACATCGTCCTCATCGGGAGTTTCATCAAGCGCCATGGGAGTCGCACCCACTTCGATGTTCCCAAACACGTTCACGATCAGAACAGAATGGTGCGCGACAATGGCGCGCCCGCTTTCTGAAACGATGTTAGGCTCAGGGACTTCTTCAGCCGAGCAAACCTCTTGAATGGAGTAGACCACCGCACTGACGTATTCAGAGAGCGAGTAGTTAATCGAGCTTTCAAAACTCGTGCGCGATCCGTCGTAGTCGACGCCTAAGCCTCCTCCTACATCAATGAACTCGAGATTAAGCCCCATTTTACGAAGCTTAGAGTAGACGCGCGCGCCTTCTTTGACCGCATCTTTGATCGACTTGATGTTAGTGACTTGAGAGCCGATGTGAAAATGGAGGAGTTTGAAGCTATCTTGTAGCCCTTCTTGCTTAAGCACATTCACGACGTGCAGAACTTCAGGGGTCGTGAGACCAAATTTTGCAGATTCACCGCCGCTGGATTCCCATTTGCCACTGCCTTTAGTCGACAATTTACAGCGCAATCCAATGAGCGGCACCACGCCCAATTCTTTGGCCACAGCAATGACCTGATGGAGTTCCGAGAGTTTCTCAATGACGATCAAAACACGTTTTCCGAGCTTCAAGCCCATAAGCGCGGTTTTGATTAAAGCGTAATCCTTATACCCATTACAAATAACCAGTGCATTGGGGGACAGGTTCATCGCCACGACAGCTGCCAGTTCGCCCTTAGACCCCGCTTCAAGGCCAACATCGTACTCTCGACCAGCATCCAAGATCTCTTCAACGACCTCGCGCATCTGATTTACTTTGATGGGGTAGACACCTTGGTAACGACCCTTATATCCGAATTCCGCGATGGATTTGCGAAAGGACTCGTTTAACTCGACCACTCGTTGGCGGATAATATCCTGAAAGCGCACCAGGACGGGCATCCCGAGGTTTTGGGCCCGGATCTCCTCAACAACATCCATCAAAACGATGCCGCCGCCCTCACCCCGTTTTGGGTGAACGGTCAGGTTTCCGCCTGGATTAATGCTGAAAAACTGATCGCCCCAGCTTTCGATGTTGTAGAGTTTTAGTGAATCCGAAACGCCCCAGCTTTTCATCGTTTTTTCTGTTCCCCTTGCTCGGGCGGTTTACCACTTGACCCATGCCCTGTGCCATGACTAATTCTACTGAATAGGAAAAATATGGAAGCAAAAAATGAGTCCGAGAAAAACATTATTCGCCTAGGGCTCGTCAGCCTTTTTAATGACCTCGGCAGCGAGACGATTTCGAGGATGATTCCGTTCTATCTCGCAAGCGTTTTAGGCGCTCCGATGAGCATAATCGGCCTCATTGAAGGCCTGGCCGATGCAACGGCCACCCTGCTCAAACCCCTCTTCGGAACCCTCTCGGATCGGGTTCACCTTCGTAAGCCCTTTGTCGTGCTGGGGTACGGGCTCTCGTCGCTGGCCCGCCCCCTTTTGGCTTTCGCAGGCGCCTGGCCGCTGGTTGCAGTGTTGCGTTTTTCTGAGCGCCTAGGCAAAGGTATCCGAACCGCTCCCCGCGACGCGCTGATCGCGGATTCAAGCCATGCGGGAGCACGCGGCCGGCACTTCGGAATCAACCGATCACTCGATACCCTAGGTGCGCTCCTGAGTGTCGCTGGATTTGGGGCGTGGATTTGGTATCGGGGGGATTCTGCTCTTTCAGCTGAGACCTGGCATGTTTTGGCTCTTGCTTGCGGGGTGCCGGGAGTGATCGCTCTAGCATTGGTGGTCGGAGGGGTGATTGAAGTGGGACCGAGGAGGGGGACCGCGGTTGCTCAGAAAACCGCCTCGGGGTTGGAGACTTCAGAGAAATTCACCCCCACCCTGAAACGCTACTTCATGATCGTCGCGCTCTTCGGCTTAGCCAATTCGAGCGATGCATTCATTTTGCTCAAGGCCAAGGAGCTGGGTTACTCGCTCCTTGAGACACTGGGGATGATCGCACTGCTCAATCTCGTGTCGGCGATGACGGCGATTCCTGCGGCCGCGCTTTCGGATCGAATGGGGAGACGGGCCCTGATTGCAACAGGGTGGGTGATCTACGCGGTGACCTACGGGCTAATTGGCTGGGGCGTCTTAGAGGGCCATCCTGTTTGGTTTGCTTCGACTCTCGCTTTGTATGGGCTGTTTTACGGATTCACCGAAGGCGTGGAAAAAGCCTGGATCGCGGATCTTGCTCCGGTCGGGGCGCGCGGGCGGGCGTATGGGATTTTTGGGTTTATTTTGGGGGCGGTGGCTTTACCTGCAAGTTTGTTTTTTGGGTGGACGTGGGATCACTTTGGGAGCTCGGTGCCGTTTTTAGGGTGTGCGGGGATTGCGCTTTTGGCGGCGGTGCTGTTGTGGGCGGGGATGCCTAAAATCCATGGAGGCGATTCTACGATAAGATTGTAGGACACGACGACCTTTTTTCCATTATAAGTGAACGACTGCTCCAAATCGTTAATCGCAATAGCGATGCATTTTGGGCGTCAGCATGTTTTACAAAACAGTGCCTTTGCCCAAAGGACCTGTCTCGATACAGGAGTGTGTGCGTTATCAATAATTTATTGCAGCAATCACATAGGCCAGAGCGACGCAAGGATCTGAGCATCCACCCATCCCTGTTTGGTCAAGACTAAACACAATGGCAGCCGGATAAGCCCGTTTACCTCGCCGCCGTCGGCGTGATCTGATAAAATTGTTGCGGATTTTAGGATGGAGGGTACAAATAAAAAAAGCCCTGAGGAAGATTCCGAGCTTTAAATAACGTTACTTTAACTACCCCAACGGAGGGAACGATCATGACACGCCCTCGTCGCAGCAGCCCAACATAAAACCTCATCTCTGGTTCATAAAAACAAGCAAAAACTCCTGAAATTCCGCAAGAATTCGACCGATTTCACTCGTGAGCGCATCTTAACTCTTGAGCATGTGATTGGATTTACGCTCTCTTTGGCAGCGGCTCGGAATGCAAACGGCTATGATATCTCGTCCCAGCATTATTTTCTCGATTTGAGTCACATGACTGAAGAGATTATCGATCCCGTTCGGCATCAGACCCTCTCCGATGGACGCGCCAAACTTGGCTGAGAGGCATTTGAGTTTTTACTGACTGAGGCAAATATTGAGAGCGAGAAATTGCCTGAAAAACTTAAATTCAAGGGACACCTCACACGAGCAATCGACGGCAGCAGTTTTTTCGTACCAAGAACCGCCG
>JBBCAV010000251.1:0-8480 GCA_051382305.1 Bdellovibrionota bacterium FG-2
CATCGGGACCGGTCCTGCGGGTTATACTGCCGCGATCTACACAGCGCGGGCCAATTTGGAGCCGCTTTGTCTTGAAGGCGATCAGCCGGGCGGGCAATTGACGATCACGACGGACATTGAAAACTATCCGGGGTTCCCAGAAGCCATCGCAGGTGGGGTGCTCATGGATTCGTTTCGCAAGCAAGCAGAGCGTTTTGGGACGCGTATTGTTTCCGGCTCTGTGGCGAGGGTCGATCTTTCGAAGCGTCCTTTTCACCTCGAACTCTCCAACGGGAAAAAAATCGTCACCCGCACTCTAATTATCGCGACCGGCGCCTCGGCAAAGTGGCTGGGGCTTCCGAGTGAGAAGCGTTTGCAAGGCAAAGGGGTTTCGGCCTGTGCGACTTGCGATGGCTTCTTTTTTAGAAACCTCAATGTCGCAGTCGTGGGCGGCGGCGATACGGCGATGGAAGAAGCGACTTTTCTTACGCGTTTTGCAAAGTCAGTCACGGTGATTCATCGGCGCGAGAAGTTCCGCGCAAGCAAGATCATGATCGAGAAGGCCCAAAAAAATCCGAAAATTCAATTTATGCTCGATTCGACGATCGATGAGATTTTGGGTGACCAGAACGTCACTTCGATTCGTGTGAAAAGTCTTAAGACCGGCGAAATGCGAGAAATCCCCATGGACGGTGTCTTCATGGGCATTGGACACGAACCCAACACTGGCCCCTTTAAGGGGCAGATTGAGTGTGATGAGGCGGGATATATCATTCCGCAACCGGGGAGTTCAAGAACGTCGGTCGCCGGTGTGTTTGCAGCGGGCGATGTGGCGGATCATGTGTATCGTCAAGCGGTTACGGCAGCCGGCACGGGTTGTATGGCCGCGATTGATGTAGAACGATTTTTGGAGCTTGGAGAATAAAACGCTATGAGTCACGATAAAACAGAAAATAAAGATACAGGTGAAACTGTAGACCCTGCCGAACAGGTCCGCGTCCGCTTTGAGAAGTTGGGAAGAATTCGGGATCGAAAAGAAAACCCCTACGGCAATGGTTTTCGGCCCGATTCGATTTCAGAGAAACTTCACCAGGAATATGATTCCAAAACGCGTGAGGAACTCGAAGTGCTGAATAAGCAAGTTTCCGTCGCCGGTCGTATTATGGCGATTCGTGATTTCGGGAAAGCTGCTTTTGTTCGCGTCAAAGATCGCGCAGGCTTAATTCAGCTCTTCATCCAGCGCGATAAGCTCGGTCCTGAGGCCTACGCTCATTACAAAGAGCTCGATGTTGGAGACTTTGTTTTTGGGGAGGGGCCCCTTTTTAAGACGAAGACCAACGAATTGTCCGTGAATTGCGACAAGCTCGAGCTCACTACAAAATCCCTGCGGCCGTTGCCTGAAAAATTTCATGGGATTGCGGACGTCGAAATCAAGTATCGTCAACGCTACTTGGATTTGATCATGACCGAAGAGACGCGTCGAACGTTTCAGCTTCGCTCCAAAATCATCGAAGAGCTTAGGCGCTTTTTTGTAGAGCATGACTACATGGAAGTCGAAACCCCGATGATGCATCCGATTGCAGGCGGTGCCAATGCGCGCCCCTTTGTGACTCATCATAATACTTTGGATATGCAGCTTTTCTTGCGTATTGCGCCCGAGTTGTACCTGAAGCGGCTTGTAGTGGGCGGGTTTGAACGCGTGTTTGAAATCAATCGCAACTTCAGAAACGAAGGGATCTCCATCAAGCATAATCCTGAATTTACGATGCTTGAGTTTTACCAGGCCTATGCCACCTTCGAAGACTTGATGGATCTCACTGAGAAACTTTTTAGGCAAATCGCTGAGCGCGTCTTAGGATCCTCGAAAATCACCTACCAGGGAACAGAGCTTGACTTAGGCTCGGCGTGGACCCGGATCTCGGTTGAAGATGCGATCGTGAAGTACACTGAGTTTACTCGTTCCTACGATCGCGCCAAACTTCGCGATCGCGATACTCTTATAGCTTACGGCAAGCTCAAGAACCTTTCGATGGATCCCAAGGATTCTGTGGGCGGACTCATGATGGTAATCTTTGATGAACAAGTGGAGTCGCATCTCATGCAGCCCACGTTTGTCACCCACCACCCGCTGGATGTCTCGCCGCTGTCGCGCAAGAACGAAAAAGATCCGTTCGTGGTCGATCGTTTTGAGCTCTATATTTATGGACGTGAGATGGCCAATGCCTTCTCGGAGCTTAACGATCCTGTGGATCAACGGCAGCGCTTTGATGCGCAGGTGAGTGCGAAGAATGCGGGCAACGAAGAAGCTTGCGATATGGATGAAGACTTCGTGCAAGCCCTAGAATACGGGATGCCGCCTACCGCCGGAGAGGGAATCGGGATTGACCGCATGGTGATGCTCTATACGGATTCGCCCAGCATTCGGGATGTGATTTTGTTCCCTCAAATGCGACCGATCGCCAAGGGCATTGCGAAAACCGCAGGTAAGACTTCGAAACAGGAGGTCTGATGTTTAAGTGGTTTTCAGCCGTACCCCTCTTAGCCCGGCGTTTTGTTTTGTCTAAAGCCTCCGATGGGTTTTTATCTCTCATTACTTGGATTTCTGTGGTGGGCGTTGCCTTAGGCGTGATGTCGTTGACCGTGGTGACGAGTGTAATCAATGGCTTTGAAGGTGAGCTGGCTCATGTGATTACGGGTATGAATGGGGATCTGGTGTTGTATTCGCGAGACCTTCCCGTAAAAGACCCAGAGGCCATTGAAGCAAAAATTCGGAAAATCGCTCCTTCTGTTTTAGAAATCACTCGCGCGCTCGTGTCCCCGCTTATGGTGAGCGGGCCTCACGGCCCCGCAGGGGCGATTATTGAAGGGGTAGATCTGGCTACTTTTGGGAAGGTTACGACGATTCCGCAGCATGTGATTGCGGGGCGGTTGCCTCAAGATGCCGAATCGTCCGCGGCTAATGGCGCCGCAGAGAATCCGCTGGTCGAAGTCGCGCTGGGCTCTTCGCTTGCGGATCGAATTGGAGCCAAAGAAGGCGCTGAAATTCGAGTTTTGGTTCCCTCGGCCGGAGCGCAGGGAGGCAGCACGGAGGTTGCGCCGAAGTCGGTGAAAGCCAAGGTTGTGGGTCTCGTGAAAATGGGGATGTACGAATACGACTCGAAGTTTATGTTTTTGACTCTCGCGGGTGCGCAAGTGACCTTGAGCGTCCCAGGGCAAGTCACTTCCTTTAAACTTAAGCTCCCTCCTGAAACGGATGCGCCTGCGTTAGCTGAGAAACTTTCGGATTCGTTCGGATATCCCTTTCGAGCCAAGGATTGGGCGCAGCTTAATAAGAATTTGCTCTATGCAATTAAACTTCAGAAGATCGTGATCGCAATTATTTTGACCGTTATTGTCCTAGTTTCCGCTTTTAATGTCGTCAGTACGCTCATGATGATGATTCATGACAAGACCAAGGAAATCGCGATTCTTAAAGCCATGGGGTTTCGTAAGGCCCAAAGCTTTAGGCTTTTCGTTTTGATTGGGATGGGGATGGGTGCCGTAGGCGCCCTTTCAGGGGTCGGTTTGGGGCTTGGGCTCGCTTGGGTGATTCGCAAAACAAGGCTCATTGAATTGCCATCAGATATTTACTACATTGGATTTTTGCCGGTTGTGGTCAGATGGAGTGAAATCGCGCTCATTGGGGCGGCGACGCTCTTGATTGCTTTTTTGGCTACGATTTATCCGGCTTGGAGAGTGGCACGGAGCAAGGTCTTGGATGGGTTAAGATATGAGTGATAAACATGAGTGACGAAAAAAACGCACCGCTAATTCAAGTCGAGGGCGTGAAGAAGTCCTTTTTTAAGGGCAAAACTGAGATTCCGGTTGTGCGCGGTGTGAATCTTACGATTCATGCGGGCGAGATGTTGGCCATCACGGGCGCCAGCGGCGTCGGAAAAAGTACCTTGCTTCACATGATTGGCACATTGGAGCCGCCCACCGAGGGTCGCATATTTTTTGGGGCCACGAAGCAAGATGTGTTTGGTTATTCCGAAAAAGCGCTTTCGTTGTTTCGAAACCGCGTTTTGGGTTTTGTGTTTCAGTTTCATTATCTTTTGCCTGAGTTTTCGGCGCTGGAGAATGTGATGATGCCCGCTTTGATTGCGGGGCATTTGAAGTCCGTGTCGGAGCGGCAGTCCAAAGAGCTATTGGAATTTGTGGGCCTGGGGCATCGCCTGACCCATCGCCCCTCCGAACTTTCGGGAGGAGAGCAGCAACGCGTGGCGATTGCGCGTTCTGTAATTTTGCGCCCCAAACTCCTGCTCGCGGACGAACTGACGGGGAATTTGGACTCGGTCAATCGCGGCAACGTGATGGATTTACTTGTGAAGCTTAATGAGAGCACGGGGGTTTCGGTGCTGCTCGTGACCCACGATCAAGAGGTGGGGAAAAAGATGCATCGGGTTTTGACGATGAAGGATGGGCTGTTGGTGAACTAGGGGCGTTACGAAGGGAATCTAACGGGCACCACTTTGCCGGGGTTTAGAATTCCAGCGGGATCAAAGAAGCGTTTCAAACGCCCCTGAAAATCGAGTAATTCTTTACTTTGCTCAAACTTCAAATAATCGACCTTTTGAAGTCCCGTCCCATGCTCGCCTGCGACGGTACCGCCTAAGTCGGCAGCGAGTTTCAGAACATCCAAGCAAGCGCAATCCGCCATCGGACGATGTTCTTCATCAAAAAGGACATTCACATGGAAATTTCCATCTCCTGCATGACCAAAGGTCGCAATCGTCAGACCATGCTTTCGGCTAATCTTTTCAACGCCTTCGATTAGGTCCGGCATTTTACTCCGAGGCACCACAATATCTTCAGCCACTTTGCATGGATAAAGCTCACGCAAAACAGGCGAGAGATCCCGACGTGCAGTCCAGAGCTCTCGACGTTGACTTTCATCCTGCGCCATCAGAACTTGAAGCGCCTGATGCTGCTCGCAGATTTCTGCAACCCGAGATAATTCTTCAAGTAAGCGATCATCGTAACCATCCAGCTCGATGATCAGACAAGCCCCCGCGTCTTTAGGCATCCCGCGCGCGGAGCGTGATCGCGCCGCTTCGATCGACACGCGATCCATGAATTCTATGCTGCAGGGAGTGATTCCGGCCTTCATTATGCCTAGTACGGCACGGCTGGCGGCCAGAGGATCTGAAAATACGACCAACGCCGTCTCCACTCGTGTGGGACGTGCGACGAGCTTCAAAGTCACCCCAGTGATAACGCCTAGAGTTCCTTCTGAGCCTACCATTAGACGATGAAGTTCATAACCTGCTCCGCCCTTGAAGGTGTTCCGACCCGTCTGAAGAATTTCCCCAGTCGGCAATACAACTTCCACACCCAAAACGTAGTTGGCGGTAACACCGTATTTGAAGGCGCGCGGTCCTCCTGCATTAGTGGCAACGTTTCCGCCAATGGTGCACGCATCAAAACTCGAAGGATCCGGCGGATAGAAAAGATTTTGTTCTTCAACGGCCTGCTGAAAGAAACCGAGGTTTACGCCGGATTCTAAGCGCGCGAGAAAGTTCTCCTCGTCAATCGTTTGAATTTTGTTCATCTTCTCTAAACTCAAAATAATCCCGCCACTAATGGCAAGAGCACCCCCTACGCGTCCGGTACCGCCACCGCGTGGCACCACTGGGACTCTTTCGCGGGCGGCCTCTTGTAAAACTAACGAAACTTCCTGAGCGCTTTCTGCTTTGATGATCAGATCAGGCGGAAACCGTCCAAAATTAGATTGATCGTCCGCATAGGTTTCCAGAACTCGTCGATCATTGATCACCCGTCCTGGGCCCAACGCCTTGCCCAAATGGCTGGTAATTCGCTCAATCACAGCAGAGCTGGGCCGAGGCTGCGCCTCGGCGCGAGTCGGAGTAATCATCATAATAGATTACTGCGCGGTAATCGCTGGTTTTGATTCTGTGCTTTTTCCAGGAGCAAAAATGCTGGGTTCGTTTTTCGTGGGAACCGTCGCGCGATTTACACCAGGTTTGCCGGCGCCCAGTTCGTTGGGATGCCCCGTCGGAGCCATGCAATTCTGAAATTGCGAAAGATATTGTTTGCTCACGAAACATTTCATTTTCCCTAGCTCTTGAGGAGTCTCAACGCCGTTGTTCTTGAGATTGATGCGACCTTCCAGAACTCTGTTGTCCGCCAAGTATCCCACTTCGGAGATTTTGGATGACATCGTTAACGCAAAAGCCCGGCCGTCTTGGGCTTTGACGGGTTTTAAAGTCATTTTACACTGAGTTCCGTCAAGGGACCTCTCAGCAGTCGTGGCGAGGTCATAGGTCGCGATTTCTTTGCCGCCGGCAAAAGTGACTTCGCGAACCGTGCCAACCAATCGGGGACTATTCATCCCGGTGGGGGCTTCGGCTGCGGTTGCTCGAAAGCTGTATCCGGCATCATAAATGCCATCGGGGGAGCACCGAACAATGTCCTTATCGTCGAGATTGACATTAACCGGCGGCTCAATTGCATAAACAAAATGGGAAGCCAGAAACAGACCAACAAAAAAGATATTTTTCATAGTGGTAAACGACCCTTTCTCTTGTGATTGTATTTCAATGGTGGGGAGTCGCAAATGACAAAGATTTGACGCTTGGGCGCTACTTCTTAAAAAATTGAAACGAGGGCTCAAGCACCTGCTTGTCAAACTGAGCATTGAGGTTGACCAGGGCGATCACCTCGGTCTTTTGGCCCTCGTCCACACTAAAAACAGTCAGTGTCGCCGCGCGAACGATTTGGTAAAGACCATTGCCCCCTCCGGAGCTCTCACCGGTTGTCGCTGTTCCAAGTCGTCCACTGTAGGCTTGCTCAAGTGTTCGTAAAACATGCTCGCGCTTAAGTCGTCCAAAGGGGTCTTCAACCGAAATTGCAATCAAGGCCCCGTCGCAGGCATAGCGAAGCGTGGGGCGCTCTTCAGGGCTCAGGACTAACTCTATGCCGCGCTCAATATGATTGTATTTCGCTTTGCCCGTCGCAGGATCATAAGGCGCATCGTACACGACATTCATAAGCAATTCTTCGACCAAACGTGAGGTCTTGGAAAGAATCGGGCGCTTGATATCGAAGGTCGTCAGTGATTCATGCACTTCATGCATGCTGGCGCTAATGTCTGCGTTGCCACTAATTTGTTTTTCAAAAACCCGCGTTCCCCAAATGAGGTACTTTTCCATTCCGAAAAGATCTTCAGTGGCGAGCTTTCGGACTGAAGCTGCAAATGTCTTAATTGTGAAGGCGCGATCGTGCGCTTGCCTCACGAAGAGAATACTGGACTCTGGTTCTTTGGAAAGGATTGGTAGAGATTCCTCTAGCTTCTGCCCTGTAAGGAGCATGACGCGAATTAGGGGATATTTTGAGCGTAGGTGCACAAGCTCGCTGAATCGACTCTCCCCTAAAACGAGGAGTTTGACGTTTGAAAGATCGGGGCACCCTTCGCTCACGATCTCGAAAGGGGCTCCGATTCCCGCCAGCGCTACCTTGAGATAGGTTTGGACTTCTATGTCGTTCTCAAGAATCACGATTCGGAAGTGACTCAAGTCGTGGTTGTGGGTGGGGTGAATTCCAGCGAGGTCTCGTTCAAGGGTTTCGAGTCGTCGCATCCAGTCGGCAGTCTTCGTTATGGTTTTTGATGCTGGGATCCAAACGCTGGTAAGATGAGAAAACTTGTCTTGGATGTTTTTTTCCGCCACCTTGAATTCCTGCTGTTGAAAGTGATGAGCGTCTTCCAAAGCAAGTTTGGCGGTTTCCAAATCGCGTTTGCCGATTTCATAGAGTCTTGCTTTTTCGTTCGTTCTCTTGAGGCGCTGAGCCAGGAGTACGGATAGAAAGCGATAGAGATTTTTTTCCAAGTATTCTTGACCTACGGGGTCTTCAAGGACACTTAAATCTATCTCTATAAACTCTGAGGGCGCGAGTGTTCGGACGGTTGCGCTCGCGCCCGACTGAGTGAGCCAGCTCATCTCGCCAAAGATTTCGCCGGATTCAGATTGGGTTTGAATTTTTTCCCCGCACACAAGACTTTCGACTGAGCCTTCGAATAGAACGTGAAGGTGCGAAAGAGGTTGGCCCTCCGTGATGACGGATTCACCTCTTGGGTAGCGCCTTGTTTGCACGCGCGATCGTAGCAATTCTGCTTGTGCCCGTGACGCCGCCGCATTCGCAATTGCTTCCCAAGCCGATTTGAGATCTTTGACCCATTGAAGTGCGTCGTGAGTTTTCTGTGTTGCCACGTTGACAATTCATCGACTCTTTGGAGGTGAAAGTTGAATTTTCAATTGCGGACGCGCGCCGCGTCTTAAAAAGAATTGTCTTTGAAATCAATTAGAATTTGACAGTTCTGGTCAGTCCACCTAGACATAGGTCTTGTGATTTTTTACAGCCGAGTGCTTCTCTTAAATCATTGGTCGTGATGCGTTCGTTCCCATCAAATTCAATCTTTGAGATCGCCGGGCGCTCCTTCACCG
>JBBCAV010000252.1:0-3354 GCA_051382305.1 Bdellovibrionota bacterium FG-2
GCGGAGTATTTTGCGCAAGCCGTGAGGTTATGTTTGGCACTGACCCTGCCCATCAGTTTGATCCTCTTTGGAATTTCATTCTATCTCCCAAAACTGGATCTCGACCCCGCGATGCTTCAAGAAGCTCAGGGATATTTTGCCGTCCTTTCCTGGAGCTTGGTTCCGGGGATGCTCTTTACGATCGCGCGTCAGTACCTTCAGGCCCAAGGGGTGGTCGCCCCTGCGGTTTGGATTTTGGTGTTCACCAATATCCTAAATGTTGCGCTTAACTACACGCTGGTGTTTGGAAATTGGGGATTTCCCAGGCTATCTGCGGCGGGTTCCGGCTGGGCCACGCTCATCTCCCGCATCGTGATGATGGCAGCGATGGGCGCAGTTGTGTATTTTCATGATTCCGAAAATGGTCAGCACTTGCGGGTCGCTTTGCGCAAGGGGTGGAATTTTGTTCAGGCCAAGGCGATTTTGAAGTTAGGTGGCCCAGCCGCGTTTCATTTTGCGGTAGAGGTGGGTGCATTTTCTGCGGCCACGCAATTGGCAGCGCGTTTGGGGACGATCCCTTTGGCGGCTCATCAAATTGCGCTTAACGTAGTGAGCATTACGTTTATGATTCCGCTAGGAGTGGGTTCGGCTGCTTCTGTTTTGGTGGGTGCGGCAAAGGGGCAGAAAAATTTGGCGTTGGTGATTCGGCGTGGGCGGGAGGCGCTCATCTTGGGGCTGGGCTTTATGTTTTTTTCCGCTCTCGTGCTTTGGTTTTTCCCTGCGATGATTGTGCGCTTCTATTCAGTGGATGAGCAAGTCATTGCGACCGGTGTGGGTGTCCTTGCGCTTGCCGCTTTGTTTCAGCTCTCTGATGGTGCGCAGGTGGTTTTTTCGGGCGCGCTGCGTGGGCTTGCGGATACAAAGACGGCGGCGATTGCGAATTTCTGTGGGCATTGGCTCGTGGGGTTGCCGCTGGGGGTGTATCTTTGTTTTGAAGCGGGGCTTGGTTTGCGTGGGCTTTGGATTGGACTCTCCGTAGGGCTGACGTTGGTGGCGGTCGTGGTGGGAGTGAAGTGGTTTAGGAGTGTGAAAATATCTATCATTATTTGACGATTTGAATACATATAATTACGCTATTTATGTGCCACCTATGAGAACACGTTTAGCCCTGCAACCCCTGCAGCGACTTGCAAAGCTATGGCCTGTCGTGGGGGTGGTGGGTTTGCGACAGGTGGGAAAGTCCACGCTGCTTCGTGACCTTCTTAAGATTCCTCAGTTTGTCACCTTTGATGATGATGATGTGAGAAAAGATGCGGACAATTCACCTAAGGTTTTCTTTGCAAAATATGCGCGCCCTTTTTGTGATCGAGGAGGTTCAAAAGGTTCCCAAACTCTTTGATGCGATTAAAAGTGAGGTAGATCGTAAACGAATTCTAGGTTCATTTTTCATTACGGGATCTCAGTCTTTTGACCCTGCGTGAAGCGCTGGGGGCAGACGCTGCGCTCTCGATTGATGGGTTTATGAAGGCCATGAAAAGGGGCGGGTTGCCAGTTCCGATGTTTCTGAGGGACGATGAGTCTCGCAGGCTTTATTGGGACGGGTGGCTTGAAACGACCCTGATCCGAGATTTGGCGCGGGCGTATGGTAAAGGATATGATTTAGATTTTGCTCGCCTTGTTTTGACAGAAATCGCCGCACAATTGGCCCAGGGGCTGTACCCAGAGGTTTCCCAGTTTTCTAAAGATTCGCGCAAAGTAACCAAATATTTGAAGGCGATGGAGAGTATCTTTCTTTTGAATCGGATTCCGTGTCATTCGAAGGGGGTGGGGCGCGATCATTGGCTGTTGGGAGATAGTGGACTAGCGGCTTATTTGCTGCGAGCGACGTGGGGAACGGAAGAGGCAACGCTCTCGCTTGCGAGGCATGTTATTTTCAATGAAATAGCTGCCGGTCATGAATACCAGTTGAAGCGGGCTTCGATAAGCTATTTTAAGAGCGCGCGCGGCCTAATTGCGGCTCCGATTGATAAGAGCGATCCGGTTCGAAAGTCTGGGATTTCAAGGGTGTCTTGGCTTCATTTTTCGTGAGGGCGACGATCCAACTGGTAATCGCTAAAAATAACGCGACCGCTGCTGTCGCGCGACAGGTTGGTCTGGTCTCTCGCCGCACTAATTAAATTTCGGGTTTGTTCGGAAATGGAAGAAGGGCGGGCACTAGTGTGCCCACCCGAATCTCTAGCTCTTAGCGTATAACACAGCGAGTGTTGAATGCCTGTTCGAGGCTGCGTTCAGTTAGTTTGGCTGTCTTAAGTTCAAATGCGGTACCAAAGGCTATAAGTATGCTGCGGGAAGCTGATGTCCAGTAAGTTTGCTTAATGTCTAGGTTGGGCAATACCTCTTCAAATCCATTAGCATGTGCCCGCTCAAAAACAGCGCTCTTTGAAGTTCGGCATTTGAATCCGGGTTCGACAAGTCGTAGGTCGGACGTGTTGCATTCTGGAATTTGAGCTCCTGCCTTTTGAAGTTGAACTCCGAGTCTGCTCAAAAATAGATGATTCATTTCTCCCGTAAAATGACCGGCCTCGTGAATTACAAGAGCAATAGCTTCGTCGGGTGACGTTTGAGTATTGAGCGTTCGTGAAACAATCAATTTTGGATCATTTGGATCGGAGGAATCAAATCCTGTCCCACGCGGTAGTCCGTCTTCCATAAATGGCTCCTCTTGAAGGTTCAGTGTCATCGCATCGGCGTAGAACTGGATTTTTGAAAGACGATCCCCTTCTTTAAGCCAGGTTTTGAAGTAGTCTTGTATGGGCAGGTAGTCGATCCGGTCAAAATGAATCGAATTCAAAATGCCAGCGGCGTCCTTTTTTGCTTGGATAAAGAGCGGCTCCACGCGATCTCCGCCACCGCTTGTACCACTTCCAATTCGGGCTCCGGAAGAGAGGTTGGATAGGCTTGCTCTTGGAATTCCTTGCTTTTAGCCCCCATATGGAGTGCAACACTTTGGAGTGGGGCTTGCGCTTGTTTCAGGTGCTGCAGTTTGATCTGCTTGCGAGACTTGCAGCGAAAAGCAGATTGCAAGTGCTCCAAGTGCGGCGAAGAGGGGGCTTGATTTCAGATTCCAGTTATTCGTTTTCATGACACGTATTCTCCTTGCGATGCGCGTCGTTATAAATGTTTTGAATTATGTGACGATAAGTTTACTGGGTGATAAACTTCACGGGTAAAGCCATGTAATTTCATCGGCCTTGTAGATGATTAGAACCTTAGCTCCGGTAACGTAATAACCTTTGAGTTTACGCAGGCATAGAGCAAGCGATCGAAGGATTCGTAGGGCCAAGTGCGTCGGTTAAACCGGTAGGAGAACTCGGC
>JBBCAV010000253.1:0-6814 GCA_051382305.1 Bdellovibrionota bacterium FG-2
CTGGGGTTGGCTGCAACTCTGTCGGGCCCTAAACCGGGCGCAATATGACGAAGTTTTTGATTTGCATCAAAGTCTAAGGAGTCGTGTAGCGCAATCTTATTTGAAGCTTGGCGCTATGATCGGTGGCCGGCCCCTTGCTTGGCGAAGTATTTCAAAGCAGCGATTGGCCTATTGGGGTTTTTTTTCGTTTAAGAAAATTTGGCCGAAGTCGTTGCGCCCCGATGGGTTTGTTTCGCGTGCCGCGAGATTTGTCGGCGGAACGGGCGAGGAGAGGCCTGACTTGAGTTTTCTCCTTGCCGTCGGGGAGCCTGCGAGCGTTCTGCAGGGTTCGATTATTGAAGTTCCTAATCCGAGTCAACGGCCACAGCAAGAGGACGTCAAGGAACGCCTCAAGCGAGATGGATACTATTGCGTGATGCCTGGCGCGAAGGGAGTCGGAAAGACGTGGGGTACACAGAAGTTTTTGGGAGTGATTCAGAAGGTTGATGCGGTGGCGGTGGTCTTGGGGGCGAAAAGGGAGCCCGAAAGTTTGGTCCTATCAGCGGTACTCCGAGAGAGGGGGATCGCTCATATCGCTGGAATCGGGTGTTGGAGTTTGCCACAAATTGCGCAGATTTTGGCTAATTCTAGGGGATATTTGGGCAATGATACAGGGCTTGGTCATTTGGCGGAGGCCGTGGGCTTGGATGTGAATGTTATTTTTGGGCCAACTCACCCTGGTTTGGGTTTTGCTCCGTGGAGAACAAAGAGTGTTTTCGTTGAATCTTCTTTGTGGTGCAGGCCCTGTGGCAAAGATGGGCGAAACTGTTTTAGGCCTCTCAGGCGCTTCCAATGCTTGAATGATGTGAGTGTTGATCAGGTGTTGCGTGAATTTATTTTGAGACCTCCCGTGGAGTTCAAATGACCACGCGTTTGGTGGGGGGACGGTTGAGAGTGACTTTTTACCGTTGGATTCACCAAGTTTTATTTGAAAAAATTGCTGAGCGGGTCGCTTCTCAAAAGTGGGCTAGAGCGGATGACATCCTGGGATCAGCCAGGACTCGGATCTTTGCCAACGAAACTCCCGAACATTCACACGTATGGTTTCATGCGGCAAGCGTCGGAGAACTCGAATCGCTTTGGACTGTGATTGATGCTTGGATTGAAAAAGGCGGGCGGGCATCGATTTCTATTTTTAGCAAATCGGCTGAAAAGTCGTTGATGAAGCTCAAAGAAGATTTGGGAGTTCGAGCCGCTCAAATCGGTTATCTGGGATATTCGCCCTGGGAAGGCCGCTGGGGCGAGTTCTTGACGCGGATTAAGCCTGACGTATTTGTGACCGCAAAGTATGAAGCATGGCCCGAATTGTGGCTGAGTCTTGCGGAACAGAAGATTCCTCTCGTGGTGGTGGGGGCAAAAAAGAGGTGCTCCTACATCATTGCACAAAAGATGTGTTCGCTTTTGGGCGGACAGACTCCTCACACACAATTCTTGAGTGTTTCGGCGCCAGATGCAGAAGAATTGAGAGTGAGTTTCCCGGAAACCGCAGGGGCAAGAATCCGAGTTGTGGGAGAACCAAGGTGGGATCGTGTCGCAAAACGTCTGGAGAAGAATGCCGCAAAAGTTCTGCAAAACTCGCAAGCTTGGAAGGTTGCCAAACGCTTTGAGCATCTCCCTAAGCCTTGGGGGGTCCTGGGGAGTGCTTGGCTTGAGGATCTTCATCTTTGGAAAGTTTGCTTCAAAGAGGTTCGTGGAACGCTGTGGATTGTCCCTCATAGCATTGATCAGTCCTATCTATTTCAGATTGAGAAGTTCATGGGTGAGCAGGGCTTTGAGATTTCGCGTACTTCAGTAGAGTCAAAGCGGGGCGGTGGGCGCACCTGTGTATTGGTGGATCAAATGGGCTTTTTGGCAGAGTTCTATTCATTTGCGGACTGGGCCTACGTGGGGGGCGGCTTTGGAAAAGGGGTTCACAGTACTATTGAACCGGCACTGCAGGCGATTCCGATTGCGGTGGGCCCGGCACGGATAGAGAGTTTCTCGGAGATTTTTCAGCTCAAAGATCTTGGGATTCTGAGTGTTGTTCGCAATAGCGCAGAGATCCTGGAATGGGTAAAAAATCTTCGAGGTTCGATCAATGCTGCGCAGGGGCTGGATCTGCGGGTGCGCTGGAGACAAGAAATTTCAAAGAAACTTGGGGCGACGCAAGGTGTTGTGTCCGTTATTGATGCTATATTGATGAAATTGTCAGAGTGAAAAGGAAGTGATAGCTTTTGTCTATGAACGCACAAAATGAAAACAGTTTGCCTGAGGTGACGCTTCGACTTCGAATGAGTCTGCACGAAGGCCATTACGCCGGGAATTTGGTGGATGGTGCGCGAATGTTAGGCCTTTTTGGGGATGTGGCAACAGAACTCTTGATTCGTTTTGACGGGGATGAGGGATTGTTTCGGGCCTATGAGTCCGTAGAGTTTCTCGCGCCGGTTTTTGCCGGAGATTATATTGAAGCCTGGGGAAAAATTGTAAAAGTGGGGAAAACGTCTCGCACGATGGAATTTGAAGCGCGAAAGGTGATTCAGCCACTGGCCGTGGAAAAAGGGGGCAAAGCGGTTTCATCTGCCGAGGTTCTGGACCCGCCCCTTGTCGTGTGTCGGGCTAAGGGGACGTGTGTCACGCCTCTTGAGCTTCAACGCTTGAGAGGTCGAGGGCAGGCGTGATTCGTTTATCGGATCATTACGAATGGGTGGTGCTTGGAGATCAGCCTGGGGCGCTGCTCAGTGGGTGCTTAGCTGCTAAACTGGGCCTTTCGGTTTTGATTTTGCCGGTGGCAGCGCCGTTTTGTCTTGCTGTGTCCCATTCGGGGCAGTTTTTTGATCCCGAGACGAATTCAATCTTAGGTTTGGGTGGGGCAGGGCCCTCAGAAGGTCTGGTCGCTCGGTGTTTGTTTCGTTCGGGAATGCTTGCCAGTGAAGCAGGGCTGATTCGCACATATGGGATGATCCCGCAGGTATTGACTCCGAAAGTGCGTGTTGCATTTGGAGAGGAATCAGGCGGTTGGGCGCAAGCCTTGATGCGCGAAGTAGGTGAAAAGGCGGTTTCTGATTTTGGTTTATTGGAGACCTTGGCAAAAGCAGAGGCCCGATGCTGGGGGTTTTGGAGGTCTTTGCCAGATCGCTTGACGGTGGCTGAGAAGAATTCGGAGAAGGGTCCAAAGGGAAAGGAACAAAATTTTTCGCTTTCTACAGACCATTTAGGGATCTCTGATTCGCGTTGGCTGAGTCGTTCGACGGGCATCTCCAGCCTTTTTTCAACGTTGCCGGCCTCATCTAGAAATACATTGCCGGAATTTTCTTCAGGGATTTGGTACGGGATTTCGGGTTTTGATCAGGTCGATCCGGTTTCCTCTGTGTTTCTTCAAATGTTGGCGCTTTCTAAGACGGGGGCTTCTTTTCGGGGTGGAATGAGTGCCTATCGGCAGTTTCTTTTGCGACTCGCACAGCGGCTGGGGGCGCACGTCCCTGATAAGGCAGAGTGTGGGCGAGTATTTGTGGAGCGGGGACGTCTTTTGGGTGTACAAATTGCTCATCGCGGAAACATGATTACGGTGGGCGGGGGCACCCTAGGGTGCTCTTTGTCGGAAATTCGCGATCGGATCGTTACGGACGGAGAGAACACCCCGGGAAAGTTGCGATCTTCGCTATCTCCTCAAGGATGGAAGTTCACCCTCGCTTTGACGGTAAGAAGAGAGGGGATTCCTCCCGGTGTGACTCAACGAATGGTCTGGAGTGAGACGGGCGCTTCTTGTCTTGAGATTGAGTTTGCGGATTCTGCCGATTATGGCTTGAGAGATGATGATCATCGCGTGCTTTATTTGCGAACAAGGGTTCCCTTTTCAACCGAAAGTTTAGGTACGAGTTTTCAGCGAATGCTGGCAGCTCGGATGTTTAGACAAGCGACAGAAATTTTACCTTTTCTCGAGTTTCATGTGACACGCGTTTATCCCGATTTTCGTTCTGCTTTGCCGCAAGAAGCACGGAACGAAAGTAACAACGACGAGTTTTCTGCCGCGTTTGGTTTTGCAATGCCTGAGCTTGTTCCGGGAAGTTTGCGCGTCTATTCGGGCGAAGGGGTTGGCGTAAACTCTGGTATAGAGGGATTGTTTGTAAATTCAAACGAGTCTTATCCCAAGCTCGGGAGTTTAGGCCCGAGTGTAGCGGCCGTTGAGGCCGTTGCATGGGCCGCTCATCGAAACGGTTTGGCTGGACCATTCGTTTGAAACCAGATTTATGAAAATTCTTCTTTTTCACCCGACGCAGCTTCCTGCCCCTAGGTACGGTGGAGTTGAGCGGGTTGTGATTTGGCTTGCGCGAGGGTTGGTGGAACGAGGGCATGAAGTTTGGGCGGCCGCTTATCCTGGGAGTCTGCTCCCTCCGGGAGTTCGCCTTCTTGAAATCGATCCCTCGAATCGCAGCGCGGAGGTTTTACTCGCTAAGCTTCCGGCAGGTGTAGAGTTGGTTCACTTCATGGCTCCGCCTGAAAAACGCGCGCAGGAACATCTCGCGTGTGCTCAGGTGCTGACGGTGCATGGGAATGGAAAGCCAGATGAAAAATTCCCAAAAAACACGGTTTTTCTCAGTCGTGACCATGCCGAGCGGCATGGCTCCAGTTGTTTCGTCTATAATGGAATTGATCCTGACGAGTATGAGTTTTCGGCTCATAAAGAAAACTGGTTTTTGTTTTTGTCCAAAACTCAGTGGAAAGTGAAAAATCTATCTGGAGCCGTCTCCCTTTGCCTCGAAGCGGGAGCGTCTTTGAGAATTGCGGGTGGAAGTCGTCCATACGGAATACGCGCTTTGAGCGCCCTTCATCCGAGACTGAGGTGGGAGGGGGCGGTGGGGGGATTGAGGAAAAATTCCCTATTGTCTCAGGCGCGGGCTTTGGTGTTTCCCGTTATTTGGCCAGAGCCTTTTGGCCTTGCGGTGGTTGAAGCTTTGGCTTCTGGAACTCCTGTTTTGGCATCTCCGCTTGGGAGTCTACCTGAGCTGGTGGGGCCTGAGGTCGGCGCTCTCTTAGATTCTAGAGACGAATGGATCGAAATGTTGAGCTCGCCCTCCCTGCGCTTTGATCCGGAGCGGTGCCGGGCTTGGGTGATAGAGCGATTTCATTTTAGGCAGATGGCATTGGGTTATGAAAATGTCTATAAGAAGGTAATAAACGGAGAGGTTCTGCAATGATTAAGAGATACACGCGTGCGCAGATGGGGGCAGTTTGGGAGGATCGTCATCGCTATCAGGTTTGGCTCAAGGTTGAGTTGGCGGTGTGTGAAGCGTTGGCGCGGGAGGGGGTGATTCCTAGAAAAGATTGGCGTGAGCTTTCTGGGGCGTGTGAAAGATTGATGGCAAGCGGGGGCGTGGATCCAAAGCGCGTGGAGAAATTAGAAGCAATCACCCGCCATGACGTGATCGCTTTTACCACAGCGGTTGCCGAAAAAGTGGGGCAAAGTGCGCGCTATATTCATTTTGGTCTGACCTCGTCGGATGTGGTGGATACCTCGCTTTCCCTCTTGATACAAGAGGCCGTTGAGATTTTGCTTGAGGACGTTCGGGCCCTTGTGAAGGCGCTCAGGCTTCGTGCGCGGGAGTACAAAGGTCTGGCGACGATCGGACGCTCCCACGGAATTTTCGCCGAGCCTACGAGTTTTGGTCTTAAGTTTTTGGGATGGGTGTGTGAGTGGGAGAGAAACGAAGCGCGTTTAGTGCGGGCCCTCGAAGGTGCGCGCTTTGGAAAACTCTCGGGTGCAGTGGGTGTCAGTTCTCATTGGAAACCCGCATTTGAAGGCACTGTATTGCGGCGGTTGGGCTTGAATCGGGAGCCCGTGAGTACGCAGGTTGTGCCCCGTGATCGGCATGCGGAGCTCTTCAATGTGATGGCACTGTGTGGAAGTTCGCTAGAGCGGATGGCCGTGGAATTTCGTCATCTTCAGCGCTCCGAAGTGGGCGAAGTCGTAGAGTCGTTTGCGAAGGGCCAAAAAGGTTCAAGCGCAATGCCGCACAAGAAGAATCCGATTTCTTCAGAAAACATAGCGGGGTGCGCGCGCTTGCTTAGGGCGTACGCGCAGGCCGCGCTTGAGAATGTAGTGCTTTGGCATGAGCGTGACATGAGTCACTCCTCGGTGGAGCGTGTGGCTCTTCCCGATGCGACGATCTTGTTGGATTACGCGCTTCATCGAATGACAGGGATTGTGGCGGGGCTTGAAGTGAGGAAAGATCGCGTTGCCGCAAATCTTGCGAGTGCGGGACCGACTGTTTTTTCAGGACACATTTTGTTGGAACTCGTGAAGCAGGGCGTGAGTCGCGAAAGTGCATATGCCTGGATTCAGGCCTGTGCATTGCCGGCTTTGAGTGCGCCTTCGGGCGAGGGTGCACGGGTGTTTTTGGAGAATTTGAAGGCGCATTCAGAAATTGCGAAGCGGGTTTCGGAGGGGAGACTCCAGGAGATTTTGTCCGTCAAGAATCAATTGAGGCATGTGCCTTTGATTTTTGCGGCGGCGAAGACCGCGAAGAAAAAGCCTAGATGAAACGTCGGAATGTTTTTGCATGTGATTCGGGGCAAGCCACCGTGGAGTACATCGTGATGCTTGCGGTGGCCGTAAGTTTAATAATGGTGATGATCAATATGTTTTTGAAACCCGTGTTTCTTAGGCTTAAAGATATGGTGGTAGGAAAATTCAATTCTTTCTTTTTTGCGGGAGATTTGCACAAGTTCCCGATTCGCCGGTAGGTTCTGGATTTTGGTTTTGAGGGGGAACAAACGGATTGGTTAACCAAAATAGGAC
>JBBCAV010000254.1:0-2359 GCA_051382305.1 Bdellovibrionota bacterium FG-2
AAGGATGATGGCTTTAACGTTGAGGAATCTACCGGCTTGAGCCGGCCGGAGGGGCGTAAGCCACGACAATAGTTTCCTGCTTTAGCAGGCCAGACAATCCTTCGCCTTTAGGCGAAGGTTGTTGAATACAAGAGCCTGGTCGGACTCCATGAACTCCTGATGAAAAAAGGCGAACATCAACGCGCCTACCAAGTCATTCGTAAAATATCGGGCTATTTTCCGGCCAATCCTCAACGCCTCAACGGCGTGCTCCGCCTCGCGATTCAGACCGGAAATTTTGATGACATTGATCAGTATTACGAAACCTACAAAAACATCGATCATCGCACGGAAGACATGGTCAAAACGATGTGCGCGGCGCTGGTCGTGGCGGGAAAATTTCACCTAAAATCGGCCAATTTAGAGCGCTGCGTGAGCTATTTTAATAAGGCGATTGTGAGCTGCGGCGGAAAAACCCGCATTTTCCGTGAAATCGTGATCTCGCTCACTGAGCACGGGCAATTTCAAGCGGCTGAAGAATTTCTGGTCAAGTTCCCCCAGGCCACCCAAAAAGGCGTTGACTACGCTGCTTGCAATTTACTTCTGACCGACAAGGTTCAAGGCCCCTCTTTTGCGATCGCTCGAGGGCGAGAATATATCAAACGGGGCTTACACGATCCGTTGATCTACAAAATCCTGATCGAGCGTTCCTACGAAGCGGGTTATACCGACTCGGCAGATGATTTGGCTAAGGATGCGCGGTCGCGGTGGCCGGAAAACGCCACTTTGTAGTAGACCATACTCCGGAAATGGCGTACACTTTCGGAGTATGGTCTACCGAACATTAAAGTTAAGTAAAAACAATAGTTTCTTCCTGTTTGGTCCCCGTGGAACGGGAAAGTCGACCCTTCTGAGAAACCGATTTTCTGACCAGGAGCACCTTTGGATCGACCTTCTTAAAGATGAAGATGAGGAAACCTTTCGGCGACACCCTCAGAAATTATCCGAACTTTTAACGCGTAAACATTTTGATTGGGTCGTGATTGATGAAGTCCAAAAGCTACCCAAGCTTTTAGATATCGTTCAGCTAGAAATCGAACAAAAGAAAACAAAATTCGCGCTAACGGGTTCAAGCGCTCGTAAACTGAAGCGTGGCAATGCCAATATGCTGGGTGGGCGAGCCTTCAGTTATCATCTTTTTCCCCTGACTCATTTAGAACTCGGTGAATCCTTCGATCTCGATGCGGCCCTCTCTTTTGGGGGATTACCCAAGCTCCTAGAACTTTCAGAAACGGATGATCGGCACGAATACCTGCGGGGTTACGTGCGAACCTACCTCAAGGAAGAAATTGTTGCTGAGCAGATCGTTAGAAAAATTGATCCCTTTCGCGATTTTTTGAAAATTGCTGCTCAAACGAATGGCCAAATTGTCAATTTCAGCAAAATTGCGACGGACGTTGGAGTGGATGATAAAACCGTTCATACTTATTTTCAGATTTTGGAAGACACACTGCTGGGCTTTTTTCTCCCCTCCTATCACCGTTCGATTCGAAAGAGACAACGTGAGGCACCGAAGTTTTATCTCTTCGATACGGGAGTTAAACGCAGCCTGGATCAGACTTTAAGATCCGAACTGGTTCCGCAGACCTACGCGTATGGAAAAGCCTTTGAGCACTGGGTGATCCTAGAGGCCTTTCGCCTCAATGAATACCTGAGGTTGGATTATGATTTTTCGTATTTGCGCACCAAAGATGACGCTGAAATCGATTTGATCATAGACCGTCCGGGCGAAAAGCCCCTGCTTGTGGAAATCAAATCCAGCACGAACGTCGACGCAAAGGATGCGACAATTTTGGAACGATTCGCGGCCGCCTGGAAAGCCCCCGTCGAGTGTCATGTCTGGTCGCTTGACCCAAATGAGCGAAAATCAGGAAAAACATTATTTCTTCCATGGAAAAAGGGCCTCCAGGAGGCGGGACTCGTCCCTTAGTACAATTTTTAAGCTCACAACCTTTTCAAACCATCCATTTTTCAATCGCCACTTTTTTCTCGGTAAAAGTTGACCACACACCCCCTGAACCCTAGACTTAAAGAGCGATGTTCCGCGATAAACCACGACGCACCCTTCTAACCATCATAGCCTTCCTCACGACTCCAATTGGCGGTATCCCCTCCGCTTGGACCTCCGAGCGGCTCCAATGCCTGAGTGCTCCAGCCAAGCCATCGAGCCTGCCGTCACAGATTCCGATTGGTATTGAGACGATCCACCGCGATCCGCAGAAAATCATCACGATCTACGTTCCCCTTGCGCCCAACGGGACGCCCTCCAAGATTCTCGACACCAATGACAAGACTGCCCACGCACCCACACAGCGCCGCC
>JBBCAV010000255.1:0-3181 GCA_051382305.1 Bdellovibrionota bacterium FG-2
TGATATGGGTGTGGCGCATCCGCCGGGGTATCCTTTGTTTTTGATGCTCTCAAAACTTTTTACCTTGGTGTTGCCGTTTAAGACGATCGCATGGCGGGTAAATCTATTTTCTGCGGTATGTGACGCGTTGGCCGCGGTCATTTTGTTCCGGACCGTTTTGTTGTGGACCCGGAGTCGCTTGAGTGGTTTTTTGAGTGTGGGGCTTTTCGCTTTTTCGCCGCTAATTTGGCATTACGCGGTGATTACGGAAGTTTTTGGGCTCAATAATCTCTTTGTCGCGTTGCTTTGTTTCTTGTTGGTGCAGATCGCCAAGGCGGAGAGTGCGGCGCTGGCACGGCGGTGGCTCTATCGTGCTGCTTTTGTCTTTGGTCTCGGCATGACGAATCAACACACATTGGTGCTCGTGGGGCTGCCGATGTCGGGGGTCGCACTTTGGAGTGTGCTTCAGCGGACGAATTACAAGAAGGGGCACTTGATATTGCTCCGTGTGGTTGGGTGCTATTTTCTTGGGTTATTGCCCTATCTTTATTTGCCCCTAGCGGCGGAGCATGCTCCGAGGATTTTTTGGGGCGATGTCAGTAATTTTGAAGGCTTTTTTAAGCACTTGCTGCGAAAAGAGTATGGAACGTTTCGCCTGGCGCTTAATGGTGAGGCGCCAGATTTGCTTAAGGGGCTTGGGCTATACACTCAGGCGCTTTTTTCTGAGTCCTTTTTTGGCGCGGGAATGCTTTTGGCGATCATCGGGTGGGTTTCGTTTTGGCGCGGGAATCGCTGGAGAGTTGCTCTTTTTGCGATGATGCTCGGGTTCGTCGTCTATTGTGGTGTGTTTCATTCTCTTGCGAATTTGGACTTAAAAAGCGCTCGGTCTTTTGAGGTGCAACGCCGTTTTTGGCAGGAGAGTAACTTTTTTGTATTTTTATGGGCGGGGCTTGGCTTTTCGGTGCTTCACCGCCGGTTTCGCTGGGCACCTTTGGTGGGACTCGTTCTGATTTTGGCACAATTTGGTTTCAATTTTAGAAGTGAGAATCAGAGTAACGCTTGGGCCATGGAGGAGTTTGGGAGAGCGATGCTCAACTCTTTGCCTGAAGACGCCATTGTGGTGAGTGAGGGAGATGATTTCACTAATCCCCTAAGATACGTTCAAATGTCCGAAAAAGTGAGACCCGATGTGGTGATTTTGGATCGGCAGTTGATGAAGGCCCCGTGGTTTGTGCCCGTTGTGCGAAAGCAGTTTCCGCAGGTTGAGTTTCCGGGACTCTACTATTCTTGGTATGATATTTTTGGGGCGTTTGGTTTTAAGGAATTTTTTGAAGCGAATATTTCGCGGCATCCGATTTTTTTGGATTATGTGTCGCTTTTGCCCTCCGGAGATAACTTGAAGCCCGACGACTCTTGGTTGAGTAGCTTTGAATTGTTACCTCACGGATATTTTCTGCAAGTCGTGAAGGAGGGGGGCTCTTATGATCCTGAAAAATTGCTGCGGATTCATCGGATTGCGAAAGCGGGATTTGAACCGCCCTCTTTGGGAGAGACAAACATTAGGAAGGGTTCGCCTCAAGCGGATTTGACGGTGTTCTCTTGGGATGGTGATTTTCTTGCGACCACTTATGTAATGCATAACTTGGCGCTTAAGCGAACGAGGAGCGAAGGGTTCTATCGCGCATCGCTGAATTATTTGAAAGAGCAGGTCGCGCAGAAGGAACCGCTCAAAGACGAGCCACTTCATATTCCTAGGAACTTTTGTCGGATCTATATGGATTGGAAGCTGCAATACCCCGAGGATTTTTCCCTCTTTCGCGACGAGGCAAAACGGGTTTGCCTTGCCTTCGTAGAGCACCCCTTGGCGAAAGATAATCCTGAGGCGCCGGTGTTCCGCCAGATGCTTCAGGGTCTGTGAGATTTGAGGGACTAATTGTTAATAAAGTGTGGTTTCTTCTGACCCCGCAGTAAGGTCCTGGAAGCGCTGGCTTTGTTGATGTGACTAAAAGCGTTAATTCCTGAAAAAAGACTTTAGAAGACGTATAATTATACCGATAGCTCTTAGGAAGGCTTGGTATCGGATGATGTTTATGCGTCGTGCCAAAATTGTTTTTTTTAACTCACTATTACCCCTCATGGGGGTCTTTGTGCTTTTTTGCGTGTTTTTTTGCCAAGCCTTTGCTGCTTCGGAGTCGCCTCAAACGTTCACTTTTCAGGGACGTCTTCTCAATGAAGAGGGGTCTGCACCATTAACTAAAGTCGTGGACGTCACTCTTGGAGTCTATTCAGCAGATGGCGGCTGTCTCCTATACGAAGAGAAACAAACCGAAATCGATTTGAGTGCAACCGACGGGATGTTCTCGGTGCAAGTCGGTTCAGCAACAGATAATGTCACAAAGCGGACGGATTATGATCCTGGAAAAACAATGGCGGAGGTCTTCGCTAATCGAGGGACCGAGTTGCGGGTCGATGATAGTTCGAGCACTCAGACCTGTATCGGGGGCTATACACCCTCAAGTGGCGATGCGAGAAAACTACGAGTCGTTGTCACTCCTCAAGGGGAAAGTCCGATTACCCTGAGTCCAGATCTGACTCTTTCTTCGGTGCCTTCAGCGTTCTCAGCTGAAACTTTGCAAGGGATGGGGCCGAGCCGGTTTATTCAGTCCGGTACGGGAGATCAGGTTTCGCAGGCGACCATGCGTAATTTAACCGATGGCAGCGATGCCTCGGCATTGCATAACCATGATTCGCGCTACGTGCTGCAGGGAAACAGCAGCAACCAGAATCTTGGAACGGGCATCGTTTACACCACGGGCACGATGGGGATTGGGACCTCAAATCCTTTTGGGGATTTGTCTTTTGGCGGCGATAAGGCTCGAGTCGTTCAGACCGATCGAAGCACGGGTGGCTTAGCGGGAAATAATTTTTCAATTAAAGCGGGCGGGGCGGCTTTGTTGGGTAGCAATCTTGCTGGGGGAGATCTGTTTCTTTCTTCCGGAATCTCCACGGGCACGTCTTCATCGGACATCCAGTTTCTCACCTCTTCTGCGGGGGGCGATGGTACCAGTGACAATGATCCTTCTGCAAAAATGGTTATTAAAGGAAGTGGGCGAGTAGGAATTGGAACCGCCCCTTCTCCTGGCCCGGGCGCGCAGTTGCACGTCAATGTCGGGGACACCAATACGGTGGGTCTCCTTATACA
>JBBCAV010000256.1:0-1158 GCA_051382305.1 Bdellovibrionota bacterium FG-2
CCCCCCGCCCAGCCTATTCTCGAACACGGACAAATGAATCTTCGGATTCTCAATTACAATGTGCACGGGCTTCCCCTTCCAGGCTTTGATACCGCGCATTTTGGACACATTGGAAGAGTCCTGAAACAGCGGCGGCTGCAAGGTACTGCACCGCAAATCGTCGCGATTCAAGAGGGGTTTCATAAGCGGATCGTCGATCTGATCAATGAGGCGGGCTATCCGTATTCGAAAGCGGGACCGGGACCGACGTTCGAGCGCACGGGATCGGGCTTGATCATCTTGAGTGAGTTTCCGATTGTGGCTGTAAAAACAATGACATTCAATATCGACAATTTTGCGGGAGTGGATATCAACGCGCGCAAAGGAATCGAGTATACCCAAATTCAACTTCCTGGTTTGGCGACTCCTCTGGAGGTTTTAGACACTCATCTTCAAGCCGATTATGATGACGCGTTCACCCCTCTTTATGAATCAATTGCTGCTAGGCGTCGACAAATTAAAGAGCTTGGCATTTTCTTTAACAGCGTCACGTCCCAAAATGGCCCATTGGTGTTTGGAGGAGATTTCAACACAAATCCCACGATTGGAGATTACTTCGACATCATTTCGCAAACCTATCTGACTGACGCCGCTGAGGGTTGCCTACCTCGGGGCCGCTGTACTGGAGCCGTAGATCCTTTTGACGACCTGTCGCATTCTTTAGATCACCAATTTTACCGACCCAGTGCGTCTGTCAAAATGGAACCTATCTCATACGACAAAACTTTTACTGAGCTTGTTAACGGAAAACCGCTTTCGGATCATGATGGACTTGAGGTTGTGTACCGTGTGATTTGGTAGATTTTCATGAGCCAAAGCGATATGTTTTGGCCCATGAAATCCTCGGAAAATTGGCAAGCTCGTGCAGTCAGTGCTTCTGATGCTCTTCGTTCCGTTCAAAGTGGAATGAAGATTTTTATTCATGGGGCAGCTACCACTCCGACGCTTCTTTTGGACGCGCTTTGTGCCCGGAAAGACCTTGAAAACGTCAATCTTTATCATTTGCACATCTCAGGGTCTTCTGATTTTGCCGGCAAAGAGAATGAGCATCGTTTTCGTTCGATTTCTTTTTTCACCGGTCCGGCGCTACGGGAGCCCATTGCCGAGGGACGCGCGGAT
>JBBCAV010000257.1:0-2009 GCA_051382305.1 Bdellovibrionota bacterium FG-2
GAATGCATCGGCGGAATCTGTAGATAGGGCTGCATCGTCAGTCGGCGTGCCAAGTCTTGAAGAGGTTCGATCGACTCTGGTATATGATCTGTTCTTTCCGAAATCGGCGCGGTGGGGTCACCTGGTATCGTCGTTTCGCCAAATTTCATGAGTCCTTCGTACTCTTTGCGCGAACCCAAGAAGTAGCGGGCAAGCTTAACCCCGCGGCCGACACAAACGATGAGCAGGCCCGTAGCAAAGGGGTCCAGCGTTCCCCCATGGCCAAGTTTTGGGAGGTCTTTGGGTTTGATTTTGCGGATTTGAATGAGTTGAGATTTCAGAGCATCGACGACGCCGAAGGAGCTGAGTCCCGGTTCTTTGCGGATAAGCAGGGCGCCGTTCATATTTTTCTAACTACTCCGGTTTTGGTTCGCTAATTTGTTTAAGAAGTTCATTGACGCGGAGGGCGTTTTCAAAGCCTTTGTCTTCTCGAAAAACCAGATTCGGAATATGCCTCACGTTGAGGACTTTTCCAAGGTGACGCCGGAGAAAGCCTGATGCTGACTTAAGTCCCTCCAGACATTCCTTCATCAGGTCAGGCGCTTTGGGGTCTTTTTCTGAGGCATCTGGCGCGCGCATGAGGCCTCCCAATAACGAGACAAAGACCGTGGCGTGGGAGCCATCTTTCGTCACTTCGACGGAGGTGAAGGTCACAGAAGGGATTCGGGGATCCTTGACCATACGCGGGACGACAAGCGATAGTTCTTCTTGAATGACGGCTTGAAGTCGGGCTCTTCTGTTCTCTTGCATGGCGTGTACTCTTTTTACTCTGCTTATTCTTCTAGGGTCGGGGCAATCAGATCAATCTGAAACGCCTCAATCACATCGCCCGGTTTGAGGTCGTGATAGTTTTCAATCCCGATCCCGCACTCATAACCGTTAGCCACTTCTTTGGCGTCATCTTTAAATCGGCGAAGCGAGGACATTTTGCCTTCGAAGATCACGCGGCTATCGCGAAGTAGCCTGAGATTGGCGCCTCGGATAATCTTGCCATCAATGACTGCGGTCCCGGCAATAACCCCGAGTTTTGGAATCGAAAAGATCTGGCGGACTTCGGCACGACCCAGGAACTTCTCGACTTTTCGTTTCTCAAGGAGCCCTTCCATCGATTTTTTCACATCATCAATGAGTTCATAAATGATGGTGTAACTCTTGATTTCGATATGTTCGGCTTCGGCCAGTTGTCTGGCTTTGGTCTCCGGACGTACGTTGAATCCAATGATAATGGCATCAGAAGCACTGGCCAGCATCACGTCGCTTTCCGTGATTCCGCCTGCCGCACTGTGAATGACTTTGACTTTGACTTTTCCAGTGCCTAAACGAACGAGGCTATCTCGAATCGCTTCAACAGAACCAAACGCGTCACCCTTAAGAATGACGGCAAGTTCTTTGGCTTCGCCTGCTTGAATACGAGAGAACAAATCTTCAAGTCGCATTTTGTTCATCGGCGTTGATACGTTTTGCGCGCGTGTTTTTTCAATCCGGTTTTCCGCAATGATCCGCGAGTCGCCTTCGGTGGCGGGGGAATCAAAACGTTCGCCGGCATTGGGGACGCCTTCAAAGCCCAAAATTTCGACTGCAATTCCGGGAGTCGCGGATTGGACGGAGCGCCCTTTATCGTCGCGGAGCGCTTTTACACGGCCTGCAAAAGGCCCTGCAACCACCGCGTCACCAAGTTTTAGTGTCCCGCGAGAGACCAAGACACTGACGATCGGGCCCCTGCCTTTTTCAAGTCGGGATTCGATCACGGTCCCATAAGCCTGCGCCGCAGCGTTGGCTTTGAGATCGAGCATTTCGGCCTGCAGTAGAATCGCATCCAAAAGCTTGTCGATGTTCGTCTTCTTCAGTGCGGAGACCTGGATAAACATGGTCTCACCGCCCCAATCCTCAGAGAGGAGGTTGAGTTCAGCAAGTCCTTGTTTGATCTTCTCAGGGTTTGCTCCGGGTTTGTCAATCTTGTTGATCGCAAC
>JBBCAV010000258.1:0-1336 GCA_051382305.1 Bdellovibrionota bacterium FG-2
ACGATCATTTTAAGGTGGTATGAGATTTACAGTCGGCCAGCAGGCCGACGAGTATCCGGCTTTAGCCGTTCAGCGAAGCCTTCGCCTTAAGGCGAAGGTAATTTACTACAAAACTTCGCGCGAGACTGAGGGTGGCGCCTTCGCCTATTTGGGTCCCCATGACTTAAGCCGCCAACCCCGAATCGCTCATGATCCATGCATCAGATCCCACACCGCTTTCGTGGCAAGGCAGCTTTTGCAGCAAAAAGATATTCTCTAACGCAAGAAGATAGCGCCTGAGTTTTCTCGCGCTTTGTTTGAAGTGCGAAAGAGTGGGCAGCTCGCCCTCTTTGAGGGTCTGTCCAATTTGGCGCAAGATTGATCGGCTTACGTCTGGGTCATAGCCTTTTCCGTAAACCTGCGCGGCATCACGCAGGATCGACGTTTCAAGCCAATTGCGATAATAGCGGCCTCGGTTTGCGGGATCACGCGTAAATAGCGGAACCGGGAGCCCCCCAATTGCAAGGCGCCCGAACGCCTGTTCTACCCCGTATCGAGGCTTCTTTTTATGAATTGGCGAAGCTCGTTCCGGTTCAAAGGGATCCTGAAACGCCTCCGCCAAAGTTAGGGGGTACAGCTGAATGAGCCCAATTCGGCCCGTGAGCGACTCGCGGATGTCGTTTTGCGCAGAAAAGCGGCTCGATCCTGTTAAAAAGTAGGCTCCCGGTTTGCGTTTCGTATCTACTTTGAGTTTGATTGCATCAAAAAGCGCAGGGCATTTTTGGACTTCATCGATGATGACGGGAATAGGGAGTTTTGATAGAAAATTCATTGCGGAGAGCTTGGCATCTTCCATTGTCGATTCATCATCTAAGGTGAGATAAGTTGAAATTCCCAGGAGTTCTCGCAAGAGAGTGCTTTTGCCCGACTGTCTGAGTCCGAAAATTCCTAGGGTTGGCCAAAATTTGGCCAGTTTTTGAAGTTCTTGCAGAATATGCCTTTTTCGTAGGTGGGCCACTAAAGTAGTGTATATAAATGACATCTTAGTGTCAACTATATGCACTACTTTGATAGAGGGCGGTCTGTAGGGGGCTGCGTAGAAACCTGACCAAACCCTAGCGGTATCCCTGTTTAGTCTCAATGGCAGCCGGATAAGCCCGTTCACCTCGCCGCCGTCGGATTTTTTCTCTGAGCTGCAAACGCTCTTAGTTTTGCCGACTTCTTGAGATGCCAGGATTTTATAGGTTGCATCGAAACTCTTGGATAACTTCTGCCTGGGCGGATTGGGTACATGAGTGCCCGAACCTCAGCGAGAAGTTGTTTCATGAACTTTTTGGGCTTTACGTTTTCTATTTTA
>JBBCAV010000259.1:0-2387 GCA_051382305.1 Bdellovibrionota bacterium FG-2
GTTTAATTCCTGTGCGCTGTTGAATCCACTCGTCTGATGTGTCCATCAAGGAACATAAATCCTGATTAGTCCACACTCGAGGTGGAACGTAAGAACCAACACCAATGATCTGGGAAAACTTCATATATCGAGGTTCCTCACGCGAAGTGCGTTTTCTTCGATGAACTGTCTGCGAGGTTCAACCTGATCGCCCATGAGAATCGAAAAAATGGAATCGGCGTCAACCGCATCTTCGACTGAAACCTTCAAGAAGGTTCGGCGCGCAGGGTCCATCGTTGTCTCCCAAAGCTGTTCGGGGTTCATTTCTCCTAAGCCTTTATAGCGCTGAATGCTCATGCCGTTTTTCGTGGTCTCAAGAATTTGATCAGCTAATTCTTCAATGCTGTTGATGGCCGTTTCTTTTCCGCTTTCGGTGGCTAAAACATAGGGCCCAGCCCCGAGAACCTGCATGGCTTGATAATGTTTGCGAAGTTCTTCAAATTCTGGCGAGTCTAAAATAGAAACCGTAATGGGCGCTGTTCGCTTGGATCCACGAATCATGCACTGAAGCGTTGCTGTCCAGCTCGTGTGTTCGGTGTCTTTTGTCAGAACATATTCAAAGGCAACCTCGTCTTTAGAAACACTGCCTTCGATGCGCTTTAGGGCGGCTTCTAAGCTATCGCGGTCTGATAGCATTGCCGAAGTGACGCCTTCGCGAATAAGTCCACGAAGAACTTCTGGATGTACGCGCTTAGCGACGCGGTCAATGGATTTTCCAAACCGGGTCGCGGCCTTAAGAGAAAAAATCAGTTGGCTTGGAGGAAACACTTTTCCACCCACTAAAACCTTAAGAGACTCGAGACCGCTCGTGAGTAAATATTCGGAGAGTTCTAGTTCATTTTTGAGGTAGCGCTCTTTTTGTCCTTTTTTAACTTTATAAAGCGGCGGTTGCGCTATGTAGAGATAGCCCTTTTCGATGATCTCGGGCATTTGCCTAAAGAAGAACGTCAAAAGTAACGTGCGGATATGAGAACCGTCGACGTCGGCATCGGTCATGATGACGATTTTGTGATACCGAAGTTTGTTAATATCGAAGTCTTCTTTTCCGATTCCGGCGCCGAGCGCCGTAATCAAGACTTTAATTTCTTCAGAAGAAAGCATCTTATCAAAGCGGGCTTTTTCGACGTTTAGAATCTTGCCCTTCAAAGGAAGAATCGCTTGATTCTTACGCGCTCGGCCTTGTTTGGCCGAACCGCCGGCGCTATCTCCCTCAACTAAAAACACCTCGCAAAGAGCGGGGTCTTTTTCTTGGCAATCGGCCATTTTCCCAGGCAACCCACTCCAATCGAGTGCCGTTTTCCGGCGGGTCAGGTCTCGCGCTTTTCGTGCGGCAATTCGGGCAAGGGCGGAGTCGACACCCTTTTGAATGACCTTCTTGGCCACTGCGGGATTTTGCTCAAAGAAGGTCATAAGCTTTTCATAAACAACGCCGTTTACAAAGCCTTCGACCTCGCTATTGCCCAATTTTGTTTTGGTTTGCCCCTCAAACTGTGGTTCGGGAACTTTGACACTGATTACGCACGCCAAGCCTTCGCGAATATCGTCACCCGTAAGGCCCTCTTTAAAGTTTTTCACGATCCCGGAGTCTTGGGCATATTTATTCACGACTCGTGTGAGAGCGTTGCGAAAGCCGGAGACGTGGGTGCCCCCTTCAATTGTATTGATGTTGTTAACGTAGGTCGAAAATGTTTCAGAATACGAATCGTTCCACTGCATCGCCACTTCGACACCCAAGTAGTCTTTTTGGTGTGCAATATAGATGACGTTGTCGTGAATTTTTTGCTTTGATTTATTGATATATTCGACGAACTGACTCAACCCGCCGTCGTAATAAAAATCTTGTGCTTTCGCGGGCTCTACCCTTTCGTCAATAAGGGTAATTGCAAGGCCGCTATTTAAGAAAGCTAGCTCGCGCAATCGTCCGGCGAGGGTATCCACGTTGTATTCGACTGTTTCAAAAATTTCAGGATCGGGTTTAAAGGTCGTCTGGGTCCCACGTTTATCAGTTACCCCCACTTCTTTAAGTGGCCCTTGGGGGACTCCTCTCTTATAGGCTTGGGAATAGACTTTTCCATTTTGACGAACTTCAACAATCAAAGATTCGGAGAGCGCATTGACGACAGCGGCCCCGACACCGTGCAGTCCTCCGGAAACTTTGTACGCGCCGCCTTCTTCGTTGAATTTACCGCCGGCATGTAACTTGGTCATGACGACTTCGACAGCTGAAATTCCCGTCGAGTGCATTCCAACAGGAATTCCTCGTCCGTCATCTTCAACAGTAACGCTATTATCGACATGAATTGTCGCGGTAATCTTTTTTGCAAATCCTGCGAGAGCTTCGTCGATCG
>JBBCAV010000260.1:0-8569 GCA_051382305.1 Bdellovibrionota bacterium FG-2
GCAGGCGTGTCCACCCCAACTCGTGGTGCCCATCTTCTGCGACATTCGACCGCAACAGCAATGCTCCGTGAAGGGATTTGTCTTCCTACGATCGGTATCATTCTTCGGCACCGATCCATCGAGACCAAATCACACTTTTTTGCAGATGAATGAAAAAACGTCTGAATTACCGATTCAAGAAGCAAGGTGTGTTAGTGCGATGTGACTGACACCAAGTTCGAGCAAACTCCTGCCAAACAGCGTGAGCCCTAACAGATACCGATCCCCCATCAAAGTCATAAGCGCCGTAATCGCCTCCACACGCGCCCTGGCCTGCCGCTCGGTCTTTGGCGACAGCTCAAGCTCCAAAATCGTTTTGCGCCCATCACGAGAGGCGTACACGGCGTCAGGCAGGTACGGCCTGCTCTGTGAGTTAAGTCTCGCAAGCTGAACATTCCTATCCTCGGAAGTCAGCCGCCTCTCACCCCTCCACCCTGTTGCATCCCCTCGCCGCTCTAATGCAACGCGCGTCCAAGCAACTTGAACGTTGTGTTCAAACGTCGTTAGCCCAATCGCCGTTTGCGCCTTGAGCTGTCGATGCATGGGGTAATGCGCTTGCAGTACTCCCGCTGCACGCGACGTAGCGCGATAAACATTCTGACGCTTAAGCTCTATGCGAAACCCTTGCGTGAACCCCGCGGCTGATAGCTCCCGCAACCTTCGCGACGCCGTTTCAACTCGGGCAACACTTAACGCATCACCTCGCGAGCAAAAGAAATGCAGCCCCACAATCACCGCGTCTTGAGGACCCATCTCATTTAACCAAAGTAAAATTTCATAATCCCGATCCTGAAGAACAATCTTAGCCGAATCACGACGCACCTTCGCACTACCTACTCCCGGCTTTTTCCCCGCTCCCGATCTCTTCTCTATTCTTCCTATTTCCATCTCTCTACTGATCCTCTTTCATTACTAAAAACATTCCTGATCCCACCTGTGTAACTGACTTAAAAAAACTCTGTCTTACTCACTCACTTTCTTCCTCTGCCAAACTCCCGACCACCTACTCGTTGTGAGTGGGTGGTCGGGAGTTTGGCAGAGCTTCCCCTCAAATCTGAATTCATCAGCCATATTCAAAAGATGCAGTTACACAGGTAGGCCGACTTCCAGACCGTCTACCAGACCGGGATCAGTCGTGTAGCTCGGCCTGGCAAATTCGTCAAATTTGGCCCGCATTTTTCCATGTTTTCTAGTGTAGGGAAACGCCTACAGTGGTTGCGTAGTTCGCAATAAAAAGTGATCGAAGCTCGCGCGATTTTGAGTGCGACTTTGAATGATGAATCCGAAAACGGGGAGCGCCTAAGGGTGGGGGAAGACTACCTTAGTCATCGTTATGGGCATTCAATTTTTTCCACGGCTGGGATCGGTTCCCGAAACGAAATTTGCTCAAGCAGAATTTCGATTTTTTAAGCTCAGATTTTGGAAAAATGCTGACAAGGAAATTTTGTGCGCTGCGAAAAATTATCCCAGATGCTGCCTCTTTTGGATTCAGAATTGGCGAGTGTGGAACTCTGAGCACGCCCACTGACGCGCGGGCATCGACATTTCACTTCAGCCCAACTCCGTGGCGCATTCTAAAAAATGCAGAAAACTTAGCTTGGATGGCGTTGAGTCATCCAAGCCCTAGACTTTACCAACTAACTCACTAATGTCCGGCAACAAAAGAAAACATCAATTACTCGTTTTGGTTTGCAAATCTGGAAAATCAGGTAATAATCCCTTCAATAGGTTTTACGTTTTCCAAGAAAAGGAGTTCATTTGATTACTATTACCGAACTTTCTGGGCTTTTGGAGTTATCAAAAGAGCGAGCAAAGCAACTCGTCGGAGAGGCACTTAAGCAAGATCCGAATCTCGATATTCAACCGGGAACGGTGTGGCGTATTGGCCCCCAAGCAGTACGAAGGCTCATGGGTGAGCGCGGCAAGAGTTATCCTGAGCATAAGGTTGTAACCTTCGCCGCTCTGAAAGGTGGCATTGGTAAAACCACAATTTCAACAAACGTTGCTGTCAGGGCTGCCAACCTTGGCGCCAAAGTGTTGCTTGTCGATCTCGACCCAGAGGCATGCGCCACTAATGCGTTGATGGCCAAAGATGCAGACCTATCTAGCTCACTTATCTTCTGTGATTTGCTCAAAGAAGAACGTACCGACATACGCAAAGCGATCGTTCCTTCAAGCTATCCTGGCCTCGATCTGATTCCCTCGGCCCTTCGCAATCATCACGCTGAAAAATTGATCGGTAATCTAAACCCGAAACGCATTGTAGGCGACCGACTCAAGGGATTAGATTACAACCTAATCCTCTTAGAGTTGCCACCGTCCTTCACTACCCTTACCGGTTCAGCGTACCTCGCCGCCGATTTAGTAGTGCTCCCCTGCACACCTAGCGTCTATTCCCTTGAGTCTGTGGCGCTTACCATTGAAGCGATTGACCAGTTGGCTGATCAATTCGAATGCCCAGAGCGCAATTATAAGATCCTAATGAATCAATACAATTCCAGCCGGGTGGCCTCACAGGAAATTATTCAGGCACTTATGGAAACGTATAAATCAAAAGTGTTCCCATTCTACATTAGGGAGTCAGCTGACATAGCCAATGCGACCAACGCGGGCCGCAGCATCTTTGAAATTAAGTGTTCTCGAAGTATCCGCGAGGACTTCCACGAACTGGCCTTGCAAGTTTGTGGAGTTCAGGAGCTTCAATGAGTCGTTTGGGTTTACGCCAAATTCGCAAACCGAATGTTTCCGGTGCCGCATTTGTGGTGGAACCCTCATTTGACCATATCCCCGCTCCGACCGACAATCAGGTAACAAACGGGTTACAAACAGATAACAAAGAGGTAACGGATCAGGTAACAAACGGGTTACAAACAGATAACAAAGAGGTAACAACCTGCGAAGTTACCCACGCCCATGCTCCATTAACAAATAGCAAACGGGTAACAGAACGGGTAACAAGCAGCCGCGTTAACGGGATACAAACAGATAACAAAGAGGTAACAAATCCCACCTGGGACACCCTCCGAGGCCATGAAGCGCGATTGCTCCAATTCATCTTCGATGAATGCCGCGCAACTGGCGACCTGTTGTCACCACCAATAACACTAGATCGGATTGCAATCTGTCTCGGAAGCCGCAAGGGGACAGCTAAAACGATAACTATTCGGCTCGTTAAGAAGGGCCTCGTAACTCGTGAATCGAGCGCAACAGGCAGAGGCGGATTTACGCGTTTTCGTATCGAAAAGAGCCTCTATCAAGCCCTCTTAATTCGGGAAACGGATAACAAACGGGTAACAAACAGAGAACAAACGGGTAACAAAGAGGTAACAGAACGGGTAACAGAACGGGTAACAAGCGTCCCTAGTAGTAGTAGTGTTCTAATTAAAGAAGAATTTAAAACTACTACTACTGGCGAACCCGATTTGTGCAAAGTCGACCCGACCAAACTTCCTCCTGAATGGGAACACGTTAACTGCGTCCCCTTGGCTGACTATGGCTTTGGTGAAGCCCAGCTGTCGCAAATTGTGCGTGACAAGTTACTCACTCCCGAGATGGTTCAGGACTCCATCTACGCCTTTGCTTTTGACCTCCGAGAAAATACCAAGGCGAAAGAGTTGAGGGGAGCACCGCTAAACTACTTCATGGGAACATTACGCAAGGGCTTTGCGTATGCACGCCCCCCGAATTATGAGACGCCCCAAGAAGCAGCTCGGCGTAAGCGTTTGGAGCTCCTCCAACGTGAAGAGTCCCAAAGACAAGCAGAAGAACAGCAAATTTTGGAGTTAGAGTTTTCGATTTGGAAGAGGGGACAATCCGTCACTGAAATTGTCGCACAATTACCTGAGCACGCACGCAGGCCAGGACCAGTTCAAGACTCAGCACTGAAAAACTATTTTGAAGAATATGTTTGGCCAGAACGCCAAACGATTAGTTTGGGGCTATCGACGTTAGATCGCGCAGAGATTTGTAAACAGATTGACGGGGCTATCGGTGAGAGCGAAAGGAGCGGGTAATTCATGGGACGAAGAGTGACAAGCCGAAAAAAGCCAACGGTGTATATCGAAACAACCATTCCGAGTTATCTTACGTCCCGTTTTTCGACCGATTTAGAAAAATATTATCGACAAGTCAAAACGCGGGAGTGGTGGGATAAAGTTTTCCCTAAAATTGACGCTGTGATTTCTGATTATGTTCTCGATGAAGCACGTGACGGAGATCCTGATGCAGCCTCTAAACGACTTGAGGTACTGCGCGGGATTAAAATTTTAGACAAAACGGATGAAATAACGACGCTTGCACGAGAACTGCAAATCAAGCTCAAGATTCCGCCCCGTGCTCGTGTCGATGCCTTTCATTTGGCGTTTTCTGTTATCTATCAAGTAGAATATGTTCTTTCTTGGAATTTTGAGCACATCGTCGGTGCTCCAGTAAAACGAACTTTTGCGGAAATTGGTAAGGAATTTAACCTTGTAATGCCGACACTTTGTACGCCCGAAGAACTTATGGAGGTTTAAGTAATATGAAAAACTGGAAAAAAGACGATATTGTTGAGGAAGTTCGAAAGAGCCGAGAGAAATCCGCCAAACGCGAAGCCGCTGATCCCGAAAAATTTCATCGGGAGACACGAAAACTAGCAAAAAAACTGGGGATTACTCGATCCACTTTAAAGCCATTGAAAATTGATTTTTCACACCTTCGTAAGAAAAAGGCCGCAGAGTCAGACGATGAGGCGGCTTGATCTCGCGAGTTGTAACCTATTCGCGCGTAAGCACAACAAAACGCGATCAGAAACCTGAAATTCAAGTCCAAGAACTTCGGCGCTATTGCAAGGCGCGAGGGTTTAAAGTCGTTCATGAGATCACTGACCGTGCTCGCGGCGGAACCGATGACCGCCCAGGACTAAAACAACTTCTTCAGCTCGTCCGAGCGCGGGAAGTGGACGCCGTTGTCGTTGTGAAAATGGACCGACTTTTTCGCTCCCTCAAACACTTGGTTAATACGCTTTCAGAATTCGAAGCCCTGGGGGTTAAGTTCATCGCTACTCGCGACCAAGTGGATCTCACCACCCCCGCCGGCAGACTCTTCATGCAAATTTTGGGAAGCCTTGGAGAGTTCGAGCGCGAGCTAATCCGTGAGCGGATTATGCTGGGTCTTGAGTATGCGAAAAGCTGCGGCAAAAAACTCGGGCGTCCTAAGAAAAATGATTACGAAGAAGTCCAAAAGCTAAGAGGCCAGGGGAAGAGCTACCAGCAGATTGAAAAGACGTTAAAGCTTTCTTCTGGCTCTGTTTGGCGCGCAATTCAGGCCACCCCCAAAAAACGGCTTCCTAAAAAGCCCCAAGACGCACGATCAGCGAACCCGTAAGGGGTAGGGGTACCCGCAAATCCTATCAAAAAAGCAAAACCCCAGATCATCGCTATTCCCGATGAATCTGGGGTTTTTAAAACTCAAAAGTGACCACCCCGAAATCAACTGATTGTGGGGTGGATTTATTATCCCGTCTTGGCCAGTTCTTCTCGCACGATTTCTCGAATCCGATCTTCCTCGGGCTTTCCGAAAAATCGCTCCTTCAGCATCTGGTTAATCAGGGGCTGATACTTCACGCCCTTTTTTTGAGCTTCGGCCTTCACCGCCGCAAGCACGTCTCCATCGAGGCGAATGGAGATCAATATCTTAACGTACTTTGCATCGAACTCGTCGGCATCGAGGACGCTCTTTTTTGCATAACTGATTTTATTCTTGGCCATGATATTCCCTCCACTTTGCCATGAGTGCATCATGGTGTTCTTTAATCTTCTCAATGATGCTGTTGATATCGCTTTTTGCGTATCCGGTGCTCTCAAGCACCTCAAACGTCACAAGGTCAATCGAGGCGTCACATTCGTGTTCAGCCGCAACAGCGTGGCAATGTGGCCGCCCGGAGTGGTGTCTTTCTCTGGTTCTAATTTCAATTCTGATGTTCTTCAGCCAGACAACCGTGCCCATAAATACACTATATATACATTTTATATACAAGTCAACCGACACAACAATCATCTGATTTTGGGGTAGGCCCACCCCCCTGCTTGGATGAAATTAGTAGAGCAACTTACAGACCACGAAGAAGCTCTGCCAAGTTAACTTTATAAATGCGTGCGACCTTGACTAACGTTTCGATGGTGATGTTCTTCCCGCTCTCTATTTCCTGAAGGTGTCGCCAGTTTTTGAAGCCGCGATCCTCACAGTCTTCTAACGTCCATCCCCGCTCATAGCGCAGCTCCCTAAGCCTCCGCCCCAGGGCTAAAATTACTTTCTTAGCTTGGGGGTCCAAACGTTTTGTGGTCTCTTTTGGTTTCACCCATATGTATTGACTCAGCACCCATTATAATAGGACCAGTGATAGTAGGAAAAACGTTAATCAATAACCCTTGACTAAATTGACCGTTCTATCAGAAAAAGGAGTTGCCGATACCAAGTTAAAACCAATGAGTAATGAAACTACGCATATTTTAGACAAAGCCTTAAAAACCCTGGGACTCACCCACGGTTACCTGCTCAACGCCCTGGGATTTCCAGAAACCACTGATAAACATTGGGACTCGAACACTCTTAGCGCAATGGAGTGGGTACAGATTTGCGACCTTTTGCATTTGTCATATGATTCCATCAGCTACGGGTACGTTCACTCTGCGCACAAAGTCCGAATACAGAGGAGGTGGGAGGCTGGGGATCTTAGATTGCCGAGAACTCCAGAGTTGAAATCTTTGCTGGACGAGATAAAAGACGACCGCCGACGAGGGCGAGACATGCGCGCCGCTCACAGCGGCTTTCGCTTGCGCTGGCGAGTTCGATTCATGGAACTCAAAACTCAGCTATTGCAATTCCCCCCAATATTACTCAACGAAATTCGAGTTCGCCGCCTTTTTGCCCCTCATAAATTACCTAGGCTCCAATTTGCGCAACAAAGGCGGTACGTAACAATAGGCATTAAATGACGATTTATAACAAAACCATTCTTGTGGTTGAGGATCATCCAGAGATGCGATCAGCTTTCCAGCTTTTGTTCGAGGGCGAAGGCTATTTTGTTGTGACAGCGGAAAATGGCAAAAGAGGCTTAGAAATACTTCGCAATATGGAAGCCCCATGTGCTGTGATCACTGATCTCAAAATGCCAGAAATGGACGGCTTTGGATTTCTTCAGGAGAAAAACGCAGATCCTGCGATTGCCTCAATTCTTGTGATCGTAGTGTCCGCAACCCCAGATATGGACAGACTTGTTGGTGTGGCTGCTGTCATCATGAAGCCTTTTGATATTTCGCGACTATTGGACGAGGTCAAGAAGCACCGCCTGGGGTAGCGGCCCCATGTATAGGGTCGGGTTCGAAAAAGTTTCATTATGGTTGCGCTCGAGCGTTTCTTTTTAGTTTTAGTGTTGCTCATTTTGACTGTCGAAAATGCAACAGCGGCATTCTTGGTAATGGCAAGGTGAGTGGCAAGCCGTGGCGAAGCTATAAGATGGAAAACGTGAAGTGAGAAGGGTTGCGAGATAAAGTGAGCGGAGATTTTGAAGAAGATGTTATGTTTTAAGTTTGGCTTTTGTTCAGTTTAGGTTTCTTGTTTTGTTTAAGGTTGTTTGAGTTTGTAGGTCGGGTAATTTGTTGGGAGGCAAGCAGGGGATGGGATATCTCCCCTCCCATAAAAGACCTGGTTTGCTCCGCCCCCCAGACCCCCTGGAAGGTACGATGTTGGAGCAGCTCGAATCCGATCTGACTCGGCTCCATGATGTCATAGAACAGATTTTGGCTTTGGCGGATGAATTCAAAGGCAAGACGATAGAGCAGATGTTGGCCAAGTCGGACTTAGAAGTGGGCATGGAGTTTTTCGGCTTGTAGAGCTGTGGCTGTGCACGGATAACGGATAGGAAAATTAAAACGGGTTTTTTCTCTCCGGCAATCCTAGGAAACCCTGGGGGACGACCTCTTGGGGGTTATGCGAACCTGGTTTTCACCTGAAATTCGGCCTTACTGAGAGCTCCTCTTTATCATATTTGGTTCTCCGTTTCCGAGACCAAGGAGGCATGCTATAAAATCAAGCGCATACGCGCCGATCGACACAGAAACCTATCTTAAATTATTGCGCATTTACTGTCGAACGAGCCCGGACAGGGCAGTATCAGATCCGAAACTTTTCAAAAATGGGCGTCAATTTGCTGCTTGGCTAGGGCTTGTTCCAAGGCAGGTCTCTAGCGGAGGCAAAAACGTCTTACTCGGAATTAGCAAACGTGGAGACGCCTACATCAGATCGCTTCTGGTTCATGGAGGAAGATCGGTACTACGTGTATACGAGGGGAAAACGCCCAGCGGTGGTGTGGTTGAAGGAGTACAGGGAAACCCCTTTAAATGCATTGATTGCGCCTTGCCCCAAAACTTCTTGAAAAAAAATTTTAAGTTTACCCCCCCCCCCCCCGATAGGACTATGTGAAAAAAATCTGGTGGGGGGTTGGCATGCGATTTTTCTTTATTTTTGCACCGGGCATACTTTTATTTTTTGC
>JBBCAV010000261.1:0-15303 GCA_051382305.1 Bdellovibrionota bacterium FG-2
GCTATGAGCGGATCGAGGATCCGAGACTTATCGGACTCATGAACGATATCTATAAAACGTGCTGGAACCCTTTACAGAACTTCTTCATGCCGTCGTTTAAGCTCAAAGAAAAAATTCGTGTTGGAGCGAAGATCGTAAAAAAATACGACGCTCCGCAGACAGCTTACAATCGGCTAAAGAAAAGTTCGCACTTAACCGAAGAGCAAAAAGAGAGACTCACGAGGCAGATGCTTGTCTTGAATCCTTTCAAGCTCAAGAAGGACCTCGAAGTCAAACTTAAGAATTTTTTTGAAGAGCTTAGGAAATCTAAAATCCGGGAGGCATCATGATTGAGAATTATGTAAAATCAATGCCCCGCAGCTTGGTAGCACTTCTTTCTGAGTCAATACGCACGAAACTGGAGATGCTCTCGAATCCTATTCTCAAAAAGTCTCGTCTTTTCAAGGTCTTGCACGCCATCAAAACCAGGCGGAATTTTCGCCTCACTTCGACTCCACCGAAGCAGCCACTCCCCGCCCAAAAGGGAGCCGGCCTCGCGCCCGTCTTCAATTTGAGCAAATGCAATCGTCGTTTCCGACTTGGGTCCTGTCATAACCCCTTTGCCAACAAAAAAGCCGGCATAAAGCAGGGCCGCACGCACGGCCGTCGATGCCGAATAGGTAAAGAGCTTCGTGTTTCGACTCCGACAAATTTCAAACAATTTTGAAAACGCCTCGGGGGTCCAAAGCGCCGAATCAACCTTAAAGGAAAAGGGATCATAAAAAATGAGATCAGGAACTTCGGCTCCCGCCATCTCCATAAAAAATTCATCCCGAAGCTCCCACTCCAGAAGCCCCGAAGCGTGTCGCCAACGCCCGGATTCCAAAAGCGCGTAAGGAGCCGCATGCCGGAGATGAGGAAACTTAACGGGATGCTTCGATGCGAGTCTCAGGGGGTCCAAATCACACTCGAAACTTACAATCTTAAGCGGACGCACGCCCGCTCGCAGCGTCTGTTCAAAACATTTCACGGCCGCCATGGCATTTGAAGCGGCACCCAAGCCTACATCCCAAATGACCAACGGCGTGCCACTTTTCTGAATCAACGACTCCGCCAAACGAGACTGTGCGACATAAAGCCTATGAGACTCTTCAGCGGGGTCACTCACCGAATGCATGATCTCGGAAGAGCTGATTTGTCGGATGCTCGAAAAACCCTTTGCCGAGGTATGCACCTCATAATCCCCTAGTTTTGCAAAGCGCTCTGATTTCGCACGCGACTTCTTTTGATGCTCAACCGGATTGTCCTCATCCGACCGCATCAACCCTACTTTGCGCGAATGATAATATTCCAGGAAACGATCCGCCAAAATACTCTCCCGAATTTCCCGCATCAGACGGTGATAAAAAGTGAGGTTGTGCGTCGCTAGCAACTGCCATCCCAAAATCTCTTGGGTTTTTACGAGGTGATGCAGATAGGCTCGCGAATAATTGCGACAGCAAATACAGGAGCAATCCCCATCCAAAGGCTCTTCAGAAAATTTATAAACACTTCGCCGCAGCTGCATTTTACCATGCGTCGTAAATGCCACTCCTCGCTGCGCAAGCGCCGAGGGCAAAATACAATCAAACATATCCACCCCGCGATGGACGGCCTCCAAAATATCAATCGGAGTTCCAACACCCATGAGATAACGGGGCAAATCCTCCGGCAGCAAAGAGGCCGCAAAGCCCGTGAACTCATCTCGCTGCTCACGCCCTTCCCCAACCGCCAATCCGCCAATCGCAAAACCATCAAACGGTAATTTACTCAGAACATCGGCACTCTTTTGCCGAAGATCATGAAAACACGCACCCTGCACAATCCCAAAAAGAGCCTGCGGCGAATCCCCTCGCGCCTCCAGACTTCGAAGCGCCCAACGATGAGTCAGCTCCATTGCCGCCAAAGCCTGCGCATGATCCGCCGTCGAGGGAATACACTGGTCCAGCACCATCATGATATCACTTTGAATCGCCTTTTGCGTTTCAATGCTCAGCTCTGGACTGAGCAAATAAGACTTGCCGTCGACATAACTCTTAAAATGCGCTCCGTCTTCAGTCATGAGCCTGGAATGAGGCAGCGAAAAAATCTGAAACCCGCCCGAATCGGTGAGCACGGGCCCGTCCCAATTCATAAAGCGGTGAATGCCCCCAAACCGCTTGAACACTTCAGGCCCCGGCCGTAGCAAAAGGTGATACGTATTTGCTAATAGAACACTGGACCCCGTTTCGCGCAGAGATTCCACAGTCTGCGCTTTTACCGTGGCTTGCGTCCCTACGGGCATAAAGACCGGCGTCTGCACTTCGCCATGCAGGGTATGAAACCGGCCGGCTCGAGCAGAGGAGCCCGACGATTGAGCCTCAAGTTTAAAACGGAGACGTGACATGAAAGCTCTGTAACACAGCTCTTAAGTGCTGCGGCAACTATTCTACGGGCAGAACACAACGAAACCCGACACTGACATAAGTTGATACAGGCGAGAACCCCAGATGAAAACCAAAGCGCCCAGCAGAGGTCCCCCAAAATGAAGCGCCGCCAACCATCCCCCCTCGGGTCGAACCATAGAGCTCACGATCGCCCCAAACACTCGCCTGATCCGTGTAGAGCGCAAACAGATCCCCATGAAACCGAGCCTCATTACCACTGATAGGTAAAGCTTCTCCTCCATCGGTTCCCACAAGCGGAACGCCTAAAGGATAGGAAAAATTCATGGCCCCGTACTTTTTGTCCTCGATGCTCCACAATTCCGTTGATTCTCCCCCAGGTCCTTGCAGGCCATCGAACATAAAACCGACCCAATCGCTGTTTCCGGAGTCTAATGAAGAGAGAACTCCTCGACAGCTATGCTTCGCGGCCGAACAATCTCCCAACTGATCCGATACCCAACTATAGGTATTGCCCACCATATCTTGGGCTCCGAAACGAGAAACACATTTGCTCGTAGCCAAACTTCCGATCACAAACGAGTCTGGGCCCTCTTCGGCCCCTCGCGCAACTTCATGAGACGAATTAAAGGCCGCGCTCACCAAAACGCCCTCGTGTTTATTCGAATTGCAGGCGTGGGTGGCCCCGTGATTCTTACCGTCTTCAAGAATGTTGATCTGCTCGTCACTCATCTGGCCCTGTTCCCCATCTAAATGAGGCCACGCTGCCGCGATGACATACTCACGCCGCCGCATTAGACGCTTAGGTCCATAAAAACTGTCATTCTGCGCCTCACATTGCAAGGCAGCCTTATGCTGATCAACCTGCACCAGGGGAGGCCGGCGGGTCGTTTGACTCGGTTCTTGGGTTGCCATCGAACTGCGTTCCATGGAGCTAAGATCCGGAGAATTGGCAGATTTCCATTTTCCTGCTGATTTTATGAAGCACTCCCCGCCCCGGCTAAAGTCAAGGCCCACAGAATGAGTCGAATAAAAAACACTTCCCTCAACCCCCATCGAATCAGGAGGCGTAGAGTTTTTCAAACAATCAGCAGCAGACAGACTCGAAGACTTCCCCTCCAAGGGGCCGCAATCCTTTATTTGTTCTTGAGTCAGATTCAGCACAGGCCCGAAGCAATCGCCCGGCTCGCCGTCCTTTCCACATCGCCCCAAAACAGAATCAGTCTTGGGAGACCACCGACACCCCGTGGACCAGCGATCAACAAAAAAGCTATAGCCCAGGTCATAAAACTTAGGATCTAAATTGAGATCAAGCTTGCCCGGAGAAGAATTCACGGGGACACTCCCCAAACCCTTATAAGGACAACGTTGATGCGCGAGCGGATCACTTTTTCGTCCAAGCAAGGCGCACATCTCCGCATTTGCCGCATCTCGCTGCACGAGCACCATATTGGCCGGTGGGATAGGCACACTCACAAGATACTTTTCAGAACTTCCACGCGGTAACTCCTCAGGCCAATTGTCGAGTTCAAGCCCGACACTATAATAGTACTGCGCAGGAGCCGTAGCCACGGCAGTATCGGCACAAGATTTTGCGCCAGCCCCCACCTGCCGACATACCATGCACGAATCTTTTTCATCGGGCGTGCAAACTTGTTTCGTCGCCATATCAAGTGTGCCACCGCGACTCACTCGAATCAGGCGATAAACAGTCTTTTGATCTGCCTTGAGAAACGGCTGCCAGGTCACGCTCACTTGCGCCAACACGGGAGTCCCCTCGGGAGCCTCAGAGGCTGCTCCGAAAGCCGTCACCGCAATCACCCCCTGATAACGTTCCTTAATTTCCGGCACTGTTTGGAACTGAATCATTTCAGAAAGCATGGGGCCATCGCTGGGCTTACGCACCACAGAGCCGATAATCTTAAACTGCGCCTTTGTATCGCCAGTGGCATCGCCTGCGCGAAGAGCACACAAATAGGAGGTACCTGATTTAAGTCCGGTAATCTTCATCGTCCGCGCTTCTTTACTGAGCATCGAAAGTTTGGCGCCCACAAACTCTCCACCCCGCGCGGAGCATTCCATCTTCAAATTGTCTGCGTTTTCCAAGAGACTAAAGCGTAAAACCGCAAAATCTCCCCCCACATCTTCTGCCGCAAGTTCAGGCGCACTCTCCTTGAGCTGCAAGGGCGTATTTTCGGTTTTTGTCAAATCCACAGCAACGGGCGAAGCAACGGGGAAAAGGACAATATTGCGCTCAGGAGGGGCCTTTTCGGTGCACCCAGCGAGCATGACGAAAAGACAAGTGGCGACACAACTCGCAATACAAACACCGATGTGACGAATGTTGGAATTACAAGACGGCATCTAACCCCCAAAGCCCATTATGCCGGCTCAAAGTGAAAGACGTAATGTGTCTTTTTAGACACCCACGAAAAAGTACCCTAGTCCAACTCCTTAGCAACTGGATCATCGACGATATCAGGTTTCTTGACCTGTTTTCGGACGTTTTTGAACGTGTTTTCAGGCCAGCCCTTCTGGATCAAATTAACAATCCAAGCCGGCACTGCCCCTTTGGGGTCCATATGCGCGACTCCGACCGCATGCGTTCTTTTCCCGCCGTCCAGTGGAGTGATCGTCAAGGTCGTATTATAGACCGCCCCGCGCACGTTCTTAGAATTGAGAGGAAGTGTGGGTTCTTCAATCGAATGAACCGAAAAAATAATTTTCTTCGCAGCCTTATCCACTTCAATTTTTGAAATATAAACAAAATCCCGATCCTTCAGAGGCCAAGGGATTGCGATGTGATAATATTCCAGGCGTTCATTGGGAGTAATCTGCTTTACGAGACGGATTTCATTGACTCGATCCACCCACTCCTTTGCCCGCGAAGTGTCTCGGATTACAGACAAAACTTTTGCGACTGGCGCATCAATGTCTCCTTCGCCGCGAAACGCAAAGAGGTCACTATTAGGGACCGCTTTGCGAGAGACCTCAATTCCTTCGCTGTTAGAAATTCTCTCCCACCCCGTGTCATCGAGAGAACTCCCCCACGCAGCCCCCGCCAGGAAGACTAAAAACCCAAGCGCGATCCACAACTTATGCATTGCGTAATTCCTTTTCTTGACTTTCTTAAAATACCGGTTCGAAACAAAAAAAACAACGTTTCCGTTTTGCGCGCTGTGTGTTAGCTTATAAGGGTTCTGATCGTCGCCTTCTCGAGAGTAGGGGCATGGTGCCCATAGCCTCTGAAGCGGCTCCCAGCCTTATAAGGAGGATCCATGGGTAAGAAATTGTATGTTGGTAATTTGCCATTTTCCGCAACCGATGACGTCTTGAAAGAAGTTTTCACACAAGTCGGAACAGTTGAATCCGCAAAAGTAATCACTGATCGCGACACCGGCCGTAGCAAAGGCTTTGGTTTCGTCGAAATGGCAACGGACGCTGAAGCGGCCAACGCTATCACAAAGTTCAACGGCGCTGATTTCGAAGGCCGTAACATCACGGTTAACGAGGCAAAACCCATGGTTCCTCGTGAAGGCGGCGGCGGCGGACGCGGCGGCTTCGGCGGTGGCGGACGCGGCGGACGCGGCGGAGACCGCGGCGGAGACCGCGGCGGACGCGGCGGCGGACGCTGGTAATTCACAGACCAAGTCCTTAGCCAACTTTAGGCTTGACTATCTTGCGCACTGCGTTATATGGAGACGCAGAGAAGGACAAGATAGTTTATGAAATTTAAAATCCCGTTCGCACTGATATTGGCTGTTTGTTTCACCGCAAATGCAATACCTCCTGCGAACGGGATTTTTTGTTCTGCGTGGGCTGACACATCGATCGACGTTAAACAACCCCCAAAGCAGCCTACAATCACGATCGTCTCCTCGCCAAAGTCAGAAAAACTAAAGGCCGAAATCGCTAGCACCCTCTCATCGGAATCTGCTGATCTTTCCGAGCTCAACGTGACAGTTGTCTTCCGCTCTGAAAACGACCTTGATCTCACCATTGATAAAGCCACCGAAACAGACGAGTTCGCGTTTAAGCATGTGAGCTGGCGCATTGAAGCCAAGAGTTCAGAACAGGCACACGCGACCCTACTCAAGAAGCTCGCGAACTTCAGACAATCTCTAGAAACCCGGGAAGAACAACGAAAAGCCGCGCTTAGCTTTGCAGCCCCGCTCTCCAAAACCATCTTTGTAGATCCCAATTCGGGAGAATTTCGCGACCGCGCCTCGGGCACCCCCCTGGCACTCCCAGAAGCGCAGAGCCGCTTTGTCTCTGAATCCCCCAAACACAAAAACTACTTAAGAGGTGCCTTAGAAATTGGAACCATGATTGGCGCCGGCTGGCTCATTTATTACACCGCCCTTGCTGAAGCGAATGAAAAAGACTGGGATTACAAACCCACTTACTCATCGCAAAGTGGCAAACTCCTCAAAGGCCAAGGGATTCGCTTCGATGATAACCCCTTCTACTTCAATAATGGGCATGCCTTTGCGGGAACCTATTATTATCTTTTTGCTCGAACCAACGGGTTTTCTTCGCTCGAATCCACGCTCATCTCAATTGCGGCCTCTGCCCTTTGGGAAACGCTCGTAGAATATCATGAAGTCTTGAGCATCAATGACATGATCGCAACTCCCATCGGCGGCGCTGCCATTGGAGAAGTCTTTTTCCAGCTCGGCACCTACTTCAACTCTGCTTCACCCACCGGCGTCCACAAGACGCTAGCGGCCCTGCTGGGCGGGCCCGACGCCATTCATCGCTGGCTGGATAAAAACAAAGCCAAGAATAACCTTGAGCTTGATTCACTTGGATTTGATACGAACGCCTGGCACCAGTTTGATCTCTTTGCAGGTATCGGCGCCACAACACGAGACGGAGCCAGCAACCCCATGAGCGCCGCCGAAACCCGCCTTGGAGTGTCGGCGGATTTGATCACCATTCCTGGATATGGAAAAGAGGGAACCGCAAAAGAGTTCCTCAAGGATACAAGTTTCTCCCGACTGTTCATTGATACCAGTCTCGGCACCGAAGGGCTCAATGAGTTTCGGTTCTTCGCACAGGCAGCACTATTTGGCTACTATCAACAAAATATATCAAAAGATTCGAAAGGGAGCCTGCGCGGCGGAAGCTTCTTTTTAGGCGCCAGCACGGCTTATGATCTGGTCATGCAAAAAACGATGGGGGTCTACGATCAGTCTGGAGTGGTCAATATCCTCGGACCCTCGATGGAGGCCGTCCTTTATTACAAGGGATTTCGAATTCGAGCCCGCTTCGATGTCTTTGCCGATTTTGCCCAAATTCGCTCTCTGGCCGTTGAAAAATATTTTGCAAAAACGGGCTACGATCAGATGATCGAGGACGCCAAAAATTCTGGAAATCCAGACTTAGTAAAAGCGGCAGAAAAAGGCCGGGTCACCGGACTCCGCTCCATCCTTGAACAAGAACAGGCCTATTATGCGATGGGAGCCACGGCAACTTCAGAACTGGTCGTAGAATATGGATCTTTTGAAGCCGGCGGAAAACTTAAAGGTGAAGCCTTCACCTCCATCCAGGGCGGCGATCGCTTTAATGGCACCAAATACAATACACTCTCCGACTCTCGGGTGACTGGAACCGTGTGGGTGGCCTACAAAATTCCCAAGTCCAATCTCCTGATTAAACTTGAGGCAGAGAACACCTCACGCCAAAGTCAAATTGAGGACACCGAAGTTGAAATAAGCGAGGAACGAGTTACAGGTTCGGCGGTTTGGAGATTCTAATCTAGAGCTGAACTTCCATCGCTTCTTTGGAAAAACAAAAATCCAACTCGGGATGCTCCGCCTTGAATTTATTCTCCAGCGCGGACAGCGCCTGATCTGTCCGCGTTGGATCGTGATGAGTCAAAATCAGTTTCTTAACCGCGGGAGATTTCACAATTGAAATCACGGATTCCATCGATGAATGCCCCCACCCCTGAAACTTCGGGTACTCCTCGGCAGTGTATTGTGCATCGTGAATCAATAAATCCGCTTGGCAAAAAGCTTGATGCCGCTCGTTTCTCTCAGCGACAATCTGATTCAGCTCCTCGTCCTCACCGGGATCTTCTCCGCCAGTACTGAGGACGTTATAGTAAGTCTCCATGTCGCCCGTGAAAACGAGGGACTTGCCATTACAGGTGATCTTGTAGCACAAACCCGTGACCGGATGATTGGAGTACTGAGTTTGAATCGTGGTCCCGCCGATCTCTAAGGTCTGCTCTTTGAGATCCGAGTACTCAATCGCGGCATTAAGCTGCTGCATACTGATCGGAAAATAGGCGTAGTCCATCTGAAGATCCATGATCTTCTTAAGCGTATGTTCAAAATGAGTCGGCCCATAAATGTGAATTTCATTGCCCGGAATATAAGCCGAAACAAAAAAAGGAAATCCCTGAATATGATCCCAGTGCGTGTGGGTTATAAACAAATGAATCACGCCGACTTTTCGACGCGCGAGATCCAAACCGAGCTCACGAATCCCCGTTCCTGCATCAAAGATAAAAGTCTGCCCAAAGTCATCCTCGACTTCGATGCAGGTCGTATTACCTCCGAATTCGGCCGTATTTTTACCCGGAGTCGCAATCGATCCGCGCACGCCCCAAAACCGGACTCTCATGTTTTTCCCTCCAGTTTTTCAACCACCTTTTCCTTACTGCTCGCTATATTAAGAAACACTTCGGCCTTTTCAATCTGCTCTTGAGCCGTTTCTAGCTCCCTCAGGACTCGCGCTTCCTCGATCCCCAGGACCTTCCAAGTATCAGGATCAACGGGGCGAGTTTGTTTTTCTGATTCCTCTTGTTCTCCATTAAGGCCCAACCGATAGGTCATGGAATCGGCTAATTGAAGAATATAGGAAATCTTGTTTTGAGCCACCGGCGTATGATGCGAAAAAACAGCCTCACTGATTTGCTCGTGAAAGTTCCACTTCTTCAGGGTTTGCGCGCCCAACTCGGAGTGGTCTAACGAATAACGAGATTTTTCTTCAGCCGCAGAAATCTTGCCATCATGGGGCTGCGTCTCAAAAAACGCCTGCATCAAAATAGTCTTTCCAATGTCATGAAGAAGGCCTGCGATAAAATACTCTTCTAACATGTTAACCGGTACAGCCGAAGCTTTTGCAATGATTTTCGCGCACACGGCAGTCGCCAGCGAATGCCGCCAAACGGGCTTCACAAGCTCGGCAAGTTCCTTGTTCTTATTCTCAAAAGTCTGCAATACCGCCGTACTCAGGGCGAGATTCTTAATCGTGTTGATGCCGAGGTAAACCACCGCGCGATTCAGACTCGTCACTCTTTGCGCCAAACTAAAATAAGCCGAATTTACCAACTGCAACACGCGGCCAGTAAGAATCGGATCCAAGCGAATGGCTGCGACAATTTCATTGGGTGAGGTGTTGAGTTTATTTGCGAGTTGAATTATTTTTGATGTCGCAGGCGAAAAGGTGGGCATCTTCTCGATATATTTTGTCAGAATCCTTAGATTATCTTCGCTACCGTCTTCATTGTTGTCTTCATCCTCCGACATGCCCCATTCCCTCGAAGCTCTATTCTAGGGTGCGCAAATATTGGGGGCAATCCGCAATTATCGTGACCCGCCGCATTTTTTCCACGTCAGCGCCGAAGAAAGCCCCAGGTCCGCGCTATCGACCATGAGCATCACAGAATCCTGGTCAAAATTTGAAGTTACCCCAAGCGTAAGATCCATCAACAACAGAGCCTTGCCGGTGCACGTGTTCCAGCTGGGCTTCGCTTCGGCCGTTAGAACAAACTCGCCCTCAGATTCGCCGCCCGTTTCTGGATAAGTCTTTTGACCGTCAAAAACCGTCTGCACGCCCGAATCATCGGCAAGCCATTGCTTCAGCGCAACTTGGGCCGAAGTGCCATTAGGCGCGCTAAAAAAGCCACGAAAATCGGATTTGATCGAAGCAAGGCTCAAACCCACCGGCGCATTGAGCGGAATCATTATACTACAAACCTTCGTTTGATTTGCCAATTGGCGAGAAGATCTGCCCGCTCGACTAGTAGGGCCGGCCTCAACAGAGGCTTGGTCAAAAAGCGCACTTAAGCTTCGATGATCAGGACTCAACACGGACGACATGGACTGCTTGGGACAGCCTTCACCAAAATAAGTGGGAAGTCCGAATTCGATCTGATCAGAGATGGGACGAAGCATTGGATTCTTTTCTTTTTTTGGAGGGAGTTTGATTTCTTTGGGCGGCCACTTCATGGGCAATTTAAGTTTCATCTTGGGGATCGGCAAACCACCGGGACCTGCAAACGATAACGAAGGAAACAGGGCCAAGCCCAACACACTTAAAAAAACCGCTAATTTTCGGGAAAACATTCGACACCGCCCCTCTCTCAGAGGCGTAATAGAGCAAACGCGGGGCCAAGACGGAGGGCCTGATTTCAAGGGGTTGCGCGCAACTCAGTGTTTAAGTTATAGCCACCTGACTGACGTAAAAGTAAGTCTCAAATCTCAACATAGAAGCCGAATTTCGGACACCTGGTCGAGCGAGAACCCACGAATCATAGGAATTTTTCGGAATTTTCCAAGAACGCTTCCTGCAATCCGAGCAAGCCATGAGTCATATCCTCTCTCAATTCCCCATTCGAAAAATCCCAGCCTCACAATTGCCCCCCTCGCTAAACGAAGGCTTCGTTCCCCCGCCCTATCTCTATGTTCAAGGGAGCGACAACGCGCTCATGCTTTTGGAGCGACTCACCACCTTCGGTCTCTCGATTGTCGGCACGCGCGAACCCCTTGCCAGAAGCATCAACTTCGCCAAGGAAGTGGTTCGAAGAGTCTCAATGAATCCCCTCATTATCGTCTCAGGTTTTGCCCGCGGAATCGATTGTGCCGCCCACCAAGCCGCGCTCGAATCAGGCCTTTCTACAGTTGCCATATTAGGCTGTGGACTCGATATCGATTACCCGCGAGAACATGCGCGATTGAGAGCCGCCATCCTGAACCACGACGGGCTATTGATTTCAGAGTTTGCCGAAACCACTCAAGCACTCCCTCAAAATTTTATTCTGAGAAACAGAATTATCGCTGCGTGGAGCCGTGCCGTCTGGGTAGCTGAGGCTCCGATGCGTTCGGGCGCACTCAACACCGCCAAATGGGCCATCGATTCTCACCGGGCTCTTTACGCGACTCCATGTTCACCCGGCGATCCGGCCTATGCGGGAAACCAAAAACTCCTAGATGATGGCCATGCTCTGCCGCTCTGGGGCGCTCACTCACTTCAATCGGCTTGGCTATCGCTAAACCTTGCCAAACCCAAGCGAACTCTCCCAGCGGACTTGCTCCAGCAATCACTATTCCAACAACTGCATCACCAAGTCACGCAGGCGGGCCGTCAGACGGGCGGCTCAACGGTGGAGTCTCTTTTGGACTGGGCGATCGAAAAAGGCTGGACTCCGCAAGAATTTTTTTCGACGCTAAAACAAACCCTAGACGAGGGGGTTTTGAAAGATTCGCAAGGGATTTTAAGTGCATTTTAACAATTCTCACCCCAAAAATGACGCCACCAATCACCCCCCTGGGAGCCTCCGGCGATTTTAGCTGCTTGAAAAATTGGGAAATTTCCCTTTAAAGTGTGCTCATGGCAAAAAAAGCCCTCATCATTGTCGAATCACCCTCGAAGGCCAAGACGATCCAAAAGTACGTCGGCAAAGACTATATTGTAAAAGCCAGCGTCGGACATATTAAGGATCTGCCAAAAAACAAACTAGGCGTGGACACCAAAAAGGGGTTTGAGCCTGAGTACGACGTCATCGCGTCAAAGTCCAAGGTCATTGAAGAACTCAAAAAAGCGGCTGAAAAAGTCCCCCACCTCTACCTCGCAACTGACCCTGACCGTGAAGGCGAAGCCATTGCTTATCACATTAGCGAAGTGCTCAAGACCCGCGGCAAGAAGGTCAGCCGGGTCTTATTCCATTCAATCACAAAAGCCTCGGTCCTTGAAGCCATCGCAAACCCCACCGAGCTTGATGAAGCGAAGTACGAGGCCCAAAAAGCGCGTCGCGTCTTGGACCGTTTAGTCGGCTACAAGATTAGTCCCTTGCTTTGGGACAAAGTGAAACGAGGGATCTCAGCAGGACGCGTGCAATCCGTGGCACTTCGCCTCGTAGTGGATCGTGAAGTGGAGATCAAAGCTTTCAACGCTGAGGAATACTGGTCGATTCACACCCATTTTTCAAAAGATGGCGTGGATCTTGAGGCTAAACTTTTCAAGATTGATGGCAAAGATCCTGAGTTCAAAAATCGTGAAGCGATTGATGCCTGGCTCAAAGCGACTCAAGATTTGAAGTGGAGCGTTTCGGATTTAGAGCAAAAAGAGCGGCAGCGAAAACCCACAGCGCCCTTCATTACCAGTAGACTCCAGCAAGACGGTGCAAGACAGCTTGGCTTTAGCGCCAAGAAGACCATGACTTTGGCTCAGAAACTCTATGAAGGGTTGGATCTCGGGCCGCACGGCACGCAAGGTTTGATCACCTATATGAGAACCGACTCGGTTCGAATTGATCCGAGTGCTCAAAAAGACGCGCATGCGTTTATCCTTAATAAGTACGGAAAAGAATATTTGCCCGCCGAGTTTAACGTCTACAAATCCAAAAAAGCCGCGCAAGAAGCCCACGAAGCGATTCGTCCGACCTCGCTTGAGTTTCCCCCGGAAATGGTTCAGCCCTTCTTAGAACCTGACATGTTTCGGCTCTATCAGCTCATCTGGAACCGTTTTCTTGCCTCCCAAATGACGCCGGCGATTTACGATCAAACGACCATTGATATTTCATCCAAAGACAAGACCGCTCATCTTCATACGTTCCGCGCTAGCGGCAGCGTCATGAAGTTTCCGGGCTTCACGGCCGTCTACCAGGAGATGGAAGACGACAAAGGTGACGATGCCGACAAAGTCTTGCAGCTCCCCAAATTGGCCGTTGGGACGTCACTCAAGGCAGGTGAAATCAACCCCCTTCAACATTTCACGCAACCGCCTCCCCGCTATACCGATGCGTCTTTGATTAAAGATTTGGAAGAAAAAGGAATTGGCCGTCCGTCGACTTATGCGTCGATCCTCTCGAACCTTCAAGATCGTGAGTATGTCGAAAAACGCGAAAACAAGTACTATCCGAGCGAACTGGGCACCGTCGTGACCGAACTTCTGGTCGCGGCTTTTCCCGATCTTCTTAACTTCGAATTTACCGCGGAGATGGAAAACCAACTCGACGAGATTGAAGAGGGCAAAAAGAATTTCAAAAAAATCATGACAGCCTTTTGGAAACCGTTTGAAAAAACGCTTGAGCAAGCCAAAAAGGACATGAAAAACATCAAACGACTCGAGGTTCCTACCGATGTCGTTTGCGAAAAGTGTTCGCATAAAATGGTCATCAAATGGGGAAAACTAGGATCTTTCCTGGCCTGCTCCAATTATCCAGAGTGTAAAAATACCCAAGACTTCAAAAAAGATGACCAAGGTGTGATCGTCATTATTCCAAAAGAGTACACCGACAAAAAGTGTAAAAAATGTGACAACCCGATGGTTATCAAGGGCGGTAAATTTGGGAAGTTCCTAGCGTGCAGCGACTATCCGAATTGCAAATACACGCAGGCCGTAACCATTGGCATCCAGTGCCCCAAGTGCAAGCAAGGCGACATCGCGCAACGGCAGTCTCGCTTTCGTCGAATTTTCTTTAGCTGCGAGCGTTGGCCGGATTGTGACTTTGCGCTGTGGGATAAGCCGATCACCAAGGAATGCCCCGAATGCAAGTTTCCGCTCATGACCGAGAAAATCACAAAACGCGCGGGCTTGTTTCACAAATGTCCGGTTAAAGAGTGTGGGTTCATCGAAATCTTGGATCCCAACGCAGGCGTGGCGGGTGCGGCTCCTCCGCCTGCAGCGTCGGCCTAAGTCCGCGATTATATTTCACGTGATATGAATTATCAGAACAAAACAAACGAAGAACTAAAGCAAGCATTAGAAAATCTAAGAAGCCTGTAAAGAGTATGCCGAAAATATCATCAGAACAGCAAACGTCATTTTTGTGCGATTGGACGCACAAGCCCGGGTCATCGGCACAAATCCGACCGCAGAAAAGATTACGGGTTACTCGCACGAGGAGCTCTTGGGTTCGAATTGGTTTGAGACCTTAGTCCCCAAGACCGTTACCCCCAGGTATGGGATGAGTTCAATCGACTTTTGAATAAAGGCATCCCCAAAAACTTCGAGAATCCCATTCTCACCAAAACCGGGCAAGAGCGTTACATCCTTTGGCAAAACAGCGAGGTTTTAGCGCAAGCTGGTATTGACGGAACCATCTCCTTTGGGGTCGACATCACCGAACGCCGGCAATCCGAAAGAGAAGTGATTAGGATTAGCGAGAAGCTTTCAACACTTACTCATCAACTTCCCTGCGAAGTTTTTGAGACGGACGTCAATGGAAGTTGTACTTTTGCTAACGATTTTTGGTTCTCCATGACTGGCCTCACCCTTGAGCAAGCAAGGGACGGGGGTGGCTTGAAGCGATTCATCCCGAAGACCGGGATACATTTTTTTCAAAGTGGTTTGAAGCGGCCCAATCCCAGCGCGAGTTTCATCTCGAATACCGTTTTCAACACGTGGATGGACGTCTTTTTTATGTTTCTGGCATTACCCATGCACTGAAAGATTCTACAGGCAATGTCACGGGCTTTATTACAGTGTGCAGGACTTGACTGCGGAGAAAGCAGCAGCACAAGAGCAACTAAGGAACTGTAACAAAATAACTGAGTGATTTTAGTTTCTTGTCGGTCGGATCGTATAATTCCAATCACCATGAAATTTGTGACGGCGCAGGTTGATCGTGGCGAATTGCGCATCGGAGATTTTGACACCCTTGGGA
>JBBCAV010000262.1:0-7557 GCA_051382305.1 Bdellovibrionota bacterium FG-2
GATACGCGATGTCATCGTTTTAAAGCCGATCTGCGAAAGAAAAGTGAATCATCCAGCGTGGATCACAAAATGATTGGCTTTTTCTGATTTATCCTGCGAAAGCCATCTCCCCAACATGCCAGGCCCACTGGCATTTTTGGAGGTTTGCGAACTGCTGGTCGCGTGCTGAGTGGAGAGCTTTCGCATTGCCGTTACTTCGTAGGCGGCGTAGTGGTAGATGTGCATCGCGGGGTCACCCTTGAAGCGTGCATAAACCCAGTCGATCCAACCCTCGAAAGCCTTTTTCTCATTTGTGCGGTTGTGGGCCCAAAAATCGATGAACTTTTGATCCTTCTTATCATCGAGATGAATAGCGCCAAAGAGGTACTCGAGTCCCTGATCTTCAAAAAGAGGGTAGCCTTCCATATCGAAGTAGACGTCACCAGAACTTGGCGGTGGAAGCAGTCTTAGTCCCGTCCTTTGGTCTTGCGGGTGATCTAAGATCTCATATTTTGGTTTTTTGAAGCCTCGTGATTCAAGCTGAAGTCGGGCTTGGCGCTTAAGCTTTGCGAGAGTTGCAGCTTCAAGATCTGGAATCTGTTTGAGCTTGGTGCCTGCGAGCGCCGTGAGAGTCGAGATGCCTGCGCGCTCAAGTTTTCTTTGTTGCGAGCTCCTGATGTTCGCGACTTGCGAAAGATCGTCCGTTTCGATAATGAGCTTAGCTGCGTACTCCGACCAGTTTCGAATTTCTTCGTTTTTTTGGATTCGAGGTCTTTGATTACGGTCGAAGCCGCTGTGAAATTCCAAAAATCTTTTTTTCAACGAGGCATAGTAGGATGCAAAGTCATTTGAGCGAAGCGTCTTTCGTTCCCCCGTTCCGAGAACCACAGTGATGGATTGCGGAAACATACCCTGGACGGATTCAAGCATTTCGGAGTACGCCAAAAGTTGAATTACGAAATAAGGTTTTGTGGAGCGCGCGAGTTTCGAGTCCCAGGCTTCGTAGTGAAAATCGCCCAACTTTGAGTGGCCCGGAACTTTCACTAGAAAATCGGCATAACCCAAAAATGAATCCCTTTTGAGCGCGGCTTGGTAAATGACAGAGGCTCCCTTTTGCATCGCTGTTAGGGTGGCTGCGTGGCGTGATTCAAAGTTGCCCTCGGCTTCGATGGTTGAAACGTCTTTGAATTCCTTTTTGAGGGCCTCTAAAACCTTCTTTTCATGATCCATCCCTTTAGTTTGGATGAGCTCGGCAGCTTCGTCTTCTTCGTCGCTTTCGATTTCGCCCGGAAATTCCAACGCGAAACGATCCATCCAAGAGGAAAATGGACTCTCAAGATAGGTGGTGAGATCCGAAGGCGAAAAGTGGAGTATGCCTGATGTTTTTGTTTTTCTCATGCGCGAATGGGCTCCAATGGTCTAAGGTAATGGTTTTTGGTGACCTTATGTTGTCGGTCTACTCAACCGGGCTATTTCGGCGTCGATTGCGCTGTTGACGAATTGTGTGTCGGTCGCCTCAGTGCTGGCGCTCTTTACAGAACTCTCCTGAGCGTACTCTGCAAAATATTTCGACTTCTTGGCGAGAATCTCCAGCATCCGCTCTTCAACGCTATTTCGAGTAAGGAGACGGTGCACGAGGACGGAGCGCGTCTGGCCCATTCGGTGAGCTCGGGCGATGGCCTGTTCCTCGGAAGACGGCTTCCACTGTGGCTCCATAAGGATAACGGCGGAGGCGGCGTGTAGATTCAAACCAACCCCACCGACGTTGATCTGGCAGGCCAGTACCCCATAGCCCTTCGACTGCTGAAACGTGTCGATGAGCGCCATGCGCTTGGCCATCGGTACGTCCCCATGGAGGACTCCAATGGTCTCGACAGCGTTTTGAATCGCGTCAAGGACATCGCGAAAGAATGTAAAAACTAGCACCTTCCTACCTTCGGCCCGGTGCTCATCGATGATCTTCACGAGTTGATTGACCTTGGAGGACGGGCGGATCCCAGCTCCAAGGATAGCGATCTTGCGCATGCGGTGAAAATCCCGGTCGAACACTGCGGTTCGATAGGCGTCCGCATCATCTGCAGTCATGTCAACCCACAAAGGCACTTCGATCTTCTCGGGCAATTCTGTCAGCACGTCTCTCTGGTTTCTGCGAAGATAGACAGTCGCTACACGTTCTTTGAATCGTACAGCAGTGATCACTTCGCCACTGTTGAGACTGTCACGCAGTTGGTGAGCGAGAGTTGGCTGGATCAGATCTACCAAATTCACAAATTCATTGGGGTGGTTCTCGATGGGAGTACCTGTCATGAGGCAGACGCGTGAGGCTGTGGCAACCAGTTGACGGACGAGCTTGGTGCGCTGAGCAGCAGGATTCTTCACCGAGTGGGCTTCGTCGACCACAAGGAAACGGAGAGGAACTGCGGAGACCAATTCCGGCAATGCCGCGAGCATTGAATAGGCGGTTACGGCTATTCCTCCGTGTTGCACCCAACTCTCGAACTCTTGACGCCGGTCTGACTCCGGGCCGTGCAGGAGAAAACTAGGCAGTCGAGTGCGTTCCTCAATTTCGCGCATCCAGTTACGGGTGAGGCTCGCTGGCGCAACCACAAGGAAGTGACTGCTGCCCTCGCTCGTGCTGCTCATGTGGGTCATCACCGCTAACGCCTCGATGGTCTTCCCTAATCCCATCTCGTCGCCGAGAATTGTACGTTCCTGAGCGATCAGATATTTTGTACCGAATTCCTGATATTTCCGAAGGGTCACACGAAGGGCCCCACTTTCCAGCGTCACCTTTTCTGTCCGTTCGGCAACCTCGGCAGGCAGCCCTCCCTCGCTGCGTCTATAGACGGTTTGGTCGGCCTGCCTCATGCTTAAGATAAACCTCTCCATCAGGGCTGTGGAGCTCGCATACCGATCGTGGTATTCTGCCAAAATTTTCGGTCGTGGAGGTCGATTCTTTCCCTCCTCTTTCAAGATAATAAGGCGGTCTCGGGTTAAGCGCAGCGCCTCGCTGTCGATAAATTCCCGCGTCTCGATGAGGATTGCTTTGGCTTTAGCATGTGATTGGGTCCCTTCGGAAAACGTCTGTTTGTGCCGGATCCAATTCGTAAAGCCTGCCTCGTGGCCCATATTTTTTTGTCGATCCCGAAATTTGACTACAATGGCATTCAGTTGGTTCGGTAGGTCCTCCAAAAGTTCCTTAGCGTGAAGGAGATGAAGAGTTCCTGCAACTAACTCTTCATCCTGGGGCTCTGTAAGGTCAGGAGAGGGAAACGAAGGAGGTTCAGATCGAACTTTTTCCGCTAAAGAACGCGCGGCTTGCATGACCTTCTCGGCGGTAGTTTTCCCTACGCCTTCGATCGACATCAGTCGGCCCTCGCTCGTGGTGACGACCTGTGCAAGCGTCGTGAAACCGGCTTGGCGAAGCGCCGACAACCGAATATTCACTGCTCCGATTCCTTTTAGATCTTCCAGTGGAATCGCTCGTAATCGGCTTGTTTGTTGAGCTTTGACGAAAGACCTTGCCTTCTTGTGGAGCTGATAGGTCGCGCGCTCAATGGCCATATTTGCATCCGATGCACATTGCTCGACTTCATTAATGTTTCTTGTAGCTTCTCGGATAGCCGTTACCAGAGGCGTGTCACCGTATTTTTTCCATGCAACAAGAATTATGACGGCCAGGCTTGCGATCCCAATAAGTATTTCCACGCACCCCCCTTTCTTTATGCAATCCCGAACAGCTATATTAAATATTTGGACGAATGTTGGATCCGACGCAAACATAAGCGAACTCGTCAGTTATGGTGCGAAGTATAACAAACTATTGCTCTGCTGACAAGATTTGCCTTGGCTCTGGCTTCCTGCGCCGTCATATCTGATCAAGCGTTATAGCTCGCCGCGGAGGACGGCCTCCGATTAATGTAGCGGTTATAGATGAATCACCGATTGCAGCACTTCTTGACGTCAGATGGCCATCATACTGCGACTTTTGACAAATGTGCATCATTCTTTCTTGTAGTGACCTCATCTGTCACTGTGGTGGTTTAAGAGAATTCCAATCCATTTTTGCTCTTAGGGAGTTCTAAAACAAGGAGATCGAATGCGCGTCAAGACTTTGCGAGTGAAAGATAGAGTTGAAAAATCAAAAACTACCCGGAGATGCCCTCATTGCAATTGGGCCTTGGTGAAGCCGGAGCGTAGATCTCCGTCAGGATTGATTTCCAAGTATAGCTTCGATAAGTTTCGGAAGACCCAGGGTAATCAATTCGCCTGGAATGCCGCGAGAAATGTCATTGCCCATCCTGGCAAAAGCTTTCAACCTTTTATTGTTTGTGGGAAAAGTAAGGTGGGTAAGACGCATTTGCTTCACGCAATCGGCAATCAAGTTATGGCCGAAAATCCGGAAGCGCAGGTTTGTTACGTTTCTGGAGAATCTTTGAGGAAAGCATTTGAGCGGGCAATCAAGGGCAAAATGCTACCGATGCTACGCAATAAATTACAAAACGATGTGGATTTTTTGCTGATAGACGACTTTCAGCAAATTCTGGGAAACAAGGTGATAGAGGAGGAGGTATACCGGATGCTTAGGGCAAATCGTCGGGCAGAAAGGCAATTGGTGATAGCTTGCAATGTCGCGCCCAAGGAACTCAATTATCTAAATAAGAGAATTAAGTCGGAATTGGAGTCGGGGTTAGTGACCGATGTTCCTGTAACGCTTGATAAGGATAAACTGATGTGAGCAGATCGTCACGGCTCTCTTTTCACCGACTTTCTTTTAGATGCCCGTTTGTGTTCGGGGCCAATTCCGCATCGGCAGCCAAGGTGAAAAGGAGGTAGTGGTGCTTGATCGAGAGGATAGGTTTTTCGCGCGATGGATTCACATTTCTTGCACAGGGACCCGTCGTTCGCAGCATCGACTCTAACGCGCCACTTTTCCTGGGATTCGCCATCTTGCTCTAATTCGATTCTAAGTTCGTCAATAAATTTTAGGGAAGTTCGTCCGGTCGCAACGTTGAAGAAATGGTGAAAAAGCAGTGTCGCAGTTTCTTTTACATCGCCACTGTAAAGCTTATCAACGTCGAACATATCTCCAATAGGAACTTCCTCGCCCTTCGTGTGGTAAGGGAGGCTTTGCGCGAGGCATTCCTCAAGTTCTATCCACCTCAGCTTGTGCTCTGAAAAAAGATCTGCTATCTCGCGGATCGACTTCGTCGGATCAGACGATCTTTGCAATGACTCAACCAAAATCTCAACTGTTTCTTTCTGTCCAGAAATCGTGATCGGATGGATTTCGAGACCGGGGCTGATATTCCAACCATCCTTAGAGTTTCCTTTGAATTCGCGCACTATCTTTTCTTTAGTTTGATCGGAATTGATCGTGGCTGGTTTTAGGTCGAGATTATTGGAGAGGTCTTTCCCTTTGGCGCCCACCAACGACATCAGCTTTTGCCAAAACCTACTTGGCATTCCTTTTATCCTTCTGCGCGTTTTCCTCGGCAATCGCTCGGTACTGCTCTAGCTTTGATGAAATGTTCTCAGCCCACTCGGTAGGAAACGAGTCGTTGAGGCTTTCGACCGTGTCATCCCAAGAGGGCGGTAGCATGTCTTCTCCTGTCTTTTTTGTGCTTTGGGCAGCTGCGAGCACTTCGCCAGTATTGGCATCGATGACAGTGGCATATTGCTGACAGTTGAGGGCCATGTGGCCAAGCCAATTATAAAAGCGATTACAGGTTTCATGGCCTACGACCACGGCACCGACTGAATGAAGCTTGCCGAGGAGTGCATATTTCTCACGGTTGTCGAACCGTTCCGGCTCGCGAGAAAGGATTAGATCTTGTTCGTTCTTGATTGCAGCAATTCCTCGTTTTCGGTCAACCACAATCCACTTCCCCGATTTAGTCAAAGTTGCCTGGAGGTTGACATAGGAGGTTTCGTTTAGACTCTCTGAATCCAGAAAGATCCGATGTGCGGGGTCGGTTGTCTTTGACCGCGTGGTCGCGCATCCAGAAATCACAAGTGTTGCAAGTAGTGCTCCCAAAGATAATCTTCCTGAAGAGTTCATGTTGTGTTCCTCCTTGAATACATGGGCTTTTATGCAGCCTTTTTTGAGTACAAATCCAAAATCGCTTGAGCTGAACCGATGAGCTCATGAATCAGCCCGGTGGGCCCCAGTACCGTAACGTGTTCGCCGAAGCCCAGAATCCAATGAATCAAATCTGGAGTAATCGCGACATCGAGGGTGAGTCTGACGCGTCCGTGATCAAGAGGAATTGTCCGCTGGCTTGGGTGCCAACGTCGTTCCCGGACGGAAGCCGCAATCGGCGAATTAAATTCCAGAACGATGTGCTCGGGTTTTTCGCCACAAAAGACGCCAAAGGCTGTTTCGAAGAAAGCTTCTGGGTCGACTTGTTTCCCTTCATAGAGGAGATCCAACATTTTGGCATCGCTCATCCGGGGTAGTGCAAAGACTTTTACTCGTCTGTCTTCGAGGTCTTCGGCCACAAGGTAGAACGAGCCCTTCGCAAAATAGATGAAATGCGGGCCAAGTCTTCTTTCCCTTGTGGTCCCACTATTGACCGAGCTGTAGCTCACTGACAGGACTTGGTGCTCTTCGCAGCTTGCCTGAACTGCATCAAGAACTTCAGATGAAATGCCAAGCCCCCAGCGCGGGCCGGGTTCAAATTGAATCTCTGAGCTTATGTTTCGAAGATACTCCCAACAATTGCCACCGAGAAACGTTTCGATTTGGCTAAAGACGCTTTCGAGATCTTTATAAAGAGGTGTATCTCGAAAAGGGTCGAGACATTTGCGCGCGACATAAAGGGCGACGAGCTCTCTATAATTTAAGTTGAGTGTTTTCCCTACTTTGAGGGTCTTTGTAACCTTCCAACGGGCGCTTCTTTCCGTTCTGTCGGTTTGATCAGGGAAAATAGTGAAGCCGAGCATTTCCAGGGCTTCGAGGTCACGGTAGACCGTGCGAACGTCTACTTTAAATTGGTCTTGGATTCGTTCGTGAATTTCGATGGCGGTGAGGCCGTGAGGTGCCCCCTCAAGTCGTCCAAGGATCGTAAAGACACGAGTAAGTTGGGAATATCGTCCAGACATGATTGCGCCGGGGTTGGTTCCTTTCTTTTCACGTATCGGCGGCCGGCTCGATTTCCTGACTCGCTTAACATTTCGTGTTGTTTTATGTGTCTTGGAAAACACAGGGGGACCTCCTTTTCAGCGGCATCTGCGCCTTTTGATAAGAGAGTACTCTCGCATACTGACAGCTGAGGTCATTTTCAAAATAGGAGTTGATCTTTATCTTCGTGAGCAGTCGCGTTGTACCCACCAAATAGGACCAAATGGGTGCCGGTCCAGTCAGTCGGTGGCCTGAATCTGGCGTGAGAGAGTTTTTGGCATTATTAGTTGGAGATTAGCAAGAACTCCGTTGAACTTTTTTCAAGTGACTCCAAGTTTTCATCACGCATTCTTCTTCATCGGAGTTGACTGCTGCTCCGTCTTCTCATGCGCTTCGATATTAGCAATCGCCTGAGCAATGTCTTTGTACCCTTCCACTTTCTTGAATTGACCCTC
>JBBCAV010000263.1:0-3734 GCA_051382305.1 Bdellovibrionota bacterium FG-2
CATGACACCCCAGGAGTAAAACAGAACTCCAAAGACGAGCACGATCATCAGCGCCACGAAAGCATCCGAAAGTTCCCAGTAGTCAAAAATCATAATAGGCGAGTCGATGGTTTGACTGACTCGGTTGCCGTGCAACTTCTTGAGGAGCTGATAGTTAAACATCCGAAGTCTCCGTCACTTCCAATTGCGAGAAAATGCTCTGGTTATCTCCGATGTCAAAAATGTTTTTGACCCATTTAGGAGCGGTGCCGAAGATGATAGCGCCGACCACGCAAATGATGGCGATTCCGAATCGTTGCTCTTTGAGCGCCCATGCCGAGGACATGATGCAGACCCCGGCAAAGATTCGGGCTCCCCATTTAAAAAGGGCCGTATCGAGTATCTTGAGCATGGTGCCTGCCGCCTCTAACTTGTCAGAGGCGTCTTCACCTGGAAGGCGTGTGACTCCGGCGAAGCTGAACTCGATGTTTACGACATGATACAAGGCGAAGATCGCAATGACCGTGATTAGAGCCGTTGCAATAATGTATTTGAAGTTGAATTCTGGACCGCCAATCCAGGCCGTCCAGTTCGATTCGGGATCAAGAATGTTTTTAGACATATCCATAACAACACACCTTTCTTCGAAGTAGCCGGGGGGGCATCTTGGCTCGCTATGCGGTGATGGACGCGTTATGCGGCCATTTGGAGTTGCTTGAGTTTTTTTCTCAAGAGGGACTTAACCATATAATGTTCGGGTGCACTATATTCCGCGATGCGGTACAGGGATTCGTCGTATATATCCTTGATGGCCCGGTGTTTTTGCGTCAGATATTCCTCAAAATGCCTTTCACCGATTTTGGCTTGTTCAAGGGACGTGAGGCCGCACCCGCATTTTGCCCAGACATCAGCTCCATGAAGAATAAGAGCTTTAACTGCTTCTGGGTTTCCAGAATATGCGGCATACATGAGCGCAGTTTTGCCGTTAGCGTCTTTGTGATTCACTTCGGCGCCTTTGTCCAAAAGAAGTTTTACCATGCGTTCATCTCCCATATCTCCTGCTTCCATAAGGGCAGTGTGACCGGTGTCGGTTTGTTCGTTAACGTTTGCACCTTGACTCAACACAAATTCGACTTTGTCTAGTCGGCAACTGCTTATAGCGGCGATCAGGATCGTGTTTCGCCCGCAGTGGCTCAGCCCATTGACTTCAACTCCGTCTGTAAGCAAGTCTTTGAGAAAGTACAAAGTACCGTGACTTGCAGCGCGAAGAGCGTCCTTTTTTCTTCGATCGTATTCTGATGCGTACTTTTTCTTTTCGCTAAGAGCAGATGTTTGAAATTCGTAATTAGTCATCACTTGTCTCCTTAGTCGGCCATCGTTAAAAAATGATTTGAAACGTTGATGCCGGGCCACCTTGTGGGCGGTTTTAGGCGGCTCTTGAGCGCCCAATTAGGAGCCTTCGCCTCGGCAGTGCTCTAAAGGCCGGACTGTAATTGCATTCGACGCAGTAGCTATGAGTTTCAAGTTTTTCATAGCCGCGACTTTTGCATCGTGGGCAAACACAAAATTCAAGAACAGTTGAGTAAGAATCCATCGCCAATACCTCCTGCGAATGTTTGTTTAAGGACTGCTTTTTTTTCAGTCCCCTCACTTATTAAATTGCAAGAAAATGGCGTGATCGTGCCAACGTGAGGCAAGTGCGCGAGGCTTATAGATAAAAATGTTTTTATGCCCAATTATGTGAGCTTTAAAGGGCAGAAAGTTTTCAAGTTTCTTGAAACTGCGAAGTGAAAAACGTAGGCATTTTAGTGAGATGGGATAATTTCCGTGGAAAAGCCGGTTTTTCAACTTTTTTGACAACTGGTCGTGAGTCGGCCTGAAAAAGTACCCTAATCGTATTGGCCCGATAAGTGCCTTGTGCCGGGCACATGCGAATCCGTCGTCAACCCGAAAAGACTCTGCTCTATCAAACGGTGCAAACGCATTACTTGGCTTTTCGTGCCCGTTATGAAGAGCTGACTGGCGGCCACTTGCCTCGGCATGTGGAGCGTGAATTCGAAGGCTATCTCGACTGCGGAATTCTGGCCCGAGGTTTCGTGCGAGTTCAATGCGGGAGCTGCGGCGAGGAAACGATTTTGGGGCTTTCTTGCAAAAAAAGAGGTTGGTGTCCGTCATGCGGGGCACGTAAAATGTGCGAAGAAGCTGCCTTTTTAAGGGATCAGGTGCTCCCTACGGGAATCACCTATCGTCAGTGGGTTCTAACTGTTCCAGTTCCGCTTCGTTACCAAATTGCGAAAAATCCAAAACTTTTGGGAGAGGTTCTCGGCATTTTCTCCCGCGAGGTGAGGGCCTGGGTTGAGAAGCGCACAGCAGAAGTTGATTCAGAAAATGCAGTAGCAGGGGATAGATATCTGACCGGCAGTATTTGTTTTGTGCAGCGTTTTGGAGACGGGCTCCGGCTTAATCCCCACGCACACATGATTTTGCCAGAAGGGGCTTTTCGGGTCCGGAAGCCGAACGAAGGGGATGAAAATCAGTCACCGCAGCTAAGTTTTGTTTCAATTCGTCGGCCAAGTCCTGAGGACGTTTGCTTGGTCCTTGAGCGCGTGCAAACTAAGGTCGTGAAGCGTCTCCAAAAGTTGGGGCTGATTCGTCCAGGCGCAGAGAGTGACCCGGTGGCCGTGGATATTGCCACTAATGATGCAAACGATGGAACGCCTGAAGAGCAACTGGCGTGGGCGTTTCAGCAGGCCAGTATTGAGAATCGTGCGGTTCTGGGCAAGCCTCCGGGATCAAAGGTTCGCAAAGAGCGTCTAAAGGAGCGCAACCCGGTAGGGCTTTATGGAGCCATTGGGGAATCCGCACAAACTAGTCCCAAACATCCTTTGCTTGCCATCCTTAAGGGGTTCTCAATTCACGCAGCGAGTTTTGTGCGCCCGGAGGTGCCGGGGCTCGATGAGGCAGGGAATTCTTCGCTGGAGAATCTTCTTAGGTACATGGCCCGAGGCTCTACTCCACTTGAGCGACTTAAGCCTGCATCCGGTGGGGATATCCTGATTAAACTGAAATCAGTTTGGAGCGACGGGACCACGCATCTGAGATTCAGTGGTTTCGAGCTGCTTGAGAAATTAATGGCTCTTATTCCTCCCCCAAACGTAAATATGGTACGTTATTCGGGTGTTTTTGCACCAAACCATAAGCTGCGCGCGCAAGTCGTGAGCTTGTCCCCCGCCGGTAAAGCCGCAAAGGAGGCTGGTGCTACGGAGGCGGTCAAAACCTCAGAGACCGATCAGAATTCATCGCAGCCGCTAAGTGAAGCGGGTGAGGCCAAGAAAAAGAGGTACTATATTTTTTGGGCTGAGCTTCTCCGAAGGGTCTATAAGACCGACGTTACGATATGTGAGACATGCAAGGGTCCCTTAACTGTAACCAGTGCCGTCCAAGACCCCGGCGCGATTCGGCGGATATTGCGCTCCATGGGGTTGCCTGAGGACCCGCCACCGCTGACAGCGATGTCGCGAGCTCCGCCCCCGGAGACGGCTACTTACGATGAGTACAATGCTTGGGCGGACTGAAAAGTCATAATTCAAGCGAGACCACGGCCAGGTCGGGCGGATGTGCGTCAAATTTATGCTTAAACTGGGCGTTTCCCCCTCGATGATCTTCCCGCGCGGTACGCGCGGCCCCCTTCGACGCCGGTTTTCGTATTCCGGGTCCGGGAAGTGGATTTCAGAGGGGAGGGGGGCTTAGCAGGC
>JBBCAV010000264.1:0-25667 GCA_051382305.1 Bdellovibrionota bacterium FG-2
CAAAACATCTCAGTGAATCAGGAGCTTGAAAACCTTTATTTCAGGGTTTTTCGAGCTTTTTACCACTCTTTCTCTGACAAAACTTCCTTCTGCGAAGAGATTTTCAAGAAATTCCCCTAAAGCTCCGCCCGAAAAATGACGATACAAACCATGTGCATCGAGCTCTAAAACCATTTAAGCAGGTTCCGTGGGGTGAGTTTCGGGTCAGGATGTTGATTCCTGCGGCTTTGTTTGGGGTTTTGGGTTTTGTCGCAACAGGATTCGTGTCCGGCACACCTGAGTTTCGCAGGCCCAGTCGCGCGCCCAGCGGCTTTTCTTCCCCCGTAGAACTTGCTCAACAACATTATGCGTCATTACAGGCGGATCTCGCGCAAATTCCTGAAGCGTGTTTGAACGGTGCCACGGCCAATGATTTTCAAAAACATCAGTGCGATGAGTACTGGTCGGCTTTGATCAAACGGGTGGCGCTCGGTATTTTACCCGTGTTCTCTATCCTTTTCTTTTATCTCCCCGTGCGTGGGATCTTCGAAAAAGTCTATACGCGGTCTCGCAAAGCAATCGAGAAGGGCAAAGCCTTTAGTTCCGCCACCGCTGTCCCGTTTGCGGGGGCAGGCAAGGCCTCGGATTTCTTTTGTTGGTTTTTTTGTTTCAGCAAACAAAGCGTGCAGCTTCCTAATCGTTCGATGGTTGACGTCTACTTTCCCCAGGCGGCAATTCTTCCCCGGCCCGGCCAAACGGTCGCGGTTTTTGAACTCGGCCGAGTCTTTGGTCGAGCGCGTTATATTGGTGTGCTTCATACCCCTCACGTGGCCGTAGTTTCGGGAGTCTAAAGACTGGCCTTTATCCCCCGCTTTGCTATATCCAAATGATATGTCATTTGTTCATCTCCACGTGCATAGCCAGTACAGCTTGCTCGAGGGTGCGATTCATGTGGAATCCCTTATCGAGCGAGTCAAAGCCTTAGGCATGCCCGCCGTCGCCCTCACCGATACGCACAACTTGTTTGGCGTGGTGGATTTTTATCTCGCGGCCAAGGATGCGGGCATCAAGCCCATCATTGGGTGTGAACTCAATGTGGCGACTCCCATTGGGAATTCGGGCGCGCAAAGCGGCACCAAAGGCGGGCTCAAATTTCACCACCTTGTTGTATTATGCAAAAACACCCAAGGCTACGAGAACCTTTGCCAGATGATTACGAAGTCCTACAAGGACTGCGCAACTCTGCCGCGCACTTCAGGCTATTGGCCCAAGGCTTGGATTGACCGTGGCGCGCTTGATCGTTATGGCGATGGGCTTATTGTGCTCTCCGGTTGTTTGAGGGGGGTGCTTGCGGCGCCGCTGATTGAGGGGCGCGAGGAAGATGCACTGGAGCTGGCGCTTTGGCTGCAAAAGCGCTTTGGCGAGGACTTCTATTTTGAATTGCAAGATAGTGGAATTCCTGAGCAGGCTGCCGTCAATGAAACGTTAAGCGCATGGTCCGAAAAATACGGGATCAAGACTGTCGCCACCAACGATTGTCATTATTTAAAACCAGAGGACGCCGAGGCGCACGAGATCTTGCAATGCATTGAGCATGGGCGAAACTTGGACTTTGATCGCCCCGAGAGTCTAGTCCCCAACGAATATTATTTTAAGTCGCAAGACGAGATGAAAGCGCGTTTTGAGCGGTTTCCTGATGCCTATGCGCGCACTATGGAGATTGCAGAGAAGTGCCAGCTCGCGTTTAAGTTCAAAGACGAGCAGGGGCGCCCGATTTACCATCTCCCAAAGTTTCGCCCCTCAGAGATTCCGCCTGATGCGCCCTTTGATCTGCTCGAGTATTTTCGAGCGCAGGGGCGCGAGGGATTGAAACAAAGATTGGAGCATCCTTCTTTTGTCGTGAAGGTCGGCACACCGGGGACGCCCGAATTTGCAGAGCGCGCGAAACCTTACTTTGATCGGCTTGAGCAAGAACTTGCCATGATTGAGCGCACCGGGTTTGCGGGCTACTTCTTAATCGTCTCGGACTTTATTGGCTGGGCGAAGAAAAACGCGATCCCGGTTGGCCCTGGCCGCGGCTCAGGGGCGGGCTCGCTCGTCGCTTATTCACTGAAGATCACGGACATTGATCCGATCGAATATAATTTGCTCTTTGAGCGCTTTATCAATCCTGAGCGTATTAGCATGCCCGACTTTGACGTGGATTTTTGCCAGGATCGGAGAGGCGAAGTCATCAAGTATGTCGGTCAAAAATATGGACAAGATAACGTCTGCCAGATCATTACGTTTGGCAAATTGCAACCGCGCGCGGTGATCAAAGACGTAGGCCGCGTTTTGGGCCTTTCTTTTGCCGAGAGCGACGCGATCACGAAACTCTTACCCGACGATTTGGATATTACCATTGAGCGGGCCATAGAATCCGAAGAGCGGCTGCGGAACCTCATTGAGAGTGATCCCAAAATAGCGACGATCATTCGCTACGCGCGCTCGTTAGAGGGGTTATATCGAAGCGCAGGGATGCACGCGGCGGGTGTGATTATCACTGAAAAACCCGTCGTAGCCTATTGCCCGTTGTACATGGGCAAAGACGGCTATGTCGTCTCGCAATTTGATAAGGATTATTGCGAGAAAATCGGGCTGATCAAGTTTGACTTTTTGGGACTGAAAACGCTTACAGTCATTGATAACGCTGTGAAACTTATTCGCGAGACGGCCGAAAAAGGAACCCCGGAATTTGATCTCGAGCATATGAATCTGCGCGATCCGGCGGTGTTTGCGCTGATTAGTTCCGGCGATACGGATGGCGTGTTTCAAGTCGAAAGCTCAGGGATGAAGGATCTGTGCATGCGGATTCAACCCAATTCGATTGAGGATTTAACCGCCATCAACGCGCTTTATCGTCCCGGTCCTTTGGGCTCGGGGATGGTGGATGATTTTATTGAGCGCAAGCACGGACGAATTCCTACGGTTTACGAAGTCGAGTCGTTAGAGTCTATTTTGCGGGATACTTATGGCGTGATTTTGTATCAAGAGCAGGTCATGCAGATCGCCCGAGAGTTAGCCGGCTATTCGTTGGGTCAAGCCGATTTGCTAAGGCGTGCGATGGGTAAGAAAAAAGCCGACGAGATGGCTAACCATCGGGACATTTTTGTGCAAGGGGCGCTGAAAAAACAGATTCCTGAGGCGAAAGCCGGGGGGATCTTTGATCTGATGGCCAAGTTCGCTGAGTACGGTTTTAATAAGTCCCACTCCGCGGCCTATGCCATGTTGACTTATCAGACGGCTTATCTAAAAACGCATTATTCGTCGGAGTTCATGGCAGCCCTCATGACCACGGAGATGGACAACACGGATAAAATCACGAAATACATTAACGACACGCGCTCGCATGGCTTGCCGATCTTAAGCCCGGATGTGAACTTTTCGCAGAAGCGCTTTAGTGTGGAGTGGGTGGATTCGCCACGCGGGCGGATCAAGGGGATTCGATTCGGCTTAGAGGCCATCAAAGGCGTGGGCGGCGTAGCCGTGGATTGTATCCTAGAAGCGCGCCTTACGAGCCGGTTCAATAATGTTTTGGATTTTGTCCGGCGGGTACCGACGCGCAAGGTGAATAAGAAGGTCGTTGAAGCGCTGACCTTGGCCGGGGCCTTTGACACCATTGCAGAGGTGAACCGTGCTTCGGTATTTGCATCTTTGGAGACGCTGCTGGAGCACGCAGGCGAAGAGCAAGAAGAGCGAGAACTCGGGCAGACTTCGCTCTTTGATTCCTTTGGCTCTCAAGAAGTGAAGCTGCATACGCCGCCTGAGGCACTTTTTAAGCGCGAAGAAGATTGGTCGTTGCCTAAGAAACTGACGCAAGAAAAGCAGGTCGTGGGCTTTTATGTCTCAGGTCATCCGATGGATGGCTGGCAAAAAATTTGTGAGCAGTGGTTGGGTTGGAGTACGGAGCGCCTCAAAAAATTTGCCGAAGGCAAGGCGCAAGAAAAATCTGCCGAAAAGGCAAAAACCGCGAAAGCCGAGGCCCAGGGCGCGCTGCCTGGGGATCCGGCGCCTTGGGGCGGAGGCGGAGGCGGCGGGGGCCGCTATCAGCGCGCTGCAAAGACTGAAATCAAAATAGCGGGGCTTGTCTCCGAACTCAGAGAGGTCACGACTAAAAAGGGCTCGCGTATGGCTTTTGGTCAACTCGAAGATTTGGAGGGGCGACTCGAAGTCGTGTTTTTCCCGGAGAGTTGGGCTGCCAATGCCGCCACCATTCAGCAATCGGCGAGTGATGCGACGGTGTTGGTGCTGACCTGTGATCTTGAATTGGGCGAGGAAATACCTAAACTGCAAGTCAAGAGCGCGGAGCCTGCGGCCGACGCCCATAAGGGTCGGGTGCAACAAGTCGTTGTAAGATTGCGGCTTGACGAAGTAAACTCAGGACAGTTGCGGGATCTTAAGAAGAGTTTTATTCAGTTTCGCGGCAAGTGTGGCGTGAGGTTGGACTTCTTGGATTCGAGTTTTAAAACTTGGATGGATTTGCCAAAAACGGTGGGAGTCAACCCCTCGCCTCAAATGGTAGCCTCGGTGAACAAGATTTTTGGGAGGGATGATGTTGTCAGGCTTAATTGATGGCTTAATTAGAGTTCCAGTGAGAACGGCCGCGCTCCTTGGTGTGGTGCTGTTGTCTGGCGGCGCGCTTTCGTTTGCGGAACCGTCTGTTCCTAACGATCCTAGTGCGCAGCTTAAAGCCGCGGTCCTCGAGTTTCAGCCAAAACTTGGGGCCCTTGAAGAGTGGCAAAAGAAAATTTTTAACGAGGAGGCGGTCCCGCAGTATTCCCGCTTTATTCGCGATTATAAAGCGGCTACCGGAAAAACAGGCGCACTGAACATCGTCATTGATGAGGCGATGTTACATAACTTCTTGGCTTTTTACGCCCCGAAGGCGCTTAAGCAAGAGGCTCCAAAAATTTTGGTAGCGCTTCGAATTGAAAATGCTTGTGAAAAGTGCAAGGTCGCTGCCGTGGGACTTAAGAACTCGCTTAAAAATAGGCTTACGTTGCGAGGTTTTAACGTGGTATGGGTTGCCGCCCAGAAGAGCGATGAAGGCCTTTTGGATGGCAAAATGAGCGCTGATCCGCTTTTTTCGGATGCTGAATCCAAACGGGCTGCTGCATTTTTGTTGGTAAGAGCGCATTTCATGCATCCGGAAGAAAATGATACAGCTCATGCTGATGAGGTTCGTTTTGCGATGGACGTGGCGTTAAGCGTCCCTTCGCTTGGCGCAGCAGGAATGAAGCGAGAGGGAAGCCTTGAGGTGTTGGAAAATGATTCGCTCTTAGCGGCCATGGATCGGCTTTTAACGGAGAGTCTAGTGGAGCTTGGCGTGAAGGCAAAACAAGTTCAAGCCCTGGGAGTGAGTGTGGGGGGCAAACCCACGTTGATTGAGGTCAAGGGCATTACAGATTTTGCGCAATACTCAAGATTTAAGAATAGCTTGCAGCAGCAGCTGGGTACGGACGTATGGGTTGAGGAACGCAAGATTTCTCGTGGAAACGCGCTTCTGTCTGTTTCTATGGGTAAATCCACCGAAATCGTAAAACTTCTAAAATCATTGCCGGCTGATGCGGGGCAGATCATCGTTTTGGCAGAACCCTCCGAGGCACCCGTGCCTGGGGTGGAAGGAATGGATCGCATTCAGGTGGAACTCAAATGAGGGGACGCAAAGTGATGAAGAATTTATTTGTGATCCGGGTTCTGGGGCTTGCTATCGGACTTACTATTGCACTTGCCTCTTTGGGGGGGTGCCAACGCTCCACGGCCTTTCGCAAGGATCAAGATGTGAATAGTAGGCCAGAAACTCCGAGTTATTATGGGGGCAAGAAAACGCCCTCTCAGCGCGCCGAGAGCATCGGTCAGCCCAAGAAGCGCGTGCTCGTGCTGAACTTTTGGAATGATACGCCGGTGAAAAGTGGGGATTACGGCAGTTACGCTGCCGATGAGCTTCGGCGTGCGCTTTTTGGGACTCAACGCATGATTTTGCCTACGGATGTGAAGAGTGATTTGAATACTTCAGATCTGATTCAGGGGGACAAAGTGCGCGTTTCTCAGCTTATTCGCGAAGGAAGGCGTTTGGGCGTGGGAGTTATGGTGATTGGGCGGATTTCTAAAATCGTGTTTCGGCAAAAAGGCGACGATGTCGGGGTGTTTCGGCAGAAGCAGTCTTTTGGTGCGGTGGATATCGAGATCAAACTTTTTGATATCACCGCGGGCCGCGAGATTATTGCGACCTCTAAGTCTGGCGAAGCTTCGACGAGCGCCATGGCTTTTGGGGATCAAACCAATTTGGATTCGCCGGAGTATCGGGCTGAGTTGATTCGCTTGAGCGTGCGAAACGCCGTAGGGCCCTTGGTGGGGGATATCGTGCGCGCGGTTGAAAAGATGGCGTGGGAAGGTCGTATCGCCAAGGTCACGGGCAACAAACTCTACATCAACGCTGGACGCGCCTCTGGCCTCGTGGGTGGCGATATTTTGAAGGTGATGACTTTGGGCGATGACGTGTATGACCCTACTTCCGGGGCTTTTTTGGGGCGCTCCCAGGGGCAGCTCAAAGGCACGCTTGAAGTCGTGGATTTTATCGGGCCCGATGGGGCGGTTTGCGAAATCCACACCGGTGGCAATTTTAAAGAAGGCGATCCTGTTCAGCTTTATTAAGGGGTGAGAGTATGAGAACGACCGAAGTTGAATTGAGAAGACACACCTCCGCGAGTCCTTGGACCTACGCAATGATGGATGCTCGTCAGCGAGTGATCGCGGCGCGTGCATTGGCGGGGGGGCCTGGGGGCTTGTTGATTTCGGAAGTGGCGCCCGTAATTACGTTGGGGCGCCGGACGGGGCCGGGTGATGTGGTTTTGCCTGAGTCCGTTTTGCGCGAAAAAGGTGTCGATCTTCATCCCATCGATCGTGGCGGAATGGCCACCTACCATGGCCCCGGCCAATGGGTCGTGTTTGCCGTCGATACCCTTGAGCGATTAACCGGGGATCGCCGAGGCGTGCGCAAGGCTGTTGATGCTTTGTTAGACGTGGGACTTGAAGTGGGGCTTTCTTATGAGCCGAGTGCCCATGTGCGCGATGGCACCGAGGTTGGGGTTTGGACTGAGAAGGGTAAATTCGCCGCGTGTGGCGTACATATCGTGGATGGCGTATTGTTGCATGGGCTTGCCATCAATGCTTTTCGAACCGAAACGAGCTTCTTAGGAATTCGTCCCTGTGGTTCTGATAAACCCGTTGTGTTTCTTTTGCAGGATCCCAGCGAGCACGCTTTTCTGGAAATGGCTCATCGAATTGAAAAGGCCGTTTTTGCACGCTTTTGGGAGCAGGGGAGTTTGGTTAAAATGGGCGCGGGTTCAATGTCTGCTAGTTAGGGCGAAAAACGGGTTTGTTTCATTTCGTAGCCCCGTAGACCTATGACACCATTTTCTTCTGTTGTTCAACAGCTAGCCTCAATCCCATTGCGCCTAATAGCGCTTTAAGTGAAGACAGCTCGGGTTTTCCAGTTTCTGATAGAGCACGATACATCGCCTACCTTGCCATTCCAGATTTCTTAGACACGGCTGTCATCCCGTGAGCTTGCGCCACCTGGCGAAGAGCCATCAAGAATCGTTCCTCAGAACCCTCGTCTGTGTCTTCTAATGAAGCATTCAGATATTCAGCGGAAAACTCGGGATCCTTTAATTGTTCGATCAAATCAATTTCATAATTCTTTGTTCGCTTTGGCATAATCTAAACCCTGGTCCGAAGTTGATCTTCAATTCCCAAACGCCATCATCAAGTCGTCTGCACAGTCCGAAATTATCCTGCACCACCCTGTTTAATCGGGTGGCAATGATAGCCCGAGTTCGTTTGTCTCGTAGGGCGCTAAGCCACTCGTCGTAGGGGCATTGGCCGAGTCTAACGAGAGTCCAGAACCTGCATGTGCACTTGACGTACCTTAGCTGGGTTTGGGGTTTGAGCGAACCGCTGCCTCCACCATCCTATGGAAAACAAGGCCACGGCTGCCGGATGTGCGACGGCTAAAACGAAAGGTGAATTCATCTAGGTAGGGTTGCAGATTCTCCTTATCAATGCGGCCTTGATAGGTGCCGGAGTACCAGCGTTTTAATAGCGAGGCTACGCGCCCGACGCGAGGGAGCAATCGATCATCATCACCATCCACCTCTTCCCAAAAGTACGGCTTCTTTTGTGGCTCGAGAGAGTATCCTTTTTCAACGATACTCGGATAGCTTTTGTGCCGATCTGAAATGATGGTCGAGCCCAGCTCAATTACCTCTTTGATGAACCCTTGAATCTCCTCTGCCTTTTCACTTTGGACGTGTTTCAGTCGAATTCGCCCCGTAGCGGATCCACGTTTTTCAGCGGCAATTAAGACGATTTCCTTATTGTTTACGCCGCCAACAAAGGCCTGGTCAACTTCCACCATACCGGAGAGGGCCTGCCGCGATGGGGAGGCCGTGCAAGAGCGCAGCTTTCCTAAGATCGCCCATGCGGTTCGGTAGCTGCCGATGTCAAAATTTTGTTGCAAGGCAAGAGCACTGGCGCCATTTCTTGGCCCCATAAACCACCAGATCATTTGAAACCACAGGTTCAACGGGAGCTTGGTGTCTTGAAACAGTGTCCCTGCCAAGACCCTGGATCTCGCTCTGCACCCAGCGCAAACGCCATTGGCGCTGATTGTTTCTCCAGAATTTTTTATCGCCACAGGCCGAACATACGAAGCCCTCTGGCCACCGGATGGCGGCAAGATAGTCAAAACAAGCGTCCTCTCCTGCGAGCCGCGCATTCAGTTCTCGATAATTCTTGGGGTACTCCAGCTAAACGGGCTAGCCTGAGAGGCTGGGTACGTCAAGTGCATATGCAGGCGATTTTCACGAAATCTATTTCCCGTAAAATCCGTCTCATTTTCGAGTTACTGGACAGATCCTGGACATTTCATTTTATTTTGTCCAAGACGGTTGTCCTTGTAGCGAGTGTTCCCACCGTTTGGCCAATCAGCCTGAGCCGATCATCCGTACGGTGCATGTACCTCTTCGTCGTGCTTTCGTTTTGGTGATTCAGGACGCGTCCCACATCGGTTGATGAAGCTCCGGCTTCTACCCAAAGTTCAGAGCACGAATGCCTGAGCCCGTGGGGACTGATGATGCGGACGCCCGCTTTTCCACAAAGGCGCTTCAAGGCGTCTTCAAACGTATTGTAGGAAAGCATCTCTCCTTTGAGGTTTGGGCACACGAGTTTTTTACTCGCGCTCTCCTCGTAGGGGTTGGGCTGACGCTCCAAAAGAAAGTCGTGAAGCATTGGAACAATCGGAGCTTTGGTCCAGTCTCGATGTTTGGGCTGGGGCCTGACTTCTCCGATTTTATATTTGAAGCCTGCGCGGATATCGATTTGCGCTTGCTCAAGATTGATGGCGTCCCAGATCAACGGAGGAATCGTTTCCCACCTCAAGCCCGCCAATCCCATTATCCAGATTGCGCGTCCTAGATAATGATCTCGAACAAAATCAAAAAGTGCGAGCAATTCACAGGGCTTCAGAAATGCCGTTTCCTTTTTTGGGACGTCGGGTCTGTACCACCTGTGCACCGGATTGGATTCGCATACAAAAGAGCCAGTGTCCAGAGCTAATAAAAAGCGAAGTCAGCTCAGGCGCTTAACCGAGCGTATGCCGGAACCCTGGGAACTGAGTTCTCATCAGATTGAGCTTGTGAGTAGTTTGGCGCCCGATTTGCATCCAGTGAGTTGTGATGCGATTCGCCTGGAGCAGGCGTTCTTGAATCTGGTGGGCAATGCACGGGTGAGTTTAGAGGGCTATGAGAGATCCGAGAAAAAAATTGAGGTCATGACTCACAAGAGGGAAAACCCTTCGGATTTCGTGATTGAGGTCAGGGATAATGGGCCAGGGATTAGTGATGATATTCGGGCTAAGATTTTTGAGCCGTTTTTTACAACGCGAAAAGAAGGTAAGGGGACGGGTTTGGGGCTGTCGATCGTCACCAAGATTGTCGATGAGCATAAAGGAAAAATTGAACTTGAAAGCACCGTGGGCGTGGGGACGACCTTTAGCATCGTACTGCCCGTATGATCAGTCCAAAAGCCATTTGGGTTGCGTGATTCCGAAATTTGGCAAAAAATGGAAGCATGATACACAGGCTTCTTAAGTTTCCGGATCAAAAGAGCTTTTTTCTGCTCGGATCCCGAGGAGCTGGCAAAGTTTCGCTCGTTCCGGTTGAAGAGGGGATCCAGAAGCCTGAATAGATGACATATTCTTTGACATATATCAAATTATATCATACTCTATGAGAGTGAAATGGACCGTTAGGCTCACTAAAAGAGCCCAAAAGCAGCTTAATCAGTTGCCGGAAAATATTCAGCGAACGCTTTATGCGCTGGCGAGAGAATTGAATGCCATGGGACCCGTGCAAGGATCATGGCCTAACTACTCGAAGCTCACGGGCCGCGATCGCCATCATTGCCATTTGAATTATAGGTTTGTGGCGGTGTGGGAAGTCGTGGATCGCGAGATTCGTTTAATTGAGGTGACGTATGTCGGTAGCCGGAAAGATGCGCCTTATTGAAAAAGTTGAAATCCGCATTGGAACCAAGCGGCCCAGGCTTTATCTTGTTCCCAAGGATAAAACACGGGGGGTTGAATCCCTTCTTTCTGAATACCTTGCCGAGGATCAGGAAACGGTTAGTTTGGATGATGCGTTTCGCGAGCTAAACAGCAAGTTTTCTAAGCAAGGAAATGTTCTTTGCGGACTTCGCCTCAAAAAGGGTTGGACGCAAACAGCACTCGCTAATAAAATCGGTACTTCACAGGCTAATGTCGCGGCCATGGAGAACGGAAAGCGTCGAATTGGAAAAACGCTTGCTCAGAAGTTCGCGGATGTATTTGAAACGAGTGCTCAGGTATTTTTTTGATGCTGGCCGCGTCAACCGCGCTACGAAACCCCGTGGGTTTTAAGGTGAGCGGTGTATTTTTTGTCCTCGCCTAGGATGTGGTCCTCGAGCCATTTTTTTAGAAACTGCCACGTCTCTATGGTCAGAACCTGTTTGCCTTCTCTAAACTGTTGCATAAGCGTATTCGCTTGCCTGGCAAAAGCGTCATGAGCCTGCTTGTGGTGTTCAAACTCGGGGTACTGGGTTTGTGAAAAGAGCCTCTCTTCGTAACTGAAATGCTCTTGGGCGTATTTGACCGCCCCCGCCAGAATTCCTTCTAGAGTTTCCTCACCTTTTTCCTGCTTCATGGCTTCATGAAGGGTTGTGAGCATCTCGACCAGTTTCTGATGCTGTTGATCGATTGAGGCAATGCCGACACTATACTTTTTACCCCACTCAAATAGTGCCATAGGTCTACTCCTTGGTCTATTCTAGCAATTCGCGAACAGTAACTCGACCCTCATCAGGGATCCAGGTTTTACCGAAACTGACAGTGCGCCCTTGGAAATAAGAACGGGCTGTAAGCGCTTGCCCGAAAGGGTGAGCTGCCAAGCTTGCATCGGTGGCAAGGGTGTCCGCAAAACAGCGCAAAGCTCCCTTGAAGTCGGGTTATAAAAACGAACTTTGGCCGAATTGTTTTCTTTGTTCTGTTCCACGAGGCTCAACACTATTTCGGAGGGTTCTAAGGTGCACTCAAAAGTAGGTGCGGTCTTAGGTGGCGGAGTTGGGGCGACAACTGGGGCGGCGATGGGAGGCCGCGCTTCCATTTGCGCAGGAACCGTGCGCGCTTCCACGGGCGCGGGCACTAGGCGTGCTTCAGGCACGCGGGCGTGCGTGGGCGCATCGGGAATAAAATCGTTAGGGTTGAACTTTGCCGTCATTTCGTCGTCAAAAACTGAAAGTTCCGCTTTGATGCGGGTTTTTCGTGGTTTCTTTGCTGACGGCGTCGAGAGTGTTTCGCCTTTCATAGCGCCATCTCCCTTGCAGGGGATGGAGAAAGAGGGGCTTGGACAAAGGTCTGAAGAGGGACATCGGCCGTATTTGTGACGAGTGCCCTGATGTCACTCGCGAGTTTTCGATAGTCCTCGCGCGCTTTGCTCTTGGGGAAAACTTCTGAAATCAATTTTCGTTTAACTTGCGCGGTCTTGATCTTCGAGTCGACTCGAATCGGATCAAAAACGATTCCGCCACTCATCAGATCCGCATCGGCCATGCGCTGCAAATCATCGAGGATGGTCATGTCCAAGTTCCTGCGCTGGTCATACATCGTGGGGACTACGCCGAGGACGTTGCAGGGGCTTAGGTTTTTGGCTCGATAATGGTTTCGAAGGTTTTCCAAAAAGAACATCGTGTTCTTCACGCCCACGACGGACAGAAGATCGGTCGTGCAGGGGATCACGCAATAATCGGCATACATCGCGATGTTCGCAGAGATCAAAGAGAGCGCGGGGGGGGAGTCGATGATGACGTAATCATAATCCTCGTCAAAGGGTTTCATCATCCGGCTGAGAAGGCGCTCGCTGTCCGCGGACGTTGAAAATGTTTTCTCAAAATCGCGCATCATGCGGCCGCCCGAAAGAATGACGTCAATCTGAGGTCTGACCGTGATCTTTACTTTCGAAGGGGGCGTGTTCTCGATGAGGATCGAAGCGATTCCGCGCTCCGCCTCGGTTGCCTTGATTCCGAAAAGTGTTTTGACGTTTGCTTGCTCATCGCAGTCTAAGATGAGGACTTTTGCACTGGGATGATCCGCAGCTAGGCTATCGGCTAGCGCTACGGCGGTCGTGGTTTTGGCGACCCCACCCTTGTGGCAAAGTACTGAGATAACAATAGGCCTTTTGATTTTGATGCTCGTCATATTGATTCTCGCCTCCATGCGTGAATTACGATCTTGTCAAAATTGTAACGTAGGCAAAATTTTCCGCAAGGGGGAAGGAGGGGGAGATGAAAAGAAAGTTGTCGGGGATATTTGCAGGGATTTGCGCCAATTTTTTGACTGGCACTGTGCGTTGCGCTAGTTTGAAGATGCTTGTCAAATAGTATCCTGTATGGTACTAATAACCATGGGTAAGATTCGCCGTGGCAACTATGTCTTTGTCTCCTGGATTGGTGACCACAGTAATCATGTTCATGTGTTCCGGGAGGGGAAGCTCATGGTCAAATGGAACCTCGACCATGATTGCGAAGCGCCCGGATCAAAGGCAGCCAGCCGAAAAATCAAGGAATTAATAAGTGAGCTTAAGGCGGAAGGGAAGTTTCAGTATGAAAATAAAAAAAGTCGCCTCTAACAATCGTAAGAAAGCCTTTGAGGTCACGACGCCCAAAGGAGCGTATGAATATCCTTACTCTCGGCTTGCGCTCAGCCCAACTGATACCGACACTGTGCAGGCGGTATTTTCAGATCCCGAAATCGGGCATACAGGATTCACCTATCAGCTTGTTTCCGGTCAGGAGGATACTGTGCTTATGGATCAAGTCCTTGAGTACGCCAAAGATCCGGAGTACATTCGCCGAGCAATGCTGTTAAAAATGACCGTTCAAGCCCAAGAGCGAATCAAGAGACTTGGAGTGAGCAAGCGAGAGGTTATTCGGCGCATGGGGGTCGCGCCCTCACAGTTTTATCGACTCATGGATCAGAAGAATACGCGCAAGACGATTGATCAAATGGTCCGCCTTCTTAGCGCGATGGACTGCTCGGTGGAACTTGTTTTTGATTGGGCAGCGTAGGAAATCCTGATGTGGGTTGCAAGAACTCCTTGCCCCTTTGCTAAAACCCGATACACTGACATCTAGGCGGTATATGTGAATATGGTCTTAGTCTTGCACTTCCTTCCTTCCTTCCTTCCTTCCTTCCTTCCTTCCTTCCTTCCTTTAATAGCCCTCGCGGGCCGTAGCGGATCAACATGACTGATTCCTCTCAAAAAGACTCGAAGCTCAATTGTTGGGAATTTATGAAATGTGCGAGAGAGCCCGGGGGCGCAAATGCGGCCGAACTGGGCATTTGTCCCGCGACCCTTGATCTTAACTCAACGGAATCAATGACGGCAAGAACGCCGGTCGAGCCGAGACCACGGCCAGGTCGGGCGGATGTGCGTCAAATTTATCCTTAAACTGAGCGGTTTGCCAAACTGAGCGGTTTGCCCTCGGTGATCTTCCCGCGCGGTATGTGCGAGTACGCACACGGCCCCCTTCGATGCCGGTTTTCGTATTCCGGGTCCGGGAAGTGGATTTCAGCGGGGAGGGGGCTTAGCTGGCGATGGCGGAAAACGGGTTTATGCGAATTCTGTAAAAGAGCAACCCCAAAAGTAACAGTAATCCACTCCCCATCACAAATACGTTGGGGTAGCCCCGCCGATCGGCGAGTCAGCTCGGAACTTGGATGACCCTCTAGATCTTTTTGTTCTTCATTTCTCTCTGCTCTTTGCCTGCACCGGTCGCACAGTCATTACACAATATTGTGAAGATACCTTGAGACGTCTTCATCCTTCTGTCAGGGCCTCTGCTTGGGCCAAGGTAATGTTCGATATAAACGAGAAGTGGGTCAACCTTCGAATAGGACCTCAAAAACAGATCAGTCGCATAATAGGACCTCACTTCTTATCTGGTGCGAGAGTCGTGATCGTCTTGATATTAAGTCAAGGCGACCTCAGGAGGAATCAGGAGTGATCCTCACGATTTCGGCCAACTCGTCCCGAGATTTCTCAAATCTTTTCGACTGTACTAGGTCGTATCTTCTCCTTCACTTTTGAATCGTCATAGGGTTTTTTTGTTCTCATCACGGCAAGCGCAACACTTGCAATTTGCCGGGCTAAATTTTTTCTGGCCGCCTTGTGCGGTAGTCCCTTCTTGATCATGGCATCATAATAATCACGGAGTGACCCGGGCTCGGCCATCGCAGTTTTTGCGGCTCCCATGAATACAGCTTTAAGGTGCCGATTTGCGCGCTTTGTTCGTTTTCCATAAATCACTCCGTCGCTGATAAAGTGATGACGGACCAGTTCGCAGTAGGACCAAAAATGATGTTTGTCTTGGAAGCGGGCAGGGTTTGTTACGGAGGCGGCAATCAGGCACGCTCGAATCTCTGCAATACCAGGAATCGTTGTTAGTGCTTTAACCTCGGGGTGAGCGTCGGAGAATTCCCGAAAGCGCCGTGCGTAGGAAAGCCTGGATTCTCGCATTACGCGAATTTGTTCAAATAGACCCTGAGCTACAAATCGATCAGATTCATTCGGGAGTTCGGCAATCCGATCACGAAGCCGGTAAATGCGTTTTCCAGCGGTGACAAGAGCGTGTTTTGCAAACAGAGCTTTGTAGCGGTTCTGTGTTTGCGTGCATTGCTTGACAACATCAAGGTAGGCCGTCATTAGAGAGCGGCTTTCCATTAATGGACTGACTTCGTGAAAAACAGGGGTTAGGAAATTTCCTCTCAGCTGTTGAGCGAGGTGCCTCGCATCCGCAGCATCATCTTTCGGGCCGCTTCGTTTTGAAATAAACAGGGGGTTACAAATGACAAGGTTGTCGACCTCATTTTTTAGAAGGGAGTATAGCCATTGTGAGAGTTGACCTTCTTCAGTCGTTAGTGACTTACTTCCAGAAAGCGACCGCACGAAGTTTAGAATATTTTTCTCCGTCGTGGAAACTCGAACGCAGTGGGTCTCCACGCCTTGAGCGTCTACAACGACAAATGTGCAGGTATTGCCATGGGCATCTAATCCGATATTATATTCCGAGTGCCGAGTTGCTCAGGGCTTTGTTGTTATCGATCGTCCAGATGTCGATGGCTGTTCCGGTGGAGATGTTGCCGCCCGCGCTGATCGTGAATGTTGTGCCCGCCACGGTTCCTCCAGCAAGGCAAAGAGCCCGTTAAAGCCTGCGTATTTCAGTAGCCCCGCCACTGTCCCTGAGGGGAATCCGACCTCGTAGAAATTGTTTGCTCCGTCTGGAGTGATACCGATCTGCTGTACGCACGCAGTGAAGGTGTTGTTTTCGGTAAAGAAGCTTTTTCAGCCGTAAACGCGGTTCCAAGAATCACCTTCACTTCGCTTCACTTCGCTTCGCTTCGCTCTGCCGCGCCTTGGCCTGGAACTTCTGATAATTCGGAATCGCCACGGCAGCCAAAACCCCGATGATCGCAACCACGATCATGAGCTCAACAAGCGTAAAACCTTCGCTATTAGAAATATTAGAAATGCGTGTCGTCAAATTCTTGAAATTCTTCATACGTCCCCCTTGTGAACATGTTTGCCAAAGTGCGTTAATTGCGCTGTACCCTGTAAATTCTACGCCTCTTTTCATTTTGGCAAGGGGGTTGGCTCTAATGCGTGATTTTAAAAGGTTTTGCTGTGCGCTCGATGTCACGTTTTTCTAACGTATAACGTGAGTATGGAGCGCGACCTTTATCAAAAGCTGGTGGAATGGAAACGCTCACCGCGTAGAAAGCCACTTATTCTGCAGGGCGCGCGGCAGGTAGGGAAAACGCATTTGCTCGAAACTTTTGGTCGGAAAGAATATGGCGATGTCGCCTATTTTAATTTTGAGGAAAACCCAGCGCTCGATGATTGTTTTAAAGGGGCGCTCGATCCGGAGGCCATTGTTCAGCGGCTCGCGGCCTACCGGGGACAGAAGATTCTTCCGAAGGAAACGCTGATATTCTTTGACGAAATTCAGGAGTCGGGGCGCGCCTTGACCAGTCTCAAATACTTCAATGAAAAAGCTAACCATTATCACTTGGTGGCTGCAGGCTCGCTGCTAGGAATCAAGCTCTCCTCGGAAAAAACTTTTCCCGTGGGGAAAGTGAATTGCCTACATCTTCATCCGCTTAGTTTTTTTGAGTTCTTGAATGCCATGCAGAAAGCCAATCTATGGAAAGTTCTCGAAGGCTTGGGCGGCTTGGAACCGCTGCCGGAGCCTTTTCATCAGGAACTTATTGAGTGGCTCCGAATATATTATTTCTTGGGTGGAATGCCCGAAGTGGTTTGCCATTACGCTGCTCAGAAGGACTTTAATGCGGCCCGAACGATCCAACGCGAAATATTGAATGCCTACTCTCTGGACTTCGTTAAACATGCCCAGCCCTCTGAAGCCCTGAAGATCAGCCAAATTTGGGAGTCAGTTCCTGGGCAGCTCGCCAAGGAGAATAAGAAGTTCATTTTTTCGGCGATTGCGCAGAGTGCCCGTGCGCGCGAATATGAAGCTGCAATTCAGTGGCTTAAGGATGCGGGCCTCATTCATCTCTCCTACAATGTTGCCGTCCCAAAACTGCCACTCGAGGGACATTGCGACAAGAAAGTGTTCAAGGTTTTCTTGTTGGATGTCGGATTATTGGGAGCAATGGTGGGGCTCACATCCAAAACGATCGTCGAGGGGAGCAAGATTTTTACCGAGTACAAAGGAGCATTTGTCGAGAATTATGTCGCGCAAGAACTGGCCTGTGCGCATGAGCAACCGCTCTATTATTGGACGAGTCAAGGGACGGCGGAGCTGGATTTTCTAGTCGCGTTCGAAGAGCAGATATTTCCGCTCGAAGCCAAGGCTGGGGTGAGTAAAAAGAAGAAAAGCTTGATCGAATATGGAAACAAATATTCGCCCAAGCATGCGTCCGAGGTACTGTCGCGGACCTCACTTATGAATTTTAAAAAAGATGGCTCGATCTGCAATTACCCGTTGTACGCGGTGCGCTTGTTCCCGAAACCGGGTTGTGGGAGGGCGTAAGGTTCGGCTTGCTCTTGGCTAAGGCTAGGGGTACTATTAGTCAAATATGGTTAATAGAGGGGGTAGTTTGGCACAGTCATTTCATCGTGAGTGCATCGAGGATCTCAAGAGCTGGTTTGCGCTTGCTCGGGGCGAAGCTAAGCCCCTGCTTTTGCGAGGCGCGAGACAAGTGGGGAAGTCTACGCTTGTCAGGTTGTTCGCAGAATCGCAAAAGCTGCATCTTGTCGAGCTTAATCTTGAAAAGGAGGCCCGCTTTCGAAAAATCTTCGAGGAAGATAATTTTTCAGATCTTATTCGGGCGCTCGAAATCCAGCTGGGAGTGAATCTTGCGGACAAAAAGCTTCTCCTGTTTGTGGATGAAATCCAGCGCGTTCCAAAGGCGATCGAAAGTTTGCGTTATTTTTATGAAGATTATCCTGGGGTCAAAGTCGTGGCCGCAGGCTCCCTACTCGATTTCGCGCTCACTCAAGAAAAGTTATCGATGCCGGTCGGTCGCGTTCAGTATTATTATGTTTCACCTCTTACTTTTTTGGAATTCTTGGATGCAACCGGTCTTGCGCGGGTGTCGGGATTCTTAAAAAAATATGAATTGGGAATGAGCATTCCGAGCACGGTTCATGACACGTGCTTGAAAAGTTTGAGGGAGTATTTTCTGGTGGGGGGGATGCCAGAGGCCGTACGTTCATGGGTCAAGTATCATGACTTTGAACGAGTGCGGGCCTTGCAACACTCGATCCTGGATACTTATCGGGATGATTTTACAAAATATGCGTCAGGAAGAGAGTTGGTTCGGATTCAAAGGATATTCGATCAAATTCCCGCGCAGGTCGGGAAAAAAGTAAAGTACTCCGCCTTGGACCCTCTTACCCATGCCCGCGATTTGCGACATGCTCTCGATAGCTTGGCAAAAGCGCGCGTTTTGCGGAAAGTGCACTACAGTTCTTGCGTATCCTTACCTCTTCACGCTGGAAGTGAAGAACTTGTTTATAAACTTTATGCGCTTGATGTCGGTTTGATGAATGTTGTTCTCGGCGTGGATCTACCTCAACTTGAGCGGGCGCGGGGAGAGGGCTTGCTTGATTTGGGTGCAATGGCCGAGCAAGTGGTGTTTCAGAATTTACTCGCTTCTTCGCGGGCGCAGGATTTGCCCTTAGTTTACTGGCTCCGCGAAGCGAGACAAGCCAACGCGAAACTCGATTTCGTCATGGCCCTCGGCGCAGAGATTATCCCCATTGAAGTAAAGTCAGGCAAGAGTGGGTCTTTGAAAAGTTTGCATCAATTTATTGCGGCGAAGAAGTGTCGGCGTGCGCTTAGATTTGATCTCAATCAGCCTGCCTCGGTTCATGTAAAACACGATGTGGTCACGCCAAATGGGGTTCAAGCTGTCGAATTTGAATTACTGAGTTTGCCTCTCTATTTGAGTTCAGAGGCACGAAGGATCGCCCTCTCTTCGAAGGGCGGGCGGGCGTCCTGATTGTTACGGTGCGACAACAATGTTTCGGCTTACCCCGCGTCGTTTAGGACACAGTTGGCATTAGGGACGGGTGTGCTAGAATCAGAGTACGTGGGGGTACTGTGAAATCAAGTAAGGGGTTTACGCTCGTTGAACTCATGATTGCCTTGGGTGTTGGGTCGGTTGCTTTATTGGCTACGACGAGTCTCACGCTCAATTTGCAGAAGACGATGCTGAGCGCTCAGAGCTTATCGGATTGGAACGAACTCGATAATCTAATCGCTTTGCGACTCAGAGTGCCTGAAACGCCTAGCTCACCTAGTGGCTGCACGGACCTCCTGGCAGCTACTTCCGCTATGACGGTCCAAATGTGGGCGCCCGACGTCACATCTGGTCCTACAAATAAGTCCCTGGATATTAGTAGCCAAGGCATTAAACTCGGTCCCAGTACTATTCTCAAGAAAGACAGTATGTATGGGACTGGCCTGAAAATCTCCGATCTTAAGCTGACATGGACTTCTGGTGCAGCGACCACTCAACCCAATACCTACTTCATGGCGCTTTCTATAAGCGCAGATAAAATCGCAAATCGGAATATCGGGAGCGCGACCCTTACGAAGACGTATGGTTTGAGTTTCTTCTCAGATCGAACAAGTCCTTCATGCAATGTGCCTCAAAAAAAGTCGGTTGTGGGACCCTTTTTTGTTATTGCCCAGCAGGCGCCATACCACTGTCGTGCATCCACGGGGGTTGAACTCAAAGGTTGTTTAACAGGAACCAATCCGTTTGATCCAACTGGGCCAACGTTCAGTACGGGGCAAACGGCCTTGATCAAGCAAGGGATATATACGGATGTTGAGGATGTGAGTCTCCTAAGCAACGTTCGTGTGTTGGGTGAGCCGGGAACGGTACTGCAAAATTCGAACAACAATCCGATAGTTGTTGTTCAAGACAAAAGTTCGATTGAAGGCATTACTTTTGACCTCAGCAATAATACTAACGCCGGTTCTGTCGCTGTTAAATTACAAGGAAACGACACTCGGATTTCTAAATGTATTTTTAAAAGTACAAGTACCTCGACTGGGCACGGCGCAATTTGGACCGATCAAGCAGGAGGTATTCATGTCCGAATTAACGGAAATACAATTGGCACTAAGGGGGTACCCTTTATTTCTACGAATACAGTTTCTGGAATTACTGTAGCGGGTGGGGCTGTCGCAAACCTAGATATTATCGAGAATGACATTAATGTGAGTGGAAATATCATTGGGGCGAGTACCGCGCAAACCAGTGCAATTGACATTGATAGTAGTGCGGCTGTGGATACCATAAGAATCTCTGGAAATTCACTTTCGGGATTTAATGGGGTTACTCTCGGAATGAGTGAGCCTGAAAAAAATCGTGCTGTTATTGTCTCCAATAACTCCATTTCTGTCACTGGGGGGGGGGTCAGTTTTACTTCCAAACCTAGTAGTCGCGCGAGCGTTTCCGGCAATGTAGTTTCATGTGACCCCAAGACCTCCTTTGAAGGAATTAGGGTGAGTACGAATAGCTTTGCGCAAGCCGGGGCGCCTGCTCTTTTTCACAACACTCTTCATAATTGCCGGACGGGGATTTCTTCTGGTGCATCGTTAACGATGGCCATTGGAAATTCGGTTGACTTTAACAACGTGTCTTCAGAAGACACCACCGGTATTTACGTTAATAATGATGGGATCATTGCTCATAATCAAATTAAGCGAGCGCAATCCGGAATTTATCTCTTAAAGCCATCAGCGGGAAGCGTCGTAGCTTTTAATGAAGTATTCAATCTAGCAGAGACAGGCGCATCAGCGGCGATTAGTCGCGCTGCAGCTGGAAATAATCCGACCTGTGGTTGGCCGACTGGTGTCGGGATATACAGATCCGTCGCGCTGTGTGTTCAGCAACTCACGGCGGGAGTAGTGGTAAGTCAAAACGTATTTACGAATTACAATTACGGCATTCGGGAAGCCTCTGTTCCTACAGTACTTACTTGGGCAGGAAAACTTAAATTCAATCAAAACATCGTGACAACAGGCACGAGCCGGCGTAGCCAGCAAGACAATTCAATTGTCTATTTCAGCTCCGCGGCGGACTCGTTATGAAAACGGATAAAGGTTTTTCGCTCATTGAGCTCATGATGGTGGTGGCCCTGATGTCGGTCGTGGGGCTCGCAATTGCTAATATCGCAATTGACATGCAAAAAGCTTCTTCAAGTGTCGCAGCTTCTTCTGACTGGAACACCTTGGTGAACCAGATCGAGCTTCGCCTTCGAGAACCGGGCGGGTGTTCAGATCTACTGCAAAAAACCAGCGTGAAAACTGCTGGATGGAAGCCCGATCCTAACAGTGGTTCCCCGACTCTGGATATCGGGACGTCCCTGGGGCTCGTACTTCATGGCAATGTCCCTCTTTTGAAGAATGGCATAACTTACGGAAATAGTCTTACCGTCAGCGATATTCACATCGGATGGGATTCAAGCACGAAGCTTAGCGATTCGTCTTACTTTGTAACGCTATTTGTTTCCGCTCAGAAGAAAGCCACGGCCAGCTTGGGGGGGCAGACCCTCACCAAGGTGTTTGGGCTTACGGTCTTTTCAAGTTCGACTGATAATACGTGCAATGCGGCTCAGCAGAGCTCTCTGCCGTTTGTGGTCATCGCAGATGACCCGACCGCTAGTTGTCATGCGGGGAACGGCGTCCAACTCAAGGCTTGCTTGGAGGCACTAAGCTCTGGTCAAACTGCGTTTATAAAAAGTGGTTCCTATAATGGAGTGGAGGGAGTGAATATCCCTAGCGGGGTTAGGGTAATGGGGGAACAGGGTACGGTGCTCAGTAACCCAAATCAGACTCCGTGTAACACGCTTGATACGCCCCCTCTCTTCAATCTCAGCGGCGACAATGTCATCGAAAACATCACTTTTGATTTGGGTGACAACCCTTGCAGTTTTTCTACAGCAATTAAGTTGCTTGGGTCCAATGTGCAAGTTTTGCATTCTCGCTTTCTTAATGGAGGAGGCGCCGCGGTGACTCATTTTGGAATTAGGTCGGACTCAAACATAAAAAATATCCAAATCATGGAGAACAGTTTTGGGGAGGATGCGAGTGCGTTTAAAGTGACGTTATTGGGGTCAGCGATGCTTTTTTCAGGGGTTTCTGGAAGAGTAGTCATCAAAGACAATCGCATGATCTTAACTCCATTTGCTGCAACTGTTGGCATCTCTGTTGACTTGGGCGCCTCTGATTCGACCTACAGTAGTCACTTGGAAATCTCTCGAAACCATATTTCAAATTCCAGTAATGCGATTTATGTTTCGGGCGACGTGCCTTCTGGAACTCCTGCTCCTCAAGTGAGCATCCGTGAAAACTATATTCTTGCCGCAGGACCTACGGGTGCAATGGGCATCGATTATACGTCAACGAATAGCCGAGGGAAGATTCAAGGAAACTTTGTCACGTGCAATGCAGTGACAAACAAAACCGGGACAGGGATCGACACGACGGGAATAGGCGCGAGCGGGAATGCCCCCGATATCATTCAAAATACGATTGTGAATTGCCAAAATGCAATCAAAGCAAGTGGCAAGTACCCTTTGATTTCGGAAAATACGATTGATTACGAAAACGCCGCCGCGAACCTTGTTACAGGCACGATCGGCATCAAATCTAGTGTCTGTGGGATTGTTTCAAATAATCAGATAAAACGAGCGCAAATGGGAGCTTCTTTAAGTTGTGCTAATAATCAGTTGGGTATCTTTACCGGCAATTATGTCGCAAATATTGCCCAGGCAAATGGGGTCACTCAGACGATGAACGCGGCCGCAAGTGTCGGTGCCACGGCATGTTCCACAGGGGTTTCTGAAACAGTCGCTGTTTGCGTTAAGTCGCCCATGTATCCGATGATCGTGGATCAAAACATCATTGCTGGAACTTATACTAAGCGCATTTTTGTAGCAGGAACGGGAGGGGCGGCCGGTGTTATTCGCTCTCGGTTTAACCCCGGCGCCAGTGGGGGTTACACACAGGAACAGGCATCTCCAAATGTATTTAGTTCTGTTTCAGATGTTCCCTAGGAGAGAGGAGTTATAGTGAAATCTAAAGGCTTTTCGCTCATCGGGATCATGGTTTTAATGGCGGTTTCGAGTGTTGTCTTGTTAGCGCTGACTAGCTTGAAGAGCAATATGCTCAAGACTGTAACGAACAGCCGTCTTTCCGCTGATTGGAGTGACCTTGACCAGCGCATTCGTCTCCGATTGAAATTTCCAGATGGCTGCTCTAGTTTGCTTGCCGGCACCACGCCCTTGACGGCGGGCTGGAAACCTACCACGTCTGCGGGGACGCAATCGCTCAATACCGAAGGCATTGTCGTGGACCCGGGATCCAGTGCCCTTAAACTGAACAGCCTTTATCGTCCAGGCCTAGTAATTTCGGACGTTCAGCTGAATTGGGCCGCTAACCCTCTTCAGAAGGATGGATCCTATCTGGCGAAGCTATTGATCACGGCTCAAAAAGGCGCAGGTTCTGGAGTAGGATCTATGATCCTATCGCAATCATATGATCTCTATCTCATTCCAGGTGACACGGATATGTCAAATACCTGCTCCCCAGTTCAAACTGAAGTTTCGCCCTACGTGATCATTGCTCAGGATGCCCAGGCTGATTGTCCCGCTACAATCGCAAATGACATTCAAAAATGTTTTGATAGTCCGAAGCTGAAAAGAGGGGGCACTGCTTTTATTAGGCAACAAACCTATTTAGGCGATACTTCGAGTCCGACCTGGATGACCGTGCCAGCGAATGTCCATGTTATCGGCGAAAACGGTACGGTTTTGAAAGGATTAGTTCTTCAGCTTTCCAATCAAGTGGTTGTTGAAAATATTACGTTTGATCAAGCTTATGTTTTAATTAAGGGAAACAACATCTTGATCACAAAATCAATGTTCAGGCGTACCGATTCGAGTGGTTCTATCTTTACGGGAATTTCTCAGACCGACGACACATACTCAAATCTTCGGATTATTGAAAACTCGTTTGGAGATGAAGCCAGCCCATATACCGCAAAGGCTTCTGTGTTAACCAGTCTCTCCGTCAAAGCTGACAGTCTTGAAATTGTGGGCAATCGCTATATTTTTTCACTCGTTGCTCCAGGGGGGGGCTACACCGACCCCACAGCAATAGCGCTTGCATTGGGTGCTGGATCGCCAAAGATAAGAGTGGCTCAGAATTATATTTGGGGCGCAGCGACGGGTATAAAAATCGTCGCAACAACTGGCTCTTCGGCAACATTGAACATGAGTGAAAATAAGATTTTATCTGCGGGGGGTCCGAATACGGGGGGAGGCGCGCAGGGCATTCTTTGTAAGCTTTCAGGATCTCAGGTGCAAATATCTAACAATCAGATTTGGTGCAATAATTTTTCTCAAAATCTAACCTCTGGGACCGTTCAACAAGCTGGGATTGAAGTAGTGCCAATCGCGAGTGGAGTTTCCTCAATAGTTGAAGTTGATAAGAACACAGTGAGTAATTGTCATGCGGGGATCAAAACATTTATGCCGGCGGTCGTGACGGATAACTTGATCGATTTTTATAACATAGTAGGAAAGACAATGTACAACGAAGCGGGGATCGTTGCCGTTGGCGGCGTAGTTTCAAGAAATCAAATCAGTCGTGCAGGAACCGGCATTTACCTCCCCGGTGCAGCCAATAGGTCAATGATGGTGACGGCTAATCAAATTATGAATCAGGCTTCTGGATCCTTTGCTGCGGCAACAGATACAAACGGATATCAATGTCCGATGGTTGGGACAGAAACAACGGCCATTTGTGTAGGAAATGTCGGTAGTCCCGTGATCATTTCTCATAATTCGATGAGTGGTTATAAGAATGGAATTTATGTCAAACGCCTCATGACTGATCCGGTGGGTGACGTTAGGGTTGATTGGAATCTTATGGATTCATCAGTCATAAACCTGTACCCATTTGCATTATCAAACAACCCCTATTCTAATGCTACTGACCTGTGATCTATGCAAAAACAATCTATTATTGTCACTAAGCATTGCTTCGTCACTTTTCTCTTTTTGTTTTCTATTGGTCTGCACCAAACCGCGCTCAACACCCGCCTCACTGCCCTCGGCGGAGCCTGGGTCGAAATTCCGCTTTAAAGAGCCGAAAAATGGAACCCGGACGTGTTCAAAGCCCTGAGCTTTGGACATTGGCTGGCGGCGGCGGATTGGTTATGGATTAAAAGTTTTGCGGACCCTACACTAACGCACGTCGCCCCCGGCACGCATCCGGAGCTGTACTATAACCTCGATCTGATCACGGATCTTGATCCCGCGTTTTTTGATCTCTATGTAACGGGCGCAAACTTGCTTGCCGTGGTTCGAAACGATGGGGCGGGCGCGCGTGACCTCCTTCGTAAAGGGGCGAGTTTTTACCGGGAGCGACTACCCCAAGAGCCCGAAGCGATTCAACGTTGTCCTGTCCGGGCTCGTTCGACAGTAAATGCGCAATAATTTAAGATAGGTTTC
>JBBCAV010000265.1:0-4042 GCA_051382305.1 Bdellovibrionota bacterium FG-2
GGATTATTGACAAGGTGGACCAAATTAAGAAGGTCAGCTAAACGTGTAGCAAATACTGCAAGAGCCTCTGTTCTGTAGAGCCTTTAGACAGGGGGCGGAACCTTTGTCAGTGATTGAGTCCGGATCTTTTTAAGGCGTTGATTTCATACGCGTTTTTCGCTACTTTTGGGCCATAACCTGGCACCTCTCTTGCGATGAATCTATCTCATGAGAGTTGCTTTTCTATTTGCGATGGGCTGTTTAGTTCTCTTGGTCTCAGCCTCTGAGGTCTTGGCTGGGTCCTCGCGCGGGCGTTTTCCTACGCGGCTTGTTCGGCAAGGCAATTGCTGGATCAGTGGGCGCGCGAAGATCTGCGATGAGTCGTTAATCGAAAGGGAGAGATTCAGTCGTGAGGTCGGTGCAAAGCAATGGGTTTCGGGTGAATCAAAGATTCACACCAAGCACGTTCTCGTTCTCGTCGATCCTGTTATTATGGAAGACGATTTTTTCTGGACGCCCTGGGGTTTTTTGGTGTGTGCACTTCAGGATCGCGACACGTGTGGCAAGCAGAAGAAGGGCCTTCGTGATCAAATAAATCAGTACATTTCGGATATTCAGAATGAGGGCATGCAAGTCACCCGCATAAACGTGGGGTCGAGCGATTTGGCCTACAAGAACCCCAAGGCGCTTCATCAGTTGATTCGAAGCATTTATCAGAAATCAAATATTGAAGGTGTGGTGATGATCGGGAAATTCCCCTATGCCCTCCTTGTTCAAGAGGTGTGCGAGCGCGTGTATCAGGCGTCGGGAAAAGTGAAATGCAAGAATACCTCCGAGCCTCTGGTCTACTATACCGACCTCGTACTGGGTGATATGGATGGCAATTGGGATGCGGCTTACGAAACCAAGCCGCTTGAACTTGAAGCAGAGTCGGGTCCCGCAAAGCTAAAAAGTTACTACCGCTTAAATGATTTAGATCGATATAACGTTGAGTATTCGAAACATGATTTATATTTTGCTTCTCCCGAACTCTGGGTCTCGCGCATTGATGCCGAACGGGCGATGGGTGGCTTGGGCTTTAAAGGCGAGACGGGGGAGATTCCCACAGTTACTCTCGCCACGGTTTCCTTAAAAACTGGTGTGGCCTACCGGATTCGTACCAGCGCGCCGTCAGGCGTTGAGGGCGAGGTGAGTGCGACGAGTTTGCCGCTCATTCAATCGATTCACGACGCGGAGACCAGTATAGAAGTTGGTTCTCTTCCTCATTCGGGAGTTTCGGTCATCACGGCGGTAACAAAATCGGGAACCTATCAGGTCGTGATGAATTTGCAGGGAGATCGCGGCAAATGGATTACTTCAAAGAATCCAGATCAAAATCCGGTCTTGATGGTCGAATCAATTTCGCTTGCGAAAAAGAATGGCTCGCTCTTTACGGTGGACCAAATGGTTCCTCTGACGACGAAAGTGAATCAATCTGCGGCGTTACAGCTTTCAAAGCAGCTTTCGCTTTATTCAAATTATTTTACCCGTAATCATCTTTTTCGAACCAAGAAATGGGATCCAAAAGCCAATATGATTCGTTTGAATGATGCGGAGTTTTTCACGGAAGCGCAGGAGAAGTTTGAGCTCTTGGCTTCGGAGGGCGTTACCCAGGCACCGAGTCCGGAGGAATTTGACCGAAACTTTTTCTTGAGTCAGCTGTTCGCTTCCTCCGGGGTGAATGCTCAGGGTGTTCCGATGTTTGGAAAAACCTACAAATTTGGAACCCTCATGATTCATTCGTATCAGGGGGGGCATGCCTTTCAGAAGCCGCTGCCTGAGGATCCCTACCCCTATGCTGATATGAGTTCTTTGCTTCAGTTGGCGGATCAAAATACTCCTGCGAATATTCTTTTCTTTGTGAATCACGGCTGCATGAATTCCAATATCGATCCCGCCTATGGTCATCCGGACACGGGTTCCGTGTATTTGTTCCGCTTTGGCGGGGTGGTTCATTTTGGACTCTCCTTCTTGGGCGGTAACGGGTTCTACGAAAAAGCGACGGAAACGTTTTTGGCTGGCGGCGACGCGGGAAAAGGTTACCTAAATTCTGTGCATTTTCAGGAGCAGTTTCTTACTCAAAAAATCGAGGAGATCGATAACCCCGATTATCTTGGGCGAAAGCGCACGTACTATACCGTCCTTCTCGGGGACGGGACTCTTCGAAGCCAGTACTAAAGATTGCTTTTGAATCTCTTTTGATTATGATTGGGCCATGCCCTCGATCACAAGAAAAGCAGCCGTGGGTTGTGTCGGTTTTGCGACTCTCACAACCGTTTTTTCTATGATGGTGAGCGCCTGTGGGGATCGTTCGGGCGAGCGGCTGTCAAAGACGCAAATCGTTTTGACTCCGGACTGGCTTGGTGATGCGGCCGTTGTGTCATCGTTGAAAACCCCTCAAGCGATGTTTCTGACTTCGCCAACTGTTACTGCGGATTTTGGTTGTTTTGGTGTCAAAGTAACGGGGCCGGGAATTGTGCCGTCAAAGATGACCTCTGATTGTACTATTTTGGAGTCCATTCATTGGGGCGCCCCGGGTCACCAGGTGGGGCCTTTTAAGAATGGCGACGTTGTTGAGATGGAGCTGACTTCTGGGGCTCGGCGCAAGTTTGATATTTATGGTTTGTTCCCGATGAATGCGGATTGCAACTCTGGCATAGCAGGGGAGACGGACGTGGGGGGCTATTTTCTGGGCACAACGACCGTGGATCTCGCGGGAGATTCGACTGTGGCAATTCCGATTAGCTATGCAGCCGCAAGTCCCAGAGTTTTGTCTTGTACGTATAGTGAAGGGACGGTCATCGTCAGCGGTCCGAGTCCCACTCCGAGTGCAAGCCCAAGCGTTTCGCCCAGTCCGTCGCCTAGCGCGAGTCCAAGTCCGAATCCTGTTGTCGTGCAGCCAATAGTTCTGGTTGCGGGGCAGGATGGGAATACGTTGTTTGCTCGAAATGCTCCGAGCATATCTCAGGATTGTTTTAGTGCCACTATTGTGACTTTGTCGTACAGTTTATTTTTTGGTACCTCCGTTTTGCCATTCACCACGACTTCGCTTTTGAATAATTTTGCAACCGCGAATGATACTGGCTTTTTCCCTTTCAAATGTAATAGTACTATTTCCACCATAGATAAACTGGTGCTTGGGTTTCAGTTCAATGTTTCCACTGTAGATTTGAGCCAACACCCAGTCGCAAAGTTCGGAGTAGGGCTTAAAGCGGGTTTGCTTTCAAATGGATCTTGCAACAGTCTGTCTGATACGCTTTCTGCATGGATAAATCAGACCGTTGCTTTGAGTGTCTGGACTCCGCCAGCTGGGGGGAATGTGGGTTTGTGGCAAGGTGTCGGAAGTTCGGATGGAGTGTTATCGTCCGACAACGGTGATGGCCTCAATTATACTGGGACAGTCAATAATCCGGTTCAATTTTTAGGTCCTGCGATTATTTACAGTGTGGATGGCTTTATCGGAGTTCGAGTGATTGTGACAACTGGTCAGTCAGGGCCTTATTGCGTCCTTCTCGACTCTGCTGTCCTCACATTGCATCCGGCGCTTACGCCGCCCTGAAAGTGAAAGTGGGCCTCGGTTCCCAGTTTGTGTCAGGTCCACGCGATAAAACTCCCTTAAAATCAATAACTTATCTTTCTTGTTTTATTTGTATTTTCTGACACTCCTGTGACACTTGGAACGCCCGACTCAGGTATTTTATCACTAGCTATGAGAATCGAATCTTTGCAGGTTTTCCATCTCCGCAAGACTTCCGAAATCAGACGCATGAATTTGGTGGGTGCCTATTTGTTGCCGGGCGCGTTTTTCCTCGATTCTTGTCAAAGAATGTTGTGGGTTGCCTCCAGTGATTTTGCCTGGAGCCGCGTTGAGCTCGAGTCACATCTTGAAATTTTCCAAGGCGAAAAAGCCTTTCAATTTCTTCTGAGAATCGCCACCGGTCTTGAGAGTCAAATCATTGGTGAGACCGATTTTTTTGGCCAACTAAAACAAGCGTGGAAAGAATCGCTTGCACACTCCAAAATG